>NZVX01000065.1 GCA_002698265.1 Chloroflexota bacterium | reverse complement strand
AGAATATATGGAGTAGATAGAATTTTAGAATTCACCCATACTTGTGTCAATGAACCCGAAGGGTCTGTTCCAGCGAAATCGTATAATCTGCACCAGGTGATTTCGTGCCTGGATCGGCTTGTATGCTAATATGTTGGTCACGAGAAACGTCGGCCGCGATACGGAATTTGCCGGCGTTCCGGACTAGAGGAGACCATAGATGACCAGCAGCCCCCGGCAGGTCGAACTGGCTTTCGACCCTGCCGTCATCGATCGCAAATGGCAGGCACGTTGGGAACAAGACGGCCTGCACAAGGTATCCGACGACGACCCCCGCCCCAAATGGTACGAGATGACGATGTATCCGTACCCTTCAGGCGACCTCCACATCGGGCATTGGTACGCCTTGGCCCCGGCGGACGCCCACGCAAGGTTCCGGAAGATGCAGGGCTACAACGTGCTCCATCCAATCGGGTTTGACGCTTTTGGCCTGCCCGCTGAGAACGCGGCGATTAGCCGTGGCATCCATCCCTACGAATGGACCATCAGCAATATTGAGAATATGCGCCGCCAACTTCGTTCCATAGGCGCGATCTACGACTGGGATCGGGAAGTTATCACCTGCCAGCCCGAGTATTACCGCTGGAACCAATGGTTCTTCCTGAAATTCTTCGAAAAGGGGTTGGCCTACCGCGCCAAAGCCCCGGTGGTCTGGTGCCCCTCATGCCAAACGGTGCTGGCCAACGAACAGGTGCTGAACGGAGTCTGCGAACGTTGCGGTACAGAGATCACCCGTCGGGACTTGGAGCAGTGGTTCTTCAAGATCACCGATTATGCAGATAAACTCCTGGATTTCGACGGCCTCGAAGAGTGGCCGGACAAGATCCTGACCATGCAGCAGAACTGGATCGGCCGCAGCGAGGGCGTCGAGATAGCCTTCGACATCACTGAGGCTGACCTGGACGAGAAAGAGGTCCGAACCTTCACCACTCGGATAGACACGATATTTGGGGTGACGTTCATCGTCTTAGCCCCCGAGCATCCCTTGGTCCCGGGGCTGACCACCGAAAAAAACCGTGAGGCCGTTGAAGAGTACATCAACAAGGCCCGCCAAACCTCTGAGATCGACCGCCTGTCCGCGGACAAAGAAAAGACCGGCGTGTTCACCGGTAGCTACGCGGTTAACCGGCTGAACGGCGAGCGCGTCCCGGTCTATATCGGCGATTACGTTCTCACCACCTACGGTACCGGGGCGGTCATGGGCGTTCCGGCCCACGACTCCAGAGATTTCGTTTTTGCCCGGAGATACAAGCTACCCATTCGAATCGTGATCGCACCCATCGAGTGGGACGGCAAGGATCTGCCAGACGCCTTCCTGGGCGATGGATTCATGACCAATTCCGGGGCTTACGACGGCATGACCAACGACGAAGGCAAGACAGCCATCGCCGTCGACTTGGAGAAGAAGGGCTGGGGCAGCCGAACCGTTTCTTACCGTATACGCGACTGGTTAATCTCCAGACAGCGTTATTGGGGCACGCCCATCCCCATAGTCTATTGTGACTCCTGTGGTGTGGTGCCGGTGCCCGAATCTGACCTCCCGGTGCTGCTACCCCAGGACGCCGATTTCAAGCCCACCGGAGAGTCGCCCCTGGCAGCCAACCACGACTTTGTCCATACAAAGTGTCCCAAGTGCGGCGCCGATGCCCGCAGGGAGACCGACACCATGGACACGTTCATGGACTCGTCCTGGTACATGATGCGCTACTTGGATCCCCACAATGACGACGACCCGGCGGATTCGGGCCTGCTCCAGCGGTGGATGACCGTCGACCAGTACACCGGCGGAGCTGAGCACGCGGTGATGCACCTGCTCTATTCCCGTTTTTTCACCAAAGGCATGCACGACATGGGTCTGGTCGAATATGATGAGCCTTTCTTGAGGCTGTTCAACCAAGGTGTGATCCTGGGCGGGGACCACGAAAAGATGAGCAAGAGCCGGGGAAATGTGGTCAACCCGGACGATTTCGTCGGCCAACTTGGAGCCGACGCAGTGCGTTGTTTCCTGATGTTTATCGGCCCTTGGGACCAGGGCGGTCCCTGGAGCGACGTGGGTATCAACGGAACGGCTAGGTGGCTGAACCGGGTTTGGGACATAGCGGCACGTGACGCGAATAAACTGGGCCCTGACTCGGTTGACGCGAGCACAGTGAGTGGCACCATCCGCCTGCTGCACCAGACCATACGCAAGTGCCACGGCGATCTGGACCGGTTCAAGTTCAATACGGCCATCGCTTCCCTCATGGAATTGACCAACCACCTGAACAAGGTGTGGGCCGACGGCAGCATCGACGCCAAGACCTGGCGGGAGTGCACCCAGACCCTGTTGCTGCTTCTAGCGCCAATGGCCCCTCATATGACCGAGGAGCTCTGGGAGATGAATGGTCACTCCTACAGCATCCATCAACAAGACTTTCCCACCTGGGAGGACGACCTGGCGGCCGAGGACGTCATCACCTTGATTTTGCAGGTCAACGGCAAGGTTCGAGACAAGATCGAAGTTGCCGTGGGTATCGAAGAGACCGAGGCCAAGTCGTTGGCTTTGGCCAGCCCTCGGATACAAAGCTACGTTGAAGGAAAATCGGTGGCCAAGACGGTCTACGTCCCAGGCCGCCTGGTCAACGTGGTTGTCAACTAGCTTCACACGTTTCCCGGTGACTTAACGAGACCTTTATTCCGGTCCAGCCGGGAGGCTTATGAACGTCGAAGAAATCTACCTTCAGTTCACTGATGGCGCCTCCAGTGGGGCGGTCAGAGCCGGCTGGGTCGAGCGCTATCTTGAATCGCCCATCACCTTCTGGTGCAGCCTCCACGCTCCCGCCGATGCCAAAGACGCGATGAACGACCAGATGCAGCACATCTTCGACATTGGCAATAACCACCAAGAGCGGGTCAACGACCGGCTTTATCCCGGTGGTATCCAAGAGCTATTCGCAACCGAGGAAGAGGGCTTCCGCCGTTCCTTGGAGATCATGTCGGAAGGAGGGACGTTCATCAAGAACATGCCCCTCGTCTGTTGGCCCCAAGGCCTTACGGGACGCCCTGACGTTCTGGAGAAAGTCGACAGCGTGCCGTCAGTGTTCGGAGATTTTAGCTACCGGGTGGTCGAGATCAAGTCGGCCCGCCGCCTGCGTGAGTCCCAGGTATTGCAGGGGGCGTTGTACAACCGCGTGCTGGGACTGGTACAAGACTACGAACCCGCCGAATTCCAGATGGTCAACGGCGACATGGACGTTGTTCCAGTGGCCATGGCTGAGGTTGACGAACGGCTGGACGAGGTGTTGGCCGAGGTCAGAGAGATAATAGCCGGGAAGCCCGTCGCTTTCTGCTACGGCGTGGCCGGCTGGCCCTGGGCTTCGTACGTCGACACTAAGGCCATAGAAGCCAACGACGTGTCCCTGATAACCGGAGTCGGCTCCTCAGTCCGCACCAACTTGGTGGAGGCGGGCTACGCGACACTGGAGAGGATAGCCACAGCCAATGAGACCGAACTCGTTAAAGTGAGGAGTATCGGAGCGTCCACGGCCAAAAAGATCGTGGTATCGGCCCAGGCGATACAGGGCCAGAAACCCCTCCGGAGAGGAGAGCTTGCAGAGATACGCCGGGGCAAAACCGAGGTCTTCTTCGATTTTGAGGGCGCCCAAGACAATGCTGCGATCGGCGAAGAAGGGGACGGTCTTGAACTGGTCAATTACCTGATCGGCGCGGTCCACCGGACGCCGGATACCGAAGGGGAATACACCGCATTCTTTGCCGATAAGTTCGATGACGAAGAAGAGAACCTAATCCATTTCTTGGAATGGGCCGCTTCTCTCGAAGACCCAATCTTCTACCATTGGCACCGCTACGAACACACCCATCTCACGAAGATGGCCGAGCGGTATGGGGTCGACCCGGAACTGGCGGCGGTGTTGGACCGTTTAGAGGACCTGTCTCCTTGGGCCACCAAAGGATACGCCTTCCCTGCTTACGGGGAAGGACTCAAGCCCATTGCCAAATGCCTGGGATTCCATTGGCAGCAGGATGATGTGACTGGCGTCGGGTCTATGGACCTTTATGCCAGATATGTCGAGTCCGGAAGCACCGATCAAGTCTCCAAGGACAAGATCATCATCTACAACGCGGACGATTGTTTTGCTACCATGCATATCTACGATTGGGTCATGGACCAACAGCGGTGATCCCTCCGATGAATCAACCAAGTATCCCGATATTTACTGCGGATGCGCAGTTTAGAGTAACGAACCAATGACAATCACAGGCGGAAATAGCGGCACAGGCAGCTTTTACGGCATAGGAGTTGGCCCCGGCGATCCCGAACTTTTGACCATCAAGGCCCAGCGCACGCTGCAGAGCGTGGCAGTCATTTGCTTCACTCAACTGGACGATGGCACTGAGAGCTATGCCCTCAGCGTGGTCCGCGGAGTTCTGGAGGCGGCTCAGCCTGAGTTCTTGGCCATCACCATTCCATCGGACGACGACACACCGGTTAGCCCCCAGACCTGGGCCGACGCGGCCAAAAAGATTGCGGGCCATCTGGGTCAGGGCCGCGATGTGGCATTCATCACTGAAGGCGACCCGATGCTCTACAGCGAGTTCTTTCAGGTGTTGGAGAGCGTAAAAGCTGTAGCGCCAGACCTGGAAGCAGAAGTGATCCCCGGTGTTTCGTCCGTGATGGCGGCGGCGGCTAGTTCAGGAATGCCCCTGGTCACCCACGGGCAGCGGCTGACCATCCTGCCCAAGGTCTACGGGATCGACGACTTGCGTGAGGCGATCACTAACTCAGACACCACCGTGCTGATGGAGGTGGACCGTGACCTGCTGCAGGCCTTAGCGAATATGGAGAAACTGGGTCTCACTGGCAAAGCCACCTACGTGCGGCAGGCCAGCACTGCTCGAGAGAACGTGGTGGAGGATATCTCAAAACTGGAAGCCGAGGACTTGGACTACTTCTCACTGCTGATAATCCGTCGCTAGGCGAACCGATTGTCATCATCCGGCCATCTGGCGAGAAGGTCATCAACGTGAACTTGGACGGGCCCTTGGGCTTTTGGCCGGGACCATCGGGAATCTGGACTATGCCGTGGTCCATTTCCAAAAGGCGGATACCAGTCACAGCGTTCTTCTGTTGTTCCATTCAACGCCTCTCGGTAGCAACGTTCCCGCCGGAGATTTCAAATCTCGAGCACAAGCTTGATCAGCCCATCTCCCCGGTCCGCGTAAAGCTCGTACCCATGGGGGGCGTCCTCGAACCTAAACCTATGGGTGATCAGCCAAGAAAGGTCGACTTCGCCCTTGGCCCGTAAGTCCACCGCCTGCTGGATTGGCTTGGCCGGCGCCTCGCAAGTGGCGCTGACCGTTCCAACCATGGTCAGTTGCTTGGCGATGGCTGTCAGGTAATCGAAGGTTACTTCCTTTTCCTCGGGTATTCCGAAGAGCACCAGCGTGCCGTACATCCGCGCCATTGCTACGCACTGATCCAACGCTCTTGAGTCGCCGCTGGCTTCCACGACGATGTCAGCGCCCTGATTGCCGAATACTTCGTGCACCACCTTTTGTGGCACGACCCTGCTGGTGTTGATAGTCAAATTGGCGCCCAGCTTTCGGGAAATCGCCAGGCGGTGTTCGTTGGGGTCGATGGCGATGATCTTTCGCGCGCCCATCTGCCTCAGTGTCATCGTGAATAACAGTCCGATGCACCCCTGACCCAGGACAGCGATGTTCTTCCCGGCAACAGGAATCCGTTCCAATGCGTACAGCACCGTGCCCCATGGCTGGCACATGAGCCAATCTCCCATACCGCCGTCATCCGGTAGGGAAACCAGGGTCTCCGGCTGGGCGACCACGTATTCCGCGCCGCCGTTTAGGTTCAGCGCGGGCAGGTAGATCACCCGGCGTCCTACCGGCCACTCGGTGAAGTTGCTTCGTACTATGGTCCCGGCGCACTCGTGGCAGGGGGTCCCGTGCCCCAGCGGGTAGTCTTCCTCCGGCTGGGGATGGCGGTAGGCCATCATATCGGTGCCACAGACCGACAGGGCCTCCAGCTTGATCAAAACTTCACCGTCCGCCGGCTCCGGGATTGGGACCTCGGCAAGTTCCAGTCTCCTAGGGCCGGTTACCTGGATCGCTTTCATAAAATTCTCGTGAGTGTGTCGAATCGCCGATTTCGGCCAGCTTAGCACACCCGCGACAAACCGGCTTTAAGCACCAGCCGTATGCTAAACTGACTCCCAATTCAGCGCGCCCCTTTACGGAGGAAACGAGATGGCCACGTCGGTTCAACCCAAGGACAAGACAGTCAATGTTAACGGCATCAACCTGCATTACCTGGACTGGGGCACTGAAGGTAAGCCCAAAGTCCTGCTACTTCATGGCCTGCGTGGGCATTGCCACTCGTGGGACGACGTTTCCGCCGAGTTCTGCCAGGACTACCATGTGCTGGCGCTGGACCAGAGAGGTCGGGGCGAGAGCGACTGGGCTCCCAGTGGAGATTACTCTAGCGAGTCCTTCGTAGCAGACCTGGAAGGTTTCTGCCAGGCCGTTGGACTGGACTCGTTTATCTTGGTCGGCCATTCCATGGGCGGACGCAACAGCATGGCCTTCGCTGGCCGCAATGCCGAGAAGATTCAGAAGATGATTATCATAGACATCGGCCCGGACCTTGATCCCAAGGGCTCGGCCCGTATCACCCAAGAGATAAAGGATGTTCCCGAGGAATTCGACTCCTTTGAGGACGTATTCGCCTACCAGAGCAAGCAGAACCGTTTCTGCTCCGAGCCGGTGCTCCGCCGCCGCCTGACCTACGCCACCAAGGAGCTCCCCAACGGAAAGTTCGGCTGGCGGTACGACCTCCAAGTGAGAGAGCAACGGCGGAACAATTCCGGGTCGAAGCAGCCGGACCTTTGGCTGAACTTGCCAGGTTTGAACTTCCCGGTCCTGATCGTCAGGGGCTCCGAGACCGACACCCTGGGTCTGGAGACCGCCGAGAAAATGGTCCAAGTCCTGCACGATGGCAAGCTGGTCCACGTTGACCGGGCCGCCCACATGGTCTTCGAGGACAATCCGGAAGACTTCATCTCCGTCCTCCATGATTTCTTGGACTAGGCCTGGAGAAACTAAAANATGCCTGACGAACAAGCCAAATCGGTGGACGAGNTGATGAGCATCCGGGATGTCGAGGGAATCGATCTCCCGGACGGTGACACCGGCGAAGGCCTCAAATTTACGACCAACCGNGGCGANTTCAACGCCATCCTCCACCGCGCTGCGGACACANATAACGGGGTCATCTGGGTTTGTGGCGCCCGNGGGGGGTTCGGCGGACCGGGCCCCGGCACTTACGCCCGCATGGCCGANAGATTCATCGGCGAGGGNATCACGTCGCTGCGATTNGACTACCGTAGTCCCAACGATGTCTTTGAGTGCGCCCTGGACCTGTTGGCGGGCGTGTCCTACCTGAAAGCCGCCGGGCACCAGCCAGTGGTAGTTGTTGGGCATTCATTTGGTGGGGCGGTGGTCATAGCCGCTGGGGCCAACAGTTCTCACATCAAAGGCGTGGTGGCCCTGTCTCCCCAGACCTACGGCGCAGGCATGGCCGGACGGGTCGCCCCACGCAAGCTGCTGGTGGTCCACGGCAAAGCTGACACACGCCTGGCCTACGCCTGCGGGCAGCAGATCTACGACATGGCCAACGAGCCCAAGGAATTGGTGCTCTATGAGGGCGCCGAACACCGCCTTGAAGAGTGCCGCGATGATCTGGAAGAACTGCTGGGCCGTTGGATCCCGGAGACGCTGGCGTCGGATATAGTGCTGGCCTAGCTACCTACTCGCAAAACCCCAGTCATCAATGCTATGGAGGCCTCGGATGCTGGACCTAATCATCAAAGGCGGAACGGTGGTTGCGCCGGAAGGCGCATCAGTGATGGATGTGGGCATCGAGGGCGAAAAGATCGTCGCGGTGGCCGCGCCAGGGACCCTCGATGCAGCCGGTGTTCGGACCCTCGACGCGACCGGCAAGATTGTGCTTCCGGGCGGTATCGAGCCCCACACCCACATCAATGTTCCGGTGCCCGACTATTGGGCCGGCGGCAAGAGCGAGGTGTTCACCCAGCCACCGGAAGCCGCCAGCCGTGCCGCGGCCTTCGGCGGCGTCACCACCTACGTCGACTTTGCCGGCAACCTGCCTCTGAATCCAGGCGCTGTGCCTCCTGCTGACCCAATCATGTCCCAGATCGAGAAACGCCGCCAGACCTTCACAGGCCACTCGTATATCGATTTCACCTTCCACTACATCCTGGCCGGGGCAGTTTCCCCGCAGACGATCGGCGAGATTGGCGAGGCTATCCAGTCGGGACTGGCCAGCTTCAAAGTGTTCACCACCTTCTTCGCCAAGATACCCACCGGCCACTTGTGGGCCGTGTTTCAGGAGGTGGCCAAGCACGGGGGCATCGTGGCCGTCCACGCCGAGGAAGACGACATCGTCACCTACATGGAAGAGAAACTGGTCTCGGAGGGCAACGACCACGGCAGCAACCTGCACCTGGTCCACAACAATCTCTCCGAGGACATCGCCTTCCGGAAGGTCATACGGCTGGCTGAGCGCACCGAGACCGGCATCTATTTCGTCCACACCACCGCCAAAGAGGGAGTTGCCGCCGTGGCCGAGGCCCGCGCCAAGCTGCTGCCCGTATACGGCGAGGCCCTGCACAACTACTTGGAGTTCACCTGCGAGGACTACAAGAAGCCGGGCGGCCTGGCGATCCACACCTACCCGGCCATCAAGTACGCCGACGACCGGGATGCCCTGCTGCAGGGCCTGGTGGACGGCCCCATGTGCATCACTGCCACCGACGAATGGACCACCTACAAAGAGGTGAAGCTGTCCGGCGACACCATCAAGACCGTTTGCGGCGGGCATAATGGCATTGAGACCCGGATGCCGGTCACCTTCACCAAGCTGGTCTCCACCAACCGGATATCGCTGAACCGGTTCGCCGATATCACCTCCGGCAACGCCGCTAAGATACTGGGGATGTATCCCCAGAAGGGCGCGATCGCCGCGGGCAGCGACGCCGATATCGTGCTCTTCGACCCGGACATCAAGAAAACACTAACCCTGGATGACCTGCACGCCGACTCGGACTACTCCATCTGGGAGGGCTTCGAGTGCCACGGCTACCCAGTGCTGACCATGCTCCGCGGCAAAGTCATCGTGGAAGACGGCAGACTGCTGGGCTCCTCCAGCGACGGTAGATGGCTGCCCCGGCGGGTAGACCCCGGCGTGCTGGCACAGCCCGTTGTGTGAGTATTTAACGTTGGACGTACTTTTTGTTTGCCGGGCCAACCTCGGACGAAGCCAGATGGCCCAGGCCATGTTCAACCGGCTTTCCAAGCATCAGTCCACAAGCGCCGGGACTATGGTGCTGGAGATGGATGGCCAGACTGTGGCCAAGCGCGCCGAAGTTGCGCCCAGCGGGGTGCTGGTATTGGAATTGATGAGCGAGGAAGAAGACCAGGACCTCTCATCAGAACAAAGGACCCAACTCACGCCCGAGTTGGTTGACGCCGCCGACAAAGTGATTGTCATGGCCGAACGGGAGACCTGGCCGGACTATCTTGTCGAGAGCGGCAAGGTGGAGTTCTGGGACATCGAAGACGCCTTCAACATCCCCATCGACGCCGTGCGTGCCATCAAAGACCAGATCAAAGTTAGGGTGGAGGAATTGGTCCGGGAAACCGGGTAGGCCTCCACTTGTGGCACTTCGTGGTCAGATTCGTTCGTCCTGAGCCTGTCGAAGGGCGCGCCTCAGTCATGTTGTTGGCGGCAATTGGTCTGGCGGAACAACAATGGTTCGACAGGCTCACCACGAACGGAAAAAGAATGGCAAATCACAAATTTATCCAGCCCAAAATGGTATCCGGCGTTACTATTTTCATCCTGCTAGCCGTCGCCTGCGGGAGCAGCTACAACCCGGAATCTCGGTTGGTGGATGTGGGCGGACACGGGCTTAACATCAGGTGTTCCGGTGAGGGAGCTCCGGCCGTGGTCCTCGTTTCAGGATTGGCCAGTGACAATCACGACTGGGAGCCGGTGGAGAGGAGTGTCTCAGAGACCAATCTGGTCTGCAGCTACGACAGGGCTGGTCTGGGACAGAGCGATGTCATTGAAGGCATCCCAACCGCTCAAAGCGCTACCGATAGCCTCTATATGCTGCTATCTGAGGCCGGAGTGGCGGGGCCGCTAGTCCTGGTTGGCCATTCCTACGGCGGCTTGATCGCACAGCTATACGCTGCTCAGCATCCCGGAAATATCGTGGGAGTAGTGTTAGTGGACAGCCTGCAGAAAGATAACCTCGTCCGTACCGCGGAGATCCTCGGAGACGAGGCCATGGCTTTGTTCCTAGGAGCGACTCAAGCCAACCCGGAGGGCGTGGACATCGTGGCCAGCCTAGATCAGGTGGAGTCCGATGCAAACCTGGGCGGCTTGCCGCTGACGGTGATCACCGCCGGAGTCCCCAACCTGCCGCCCTTCATCGACCAAGACGTCAGAGATAAGTTGGCCGAAGCTTGGTTGGAATCGCAGCGGGACCTGGTTCGCCTGTCTTCTGCCGGAATCCACATCATCGCCGAAGAGAGCGGGCACTGCGTCCAATGCGACCAGCCGGATTTGGTGGCTGATGCCATCCGCGCACTGGCGGAAGCCCTGCCCAAATAGGCCGCCTACCTCAATCTGGGCACGATCTCGTTCCAGATACGTTCGATCTGGCTGTTGTCCGGCCAGGTCGGCCCCAAGATGATCGTTTTGGCCCCGTTATCTATATACCTCTGGATCACCTCCGCGCATTGCTCTCCGGTACCGTAGGCGCAGTTGTTCTCCACGTCGTATTGGGGGCCATAGTAAGCGTGGGTGAAGTTCTCCAACTCCGACTTGGCCCGTTCCCGGTCGTCATCCACATAGCAGTACATCAGCTTTGCCGAGTCCAGGCTGGCTGGGTCCCGCCCTGCCGCCTGAGCGTAGCCCCTGATCTTCTCCAGGGCTTGCCCGTATCCTTCAGCGTTGCCGGTTCCGCCCGATACCCAACCGTCAGCCAGTTCGCCGGTCCGCTTAAAAACCCCTTCGGCGGTCCCGCCGAAGATCACCGGGATTCCCGGCTTCTGTACCGGCTTGGGGTTTACTGTCACGTTATCCATGTCGAAGAACCTTCCGTGGTGGGTAACGCCGTCTTCGTTCCACAGCCGGCGCATCGCCTCCAGACCCTCTGTAAATCGGCTCACCCGCCGCTTCACATCGACTCCCATCGGCTCATATTCGTTGTCCCGGCCGCCCAGAGAGATGCCCAAGGTCACGCGGCCGCCGGAAAGATAGTCGATGGTGGAGATAGTCTTCGCCACCAAAGCCGGATTTCGCATGACGAATAACAACACTGAGGTGCCCAGCCGGATGCGGTCGGTTACCGCCGCGGCGCAGGCCATGAGGGTCATGGGGTCGATGATATTTATGTTGTGGAATAGGCGGTCGATGACCCACAGCGAGTCATAACCCAACTCGTCGGCCCGTCGAAAAAAGCTGTTGAACTCGGCCATGCTGGGCGGTGTGCCGCCAAAACCGCCGGGCACCAGAAGACCGATCTTTACATCTGAAGCCATGATGCCTCTCCTAAGTTCATCTTAAACCGACGCCTGCTCAGACCGCTCCCGTCTTACGTAGGGATTCGACCTCGCCTTCACTGAACCCCAATAAGCCGGTCAAGACGCTGTCCGTGTTCTGGCCCAACGTCGGCGGTGGGTTGAATTCTTCAGGCGCGCCGGTCTTGATCGGGTTGCCGGCGGTGGCGTATTTCCCGGCCGTCGGGTGGTCGACTTCGACCACCATGTTGCGCAGCAGCACCTGTGGGTCGGCCAGCGCTTCGGCGATGTCGTTCACCGGCCCGCCGGGCACGTCCCACTTCACCAGCAACTCCAACCAGGTCAACCTGGATTTGGAGACGAAGCCGCGGGCCAATGCGTCGTCCAGAGCGTCCCGGTTGGCCATGCGGTCTGGTTGGGTCTGAAAGCGCGGGTCTTCGGCCATTCCTTGCAGTTCGTCAACCTCGCCGGCCATCATCTGCAGCGTCTTCATGGCAAATTCCTGGCTGGCGCAGTGGACTTGGACGTAGAGGCCGTCCAACGTCTGGTAGGCGCCCACTGGCAGATTGGACGGGTGACTGGAGCCGATGGGCGCCGGCACCTCGCCGGACACTAAATAGAACTGCCCCAGATGGCCCTGTAAGGCGATCTGCACGTCCAAAAGGCTGATGTCTAAGTGACGGCCCCCTCCGGTCATGCTGCGTCCGTATAGGGCCGATGCGATGCTCAGCGCCGCCACATAGCCGCCCACCATGTCGCCCACCGGAAACCCCATGAAAACCGGCGGTTGGCCCTCGTGGCCGGTAACGCTCATGCCGCCGCCCATGGCCTGCACGATGCCGTCGAACCCGGGCCGTTCCCGGTAGGGGCCCTCCTGGCCGAAGGCTGACAGCGAGCAGGCGATGACCGTGGGGTTGGTTTTTTTCAGCGACTCGTATCCGATGCCCAAACGGTCGAGCACCGAGGGACGGAAGGCGTCGAAGACCACGTCTGAAACCGCAACCAAGCGCTGGAAGACCTCTTGGCCCTGTGCTTGACGCAGGTCGATGGTGACGCTCTGCTTGTTGCGGTTGAAATTGAGGTAGTAAGCGCTCTCGCCGCCTAGGAAATGGGGTCCGATGCGGCGGGACATGTCGCCCACGCCGGGCTGCTCCACCTTGATCACCTCGGCCCCCATGTCAGCCAGAGTACGGGCGGCGAAGGGCCCGGCGATGGCCTGGGCCATCTCCAAGACTCGGACGCCTTTAAGAGGCTGGTCAGCCATCAGAAATCAGCGTTCAGGTTTGGTTTACTCCGTGCTCAGGAGGGAGGCCAGTTGGCGGACGTCGTCTAGTTGCTCCAGGTTATCGATGGCGGTCATGATTTCCTGCTGGCGTTGGCCGCTGATCACCGGTGCCGAAAGAAGGTTGAACTTGTCTCGCATCTCGTCCCAAGTCACGGGGTTCTCCGGGTCGCCTTTGGGGTAGGTCAGTTCACTGCGCATGGTCCGGCCGTCTTTTGTGCGGACTTCCGCCCAGGTCGGGAAGTGGCGAGGATAAAGGGCATCCAATTCGGGGTCTGTCACGCACTGGACCCGGTCCATGATGTGACGGACCTCAGGCCGATCGGGAACGCCGAGAGCGTATTCGTCAAGCGACGCCTTGCCGTAGGTCAAGGCCACCGCGGCGGCGAAGGGCATGCTGAACTGCATGTCCACAACCGACGTGGGGTTCCGCTTGGCCTCTTCCGGTTGGGCGACGAGCCCCATCCCGCCGCTCAGCATGCCGATCTTGACCTCTTCGACGTCCATGGGCTGGAAATCGTGGTTCTGCTTCACATCAAGCAGACAATCGATGGGCCCTTGGTTATAGCGGCAGCAGGCGTGGGGCTTCACGCCGGTCCGGGTAACTTGATACTCATCGCCCAGGTCTTTGAGGACCAGGCTTGGGTCCGGATCGCCTGAGTAGGCGGTCAGGAAACCGTCCCGTCCTTCCAAGATGGTTGTGGGCCCGGTGTATCCAGCCCGGGCCAGAAGGGCCGCCCAGATGCCGCTGTGAGCGGACCAACCGGGATGCAGGCGTTTGGTCCAGGCGCCCTGGGCCAGGTATTCCATGCTGCCGGCGGCCTGACTGCCGGCGATACCCAGGGCGTGGGTATAGCTATCACCTTTGAGCCCCAAGAGCCGCGCTGAAACGGCGGCGGCGCCAAAGGCCCCGCAGGTGCCGGTTGGGTGGAAACCCCGGCCGTAATGCTCCTTGGGTTTCAGCGCCCTGCCCAAACGCACAATCACGTCATATCCGGCCACCACCGCGGAGATGAACTCCTTGCCGCTGACCTGAGTGATATCGGCCATGGCCAGGGCCGTCGGAAATGCGACCACGCCGGGGTGCAGCGATGCTTCATTGTTGATGTCGTCCATCTCGATGCTGTGGAACGCGGTGCCGTTGGCCAGGGCGGCGTACTCGGGCAACACCCGCTTGTCCGTCCCGATGACGGCCGACGGCCCCGAACGGCCCACGTCTTCCAAGGCTTTGACCACCGTCTTGGCCGAGTCAGTGGTGGAGCCGTTCAGGGTGACGCCGGCGAAATCCAGGCAGAGGTACTTGGCCCAGTCCACCACGTCGGGCGACAGGTCCTCGTAGTTCACGTTTGATGCGAATGCCGCCAAGGTCTGAGTGATTCCGGTTTCTTTGTTATTGCGCACCATGGGTTTTACCTCGCAACGGTTGGTTATCCGACACTATAGGCCCAATTCGTACAAAAAATCTCCCGAGGAGAAATCTTTCATCAGGTGCCGGGCGATTAGGATCCTCTGAATCTCATTGGTGCCCTCTCCGATCATCATCAGGGGGGCGTCACGAAAGTGACGCTCCACGGTCAGGTCTTGGGTGTAGCCGTAGCCGCCGTGGATCCGCATGGCGTCGATGGTCACCTGCATGCACATCTCGCTGGCGAACAACTTGGCCATCCCCGCTTCCATGTCGGCCCGCTCGCCCCTGTCCTTCTTGTCCGCCGCGTGGAGGACCATCAGGTGGGCGGCCTGGATGTTGGTCGCCATGTTGGCCAGCATGATCTGGATACTCTGATGCTCCCCGATGGGCTTCCCGAAGGTCTTGCGGTGATGGGCGTAATTGACCGCTTCTTCCATGGCAGCCCGCGCCACCCCCAGACACCTGGCAGCGACGTTGATCCGGCCCAATTCCAGCCCGCTGAGTATCTGGTAGAACCCCTTCCCTTCTTCGCCGCCCACCAGGTTGCCACCCGGCACCCGGTAGTCCTCGAAGGACAACTCACAGGTGTCGACTCCCTTGTAGCCCAGCTTGGGAATGTCGCGGACCACGTTGAAGCCGGGCCCTTTCTCGGCGATGAAGATGCTGATGCCGCGCCGGGGTGGGTCGGCATTGATGTCGGTCTTGGTCACCAGGGCGAAGGTGTTGCCGTGCCGGCCGTTGGTGATCAGGCTCTTGCTGCCGTTCACCACGTAATCGTCACCGTCGCGCATCGCCCTGGTCTCGATGGCCTGCACGTCGCTGCCGGTGTTGGGCTCGGTGATGCAGATGCCGCCTCGTTTCTCTCCGGTGGCCATCAAAGGCAGGTAATGCTCTTTCTGCTCCTCGGTGCCGTTGGTCGTGACCATGTAGGCCATGATGAGATGGGAGTTCAGGATCCCGCTCAGGCTCATCCACCCCCGGCAGATCTCCTCGATGATCAGCGCGTAGGTGCTAACGTCTAGGGCCAGGCCGCCGTACTCTTCGGGGATGATCGCGCCGAACAGGCCCAATTCCTTCATGCGCTCGACCAACTCCACCGGGTATTCGTCGTCGTGTTCCATGTGCTGGGCCACCGGGTTGACCTCTCGGCGCACGAACTCGCGGATGGTGTTGACCATGCCACGCTGGGCTTCTGACATCGGGGCCAAAGCAGCACTCCTCTCGCCTGGGATTATGGCATTTTAGCATGGCTGATTCGGACGTTGAGACGCGATTGACACCCCCAACCGGGCACACTACACTCCCCACTGAAACGATAAGCGCAGTCAGGCGTAGCGCATTCATCAAGAACCCCTTCGCAGGAGCAGTGCCGATATGACCTCCAAACCCGAGTACGTAGACCTTCTGAACGACATCCGCCTCCAAGAAGCCAGGGCCGGCGTCTATCTGGAAGCGTGGGCAAACAAGACCGACAACAAAGACTTGAAAGAGTGCCTGTCTTTCGTGGCGGCGCGGGAGTACAGCCACGGCGATATCTTCGACCGCCGGGTCAAAGAATTGGGATTTGACACTCAGGAGATCGAGGACCCAGAGTTTGACGAGAAGGTACGGGTCGTCTCTTCAGACATATCTGATGCCGAGAAGATCGCCTGGCTCAAGGAGTCGCGACTTCGGCAGCCCACGCCCAGCGTCCGCGAACGCTACGAGGCCGCCATGGAAGACGATTTGGTGGACCCTCTGACCCGTTCGTTGATCCGGTGGTTCACCGATGTTGAGAACGACTCTGTGGTCCTGATGGGCAAAGTCTACAGCGAGATTGAGAAAGCGGGTTAACAGCATGGAATTTGGAGCCTTCTTCGTTGGGCAGCGCCCCCAACTTCACGAGCAGTACGACGACGAGCACAAGGTCAACCCAAACCCGGTCAGCCGCACCGATGTGGAAGTCTATGAAGACATCCTGAAAGGCGCGGAACTGGCGGAAGAGCTTGGCTTCGATTCGGTCTGGATTGCGGAGCACGCCTTCAGCGAGCACAGCATCATCAGTTCACCCCACAGTCTGCTGGCCGCCATCGCCGCCCGCACCAAGAGGGTCAAGATCGGCGTGGCCTGCACCATTGTGCCCTGGCACGCGCCGCTGCGCCTGGCCCAAGACCTGGCCACGATCGACATCATCAGCGGCGGCCGTTTGGTGGTCGGCGTCGGACGGGGTTACCAGAAACGGGAGTTCGATGTCTACGGCATCGACATCGCCGAGTCACGGGACCGGTTCGTCGAGGGCATGGACATCGCCATCAAGGCCTGGACCGAAGAGCGCTTCTCCTACAACGGGAAATTCTTCTCATTCCCAGAGGTCATGGTCATCCCCAAGCCGGTGCAGAAGCCGACCCCGCCCATATACATGGCGGTCACCCACAGCCCTGAGTCTGTGGAGATCGCTGTCTCCAACCGGTGGGGACTGTTCACCGTGGGCAGCAGCTTCTTCCCCGCCTCGCCCGACTCCGATCAGAACCTGATCAGCCTTTATCACCGGCGCATGACAGAGGAGGGTGTGGCCCCCGGCGACCTAGATATCGCCGCCGTCCGCAACGTCTATGTCTCCCCCACCGACCAAGAGGCCATCGACCTGCTGACTCCCAGGCTGCAGTGGGCCGGCGACATGGGTGAGTACCTGCGCCGACCGGTCTCTGTGATGGCTAACGCCCCCGGTGGACTGCGAGGCTACGAGAACTACGTCCGCGACCCGTTCATCGAGAAAGACCTGTTGGAAGAGCGCGGCAAAGAGGGCATGGCGGCCATCGGCAGCCCGGAGAAGGTCACCGCCGCCATCAAGGAACTGGAATCGAACCACGTAAGTAACTTCATCAGCTACCTGGATGCCGGCGGTCTCGACTTCGACCAGGTTTCCAGTTCGTTACGGCTATTCGCCGAGAAAGTGATACCCAACTTCCGCTAGACCCATCTCGATTCAGATCGGCGGCCGTCAATGTGGACGCCGGAAGGGAAAGCTCAACATGGCGACACTGGACGTACTGACCTACGGATTCGCCCTTACCACAGACCAGGGGTCGTTCGGCTATTCCACCAACTCGCTGCTGCGGGTGGGTAACCACAATATCCTGATCGACACCGGGCCGTCGTCGCGCCGGCCGTTCCTGGTCAAGGCCCTGAAAGCCAGAGACCTGGAGCCCGCCGACATCGATATCGTCATCCTGACCCACATGCACTGGGACCACTGCCAGAACACCGACTTGTTCACCAACGCCCGCGTGCTGGTCAACCCCACGGAGATCGACTACGCCCGAAACCCCAACAAGTGGGACCTGGCGGTGGCGGCTGGGATGGCCGACATGATGCGGAACATGAAGGTTGACGTGGTCTCGGAGGGAGATAAGATCGTGGACGGCGTCTCGATCATCGAGACACCCGGCCACACCAAAGGCCACATGAGCATCCTGGCCGAGATCAACGGCGAGAATGTCTTGTTGGCCGGAGACGCTATGCCCGAGAGTGGTACCGTGTCCCGGGGCATCCCCTACAACATTTTCTGGGACGTGGAAGACGCCCAGGAGAGCGTCGAGAAGATGGTGGCGGCCTCCAACGTCTTCTATCCCGGACACGACCGTCCCTTCCGCGTGGAAGGCGACGAGATCAACTATCTGGAAGGCCCGGAGAACATCCACGTCATGGACAGCACCGAGGGTGGCGGCACCGCTTCGCTGACCTTCACCGTCTCGGCGACCCGGACTGTAAACGTGGACATTGTCCAGAAGTAGCTGACCGTTCACCGATGGCATCCACCACGCCCAAAATCGATCCCGCCCATACTCTGGCTGCCCACGTATTCAACACCGGCGTCGAAAACGTTCCCGAAGAGACGCTGACGGCCACGCGCCGCGACGTGCTGGACACGTTTGGCTGCATGCTGGGCGGGAGCGGAGCGCCGGGCATCAAAGAACTCGTTTCCGTTACTGGCCGTTGGGGCGGCACGGAAGAGGCGAGTCTGGCCGTTCTTGGGGCCAAGATGCCCGCCCACCACACGGCAATGGTCAACTCGGCCATGGGCCATGCCCTGGATTTCGACGACACCTACGACAAGGGCGGGCACGTCCACCCAGGCACATCGGTGCTTGCGGCCAGTTTGGCCGTCGGCGAGTCTATCGGAGGCATTACCGGAGACCAGTTGATGGTGGCCGTTGCCTTGGGGTTGGACGTTTCTTGCAGGCTGGGTTTGGCGGCCTACGACGACCGAGGCTGGCACCGTACAGGCGCCTTCGGCATCTTTGGCGCCACTGCGGCGGCTGGGAAGCTGATTGGTCTATCCCAAGAACAGATGGTCCACGCCTTTGGCATCGCCTACAGCCAGGCGGCTGGAAACCGGCAATGCATCGTGGACGGCGCGCTGACCAAGCGTTTCCAGGCCGGTCAGGCGGCCCACGGCGCGGTGCTTGCGGCCTTCTTAGCCAAGGAAGGTTTTACCGGGGCGGAAAACGTATTCGCGGGGACGTACGGGTTCTTCCCCATGTACCAACCGGACGGGTACGACCTTTCGCTCATCGACGCAGGCCTTGGAGAAGAATTTCTGGGTGACCGGATCAGTCTTAAACCCTACCCTTGCGGTCGTCCCACCCATAGTTACATAGATTCGGCGGTCAAACTTCACCACAAGCTTGACCTGGGCCGTAATGCCCTCGAATCGGTGACGGTACGGATCGACCGGGAGACATTTACATCCCGGTACAGTGTTTCCTCGGGCGTCGTCCGGCCCACGCAGCAGGTAGAGGCCCAGTTCAGCCTGCCGTACCTGATCGGCTGCGCCCTGGTTTTGGGCGGAGTGGGCATTGACGAGATCAACTCCTTCGATGAACCCGCGGTCTTGGCGGCGTCTGACTTGGTCAAGGCCGAGACCAAAGATGGCGCTCCCAAAGGTTGGGCGGAGATTCAAGTGGTCTGTGCTGGAGGGGATTCGGCGACTGTGGAACTGCAACCACCGTCCGGTTCACCGGACAATCCATTGTCCACGGAACAATTAAAAGATAAATTCCGTGACTGTGCCGCCCACGCCCTGCATCCGACGCCAGTTTCGTCGGTGGAAAAGATGATTGCCCTGATACTCGACTCAGATGGCGCGGGCGATTCGAGGGAACTGATAGACCTGTCTGTATCCAGAGAAAACTAGCCGAGAGGAAGATTTGTCCACAGAAGAGACCATC
>NZVX01000064.1 GCA_002698265.1 Chloroflexota bacterium | reverse complement strand
TTTGATTAACGGGCTAGGCGGTGCTCATTCCTGGGCAGTCCTATTGCCAGGCCAAATGTTACCACAGGGATGAGCGCGTAGAATGCAGCCGTATTCACCCTACATACCACCGATGGTGACGGGATCGTTGGCTTGGACGCCGGCCAGCTCCACACCATGGTCGAAAACATCAAGTCAGATATCTTTGGTGAGTTCGACCCTTCAGTGGTGGGTGGCATGTTCGCCGGACTGGACCATGACCAGATCGGCGGGTTCGACCATTAGACTATGGAGGCAGCTCTGGAGGCCGCCACCGCCAACCTTCTGGGAGGCCTGGGTGACTTCAGCGCAATCTCCGGCGCCAACACTGCGTTCAACGAGTTGGCCGTATTGGCCGACCTCGGTGTAGCGCTGGAACAGGACGGTGCCTCCGCCATCCAAGCTGGAGTAATCAACATCTTTGGAGGTAATCTATTCGGCTCCAATTAGAGCCAAAAACATCGAGTAATACCGGCGGAGGATGATAGCCAACGTCCTCCGCTGGACGTGATTGAGAAATGGGCGTCCCGAATCATCAGGACGCCTATTCTTGTGTTTACGGCATCTAACAAAAAAGCTCGAAGTTTTTGGCTGCCGCCCAGGTGTCGTAGAATGTCAGGCAGGTCCCTTGATGGGACTGTCAGATCATTAATTTTTCACGGGGAGATGCGGAATGCTGAAAGCACTGGTCCGGCTGGCTATGATGTTGTCTTTCACATTCCTGGTCGCTTGCGGTGGAGCGGCAAACGCGCCTAGTCCAGACGCATCCGTACCTCCTACCGCCTCACCCACGGAAGCTACCCGCAGGCCCACCGCCACCTACGTCCCAAGGCAGCTACAGGCGCAATTAGACGGTGACGGCCCGGACGTTCTGGGCCCGTATGAGATGGGCCCCGGCGTGATCATTGCCTTCGTCCGATATGAAGGCGACGCTCCCTTTTCTTTAACTTTCGTGGATGAGGACCAAGGGCTGGTTAAGTCCATAGATTCTAGACCCGGGCCCTATCAGGGCGAGCGGGTCCACAGCGTTTTTGAGGGCAACGATGGCGGACTGGCCCCCGGCAATTACATGGTGAATGTAGTTGCCACCGGACCATGGCGGTTGCGACTGTTCCAGGAGAGGGCCATCCAAGGCCAAACACCGGAGATCACGCTGGCGGGCAGCGGCGACGGCGGCGGAAGTTGGATCCGTCTTGACGATGGCGAATACACCATGACCACCAGCCACGCCGGTGAATCAGATTTCACCGTTGAACTCTTTGATGCTAAGGGCGTGCCGCCATACCAGATCGTTGAAATCAAGGGAGACCATGAAGGCAAATTCGGGTTCACCGTGGGCGGTGGAGCTCCTGGCGAAAACCCCCAGGCGGGCGCCTACGCCATGGGAGTGGTGTCCCAGGGTGACTGGAGCGTCACCATAACGAGCGACGATGCTCCGTAATCACGCCCGTAACTCGATTCAGCCACCGATCGCATCGTGAATCCTGTATCGGGGGTCCAAAGATGGATACTCATCAACGCTGGCCCAGAGCCGGTTTTCTCGTATCTGGCGGATCTGCCGCGTCATAGCGAATGGGACGAGCATTCCGGGTTCAGGCTGATTCTGACATCCGACGACCCGGTGGCTCTTGGGTCATCCTGTCAGCGAGAACGTGTAGAGATGTTTCAGGCGCCCATCTTGCGGGGCGGAGTCACCTCCAGACAGGTCTCGTGGATCAAGAGTCTCACCGTCACCGGGTATGAACCCAACAACAGCATCGATTTTGAAACTAAGAACCTCTACAACGGCCTGTCAGTAGGCTCCGAGTTCATCTCCTTCCGGTTGTTCCCCGAGGGCGCGGGAACCGTGTTGGTCATGACCGACAAGAAGAACCCGCACCTTCCGGGACCATTCCACCTACTGATGCTGGGCATGGAGACTCTCAAGACGATAGCGACACGGCCCTTCGTTAACCTGCTGTTTCGAGTGTTCCCCGGTCTGCGCTCCAACCGTCAGTTGGCCCGCATCAAGTCCGCGGTGGAGCAAGCCTAGCCTTAGGCAGAACTTGATAAGCGCCGTTTCCACGCCTACACTGACCCCTGATACAAAGCTAGATCTGATTTAGGAGCGTCTTCATGGACCTGGAACTGACGGGAAAAACAGCTATCATCACCGGCGGCAGCCGCGGAATCGGCAAGGCGGTGGGCCGGGAGTTCGGGCTGGAAGGGATGAAAGTCGCCCTGGTAGCCAGAGGGCCGGAAGCCTTGGAGGAGTGCGCCCGGGAACTGGCTGAGGAGACGGGCGGTGACTTCATCACCATCGTGGCCGACACCGGAGAGCCCGAGTCGGTTAAATCCATGGTCGAAGAAGCCGCGGAGAAGCTGGGCCGCATCGACATCCTGGTCAACTCGGCCGCCCGCGTTGGGGGCGCCTACACGCCCAAGTTGGCCGAGATCACCGAAGAAGATTTCTGGGGTGATATGAACGTGAAGGTCATGGGCTATCTGCGCTGCGCCCAGGCCGTTGCTCCCTACATGATTGACCAGGGTTGGGGCCGGATCATCAACCTCAGCGGAATGGCCGCCCGCCAGGCAGGCTACGCCGTCGGCAGCATGCGGAACGTGTCCGTGTCCGCGCTGACCAAGAATCTTGCCGACGAACTGGGCCCCCAGGGCATCAACGTGACCACCGTACATCCGGGCATGACCTACACCGAGCGCATCCCGGCCATGCTGGAGGAGCGTGCCAAGGCCCAAGGCATCACCGTAGAGGAAGCCAAGCGCAACATGGCCAATGGCAACTCCATCCATCACATAGTGGACGCCAAAGAAGTCGCCTACGTCATCGCCTTCCTAGCCTCCCCCAAGTCCATATCCATCAACGGAGATGCCATCGCCGCCGGCGGCGGGATTCCAAGGGCGATTCACTACTAGGGCGGCTGGCGCCCGTCGTTCCCAATTTGACATAATCGACCCAATCAGCCCCGCTATCGCGACCCTTCCGGGACTTCCCGGGACTCCACCGGCGTGGGACGTTAAGGTCATGGTTCTGTTATTTTGCGATGGTGTGGTCTACATGGCGGGAGAGCTAAATTTCCTGGTGAAGATTGGCTGGCTGCCGGTCGATGCTCTCTTGAGGTGTGGGTTGACCTGGCTGACCTGACCGCTGCATCGAAGCTATTTCCCCTGCACCGATCGGCCTGCAACTAGTAGGCGGAGAGTTCCCGCGCCATCCTAACGATGTCCGGCGGGCCGGGCAACAGCGCGTCTTCCAGGTTGGGGCTGTACGGAAAGGACGGCACGTCCGGCGCGGCCACCCGCTGCACCGGGGCGTCCAGAAACTCGAAGGCGTCTTTGGCGATGATTGCTGCCACCTCGGCCCCCACTCCCCCGGTCAGGTTGTCCTCGTGGACGATACAGGCTCGGCCGGTCTTCTTAACCGATTCAAGCAGCGTTGCCGTGTCCAATGGGCTCACCGTGCGCAAGTCCACCACCTCGCAGTCTATCCCTTCCGCCGATAGCGTATCCGCCGCTTCCAGACAGTGGTGCACGGACAGACCGTAAGAGATCAGCGAAAGCTGCTGTCCCTCCCGTCGGACGACGGCCTTCCCGATGGGCACCGTGTAATCGCCTTGCGGCACTTCCCCGCGCACCGTGTTGTAGGCAAGTTTGTGTTCGAAGAACAGCACCGGGTTATCGTCGCGTATGGCGGCCTTCAAGAGGCCCTTGGCGTCGTAGGGGCTGGACGGCACAACAACTTTCAGTCCAGGCACGTGGGCGAAATAGGCCTCCACGCTCTGGGAGTGGTACAGTCCGCCCCGGACGCCGCCCCCGTAGGGCGCGCGAATGACCAGGGGCACGGAATACTCGCCGTTGGTGCGGTAATACATCCGCGCCGCTTCGCTGACCAACTGGTTGAACGCCGGGAAAATGAAGTCGGCGAACTGTATCTCAACCACAGGACGCAGCCCATTCATCGCGGCTCCAACTGCCACGCCGACCATACCTGACTCAGCCAACGGCGAGTCGATGATTCGCTCGGGGCCGAACTCCTCTAGCAACCCCTCGGTGACCCGGAACACGCCGCCGTTCACCGCGATGTCCTGGCCGATGAGGAACACGCTGCCATCCGCCGCCAATTCTTCGCGAAGGCCGTCCCGCACAGCTTCGATCAAGCGCATCTCACTCATGGGATTGCCCTACGGCGCGTAGACCCCAGTGAGCGCGGTCTCGGGGTCAGGGGGCGGGGCGGCGTCCGCGTATTCGATGGCCGATTCAACCTCTTGGTCCACAGCGTCTCGTAAGACTTGGTCTGATTCCCCGTCCAGGAGGCCGGCGGAGACCAGGAGGTTCTGGAAACGCGGCAGAGGGTCCGATTCTTTCTCAGCGTCTAGCTCGTCCTGGCTGCGATAGCGCAGGTGGTTGTCAGAGCTAGAGTGGGGCATCATCCGGATGGTTGTGGCTTCCACCAAGGTGGGTCCATCCCCAGACCGTGCCCGGTCTACCGCCGTCTTAACTGCCTGATAGACCGTCAACGGGTCTAAGCCGTCTACGGTGAGGCCGGGGAAGCCATAGCCTTCGGCGCGCCTGGAGACCTGAGGTTCGGCGCTCTGGAGGCTGACGGGGACGGAAGTGGCCCAACCGTTGTTGTTGCAGAAGAACACCACCGGCAGACGGTGGACGCCCGCGAAAGCCAGACCTTCGTGGAAATCGCCCTCACTGGCCGAGCCTTCGCCGAAATAGACCATGGTCACAGCGCCTTGGCCCTTTAGTTTGGAGGCCAACGCCACTCCCGACGCCCTGGGGATGGTCGTTCCCACCGAGCTGCCCATCGAGATGATCCCCAGCTTCTTGTGGCCCCAGTGCATCGGCATCTGACGGCCGCCGCTGTTGGGGTCTGCGGCCTTGCCGAACATGTTCAGCATGACCTCCTGGGCGGTCATGCCCTTGACCAGCATGGCCCCCAGGCTCCGGGCATAGGGAACTATGAAGTCTTTGCCGGTGTCCAGGGCGTAGGCGCTGGCCACGTCTGCCGCTTCTTGACCGTCGCAGGGCATGGAGAACAGGACCCGCCCCTGCCGGGTGAGGAGCCAGCTTTTCTCCGAGATGGCCCGCGCCAGCAGCATGTAACGGTAGATTCGCTGGGCGTTATCGCCGTCCAGCCCGGATTCCCCGAGATGATCATCAACATCAATACCATCGTTGGCCGGCATCATTTCTCCCTTGGGCGCGACACTGGTGTTGGGCTGGCCGGATCAATCAAGTGAAACGGGCAAGCTCTTCACCGAGCGGAAGGTCAGGCTTTCCTGGTATTCCGTGTTGCGGTCCTTTGCTTCCAGGTTCGGGTACCGCTCGGCCAGTGCGGTGAACACCTCTTGACCCTCGACCCTGGCGATGGTCGCCCCCAGGCAGTGGTGCACCCCGGCGCCGAACGCGACGTGGGGGTTTGGCCACCGGGTGATGTCGAAGGTGTCCGGGTCCTCGAATTTGTTGGGGTCGCGGTTGGCTGACGGTGTGAACCACCGCAAGCGGTCTTCTTTCTTGAGCACCTTCCCTCGGATCTCCACGTTTTCGGTTGCCATACGCTGGATCGACTTCACTGGCGGGTCGTACCGCAGGGCTTCCTCGGTGGCCCTGACCATCAACCCTTGAGTGTCGGTCTTCAGCAGGTCCCATTGGCTGCGGTTGTTCATCAGCGCCAGGGCGCCGTTGCAGATCAAATTGATGGTCGTCTCATGCCCGGCCACCAACAGCAGCGAGGTATTGACCAGAACCTGTTGCCGAGTGAACACGCCTGACTTCTCCCCGCTGGCCAGCACCGATATGAAGTCGTCTTTGGGGCGGTTGATGCGTTCGTCCACCATTGGGTTTACATAATCCAGCATCCCCTGCATGCCCTCGGCCACGATCCGCATCCGGTCCGGCTCGCCCCGGCCGGCGTGCAGCAACTTCTCGGCCAACCTCCTGATGTGCGGGCGTTCTGACTCGGGCACGCCCATCATCTCGGCGATGACGAGTACGGGCAGAGGCACGGCCAAGTCCCGCATCAGGTCCACGTCGCCTTTCTCCTCGGCCGCATCCAGAAGTTCCTTGATGGCCGACTTCACCAAAGGCCGCCATTCTTCCATGGACTTGGGCGTGAAGTAGGAGTGGACAACCTTCCGCATTTCCAGGTGCTCTGGCCGGTCAAACTGGACCAACTGGTTGCCCCGATAGTCCCGCATGAAGTCGTAGAGTTCTTGGTCCGAGTCGTAGATCGCGGGGTATGCCGGGAGGGGGTCGTTCTTCCAGACGGAGTTGGAGAACTGCTGATGGTTACGGGCTAGCCAGACGAGGTCATCGTGCCTGGTGATTACCCAGAGTTGGTAGAGCTCGTTCCAGTGCACCGGGTCTTCGTCCCTGATCCGTCCGTAGTAACGAAAGGGGTCTCGTATGACGTCCGGGGCGAACATGTCGTCGCTGATAGTCGTTACCATTTCACTGTCATTCAAACGCGATATGAGACTAGCCGATAATGCTAAGAGGTTGATCGTAGCCCCATTATATGTCAACCAAGGCGAACTCTTGGTGGGGCGGCGGCCGTTCACCGCCATCAACTTGCGCCGCCAATAGTTGATTCGNAAAATAACTGGTCCTATAATCCAGGCATGGCGCAAGATTCAATCTCAAANGCAGACTCGAAAGACCATCTCCACATGTGGCGGTCGTTCTTGGAGACTCACTCCACCGTGATGAGGTACCTGGAACGCCGGATGGAGGAGCAACACAGTCTGCCTCTGGCCTGGTGGGACGTTCTACAGCAGCTTTCTGATGGTCCGGAAGGACGGCTGCGCATGGGCGAGCTTGCCGACTCAGTGCTGCTGACCCGAAGTGGTATAACCCGTCTCGTTGACCGGATGATCGTGGCCGGGCTGGTGGCACGGGAACCTTGCCCCGGAGACCGGCGCGGCTACTACGCGGTCATCACGCAACTGGGCCGTGACACCATCGAGAAGGTGGGCCCGGACCACTCCAAAGACGCCTGGGAGGTCTTCCTAGGACACATAACCGAAGAGGAAGCCGCTCTGCTGGGGACGGTGTTCAAGAGAGTTTTGGCCGCCGGTCAATAATCGGTCTCCTCCGAACGAACAAAAAAGCCCCCGTCCTTCCTAAGAAGGGCGGGGGCTTTTGGTCCAAAAGGTCTTTCGTGAAGAGATTTAGGCGTCGTCCACAACCGTGTCGATGATATCTGGCGAGATCGCCGCCACTTCTACGCCCAGCTTACGGCTCAAGGACTCGACGATGGCGTTTCCCAGGGCTTTCATCTCCCGCTTGTTGAGCTCCGGCAGCGGGTCCAGCGCCTGGGCCAGGTCGATTCGGAAGCGCTTGGGGTATTTGCCGCCGTTGGCGCCGAGGCACCGGAAGCGGATGGGGGTCGCCGCCATGGTGGAGAACTGGTTCTCCATGCAGGCCGTGCGGCCGTCTTGTGTCCACCACCAATACACGGTGGCCACGATGGGGGCTGGTGTGAATGGCTGGCGGTCGCGGCTGCGGCGCTTGGTCGCCGGTTCTGGGTTGGCAACGGTTGCGAGCCCGTCATAGAGGCCCTGAACGGTTAAGGTCATAGTTCCTCGTCCGGACCAAGATGGATGAGTGATCGATCCGGATATTCGATACTACTGTGCCGAGAATTACCCAAGAGTTACAGAAATCCCGGGGGGTCAACCCTTGATCAGGAAGACCACTCCGGAGATCAGAAGCAAGGTGGTGATGATCTTGGGAAAAACATGCTCCGGCACTCGCCGCAGGATGATCCTGCCCAGATAGGCGGAGCCTGCGGCAATGATACCCAACCCGAGGCCCAGTGCCAGCACGCGTATCGACAGAAGGTCGCTGGTGCCGAAGATTATCAACTTGGGTACCTGAATCATCCCCATCCCCAAGGCAGACGTGCCGATGTAGGCGCTGGCCGACAGGCCGTAGGCCAGATAGAATACGGCGGCGAATGGCCCAGGAATCCCCAGGAATGCGGAGCCGAATCCGGTGCCGGCGCCCAAGGGTACGAACCCCCAGAGCTTCATGTTGAAATCGCGCCCGACCGGCAGCCGGGTGTAGACCACGAAGAGAAGCATCATCACCCCCAGGATGCGCACCAGCACCGTGGTGTCTATGGAGACGAAGATGAAGCTGCCTAGGACGGAGAAAGGCAGGGATCCTAGGGCGAATAAGCGGACCACTGGCCAGTTGAGTCCATCCCGGTGCAACCCGACCCTGGAGACGGTGCTCAGGACTTGGGAGATGGATAGTATGGGTATGGCCTCCCGGACGCCGAATACCCAGACGAGCACGGGAAGGGCGACAACGCCTCCGCCGAAGCCGGCCACCCCGGCGATGGTGAACCCCACGGTGGTGGCTGCCACCACCGCGACTATTTTAAGGACTTCTTCCAAATGACTCTTGCCAAAAAAAAGACCCCGGCCCTTCCTCTTGCGGAAGGACGGGGCCGATTTTCTCAGTTTATCTTAGGTTATTCAGATTGTATCGGCAGTCTCACAGTCTACCGGTCCCCAGGGGAACAGCAGTCTACGGGCTAACTCTAGAGATTGACGCCGCAGGCCTTACCCGAGTGGGAGGGCGCTTCGTCCGGCGAATTTGCGGCAACGGGCAGAACCGTGGCAACCACCAACATGGCTACGAAAATCAACGGAATCAGAAATCTGCGCATGCTTCATCTTCCAAGATCCAGAACTAAACTTGGCTCAATTCTAATAACTGCCGATGGCAGCGTCAAGGATGGGTTGATTGCTCCTTCGAGAGCAGGCCTGTTGCAAGAGGCCGGTAAGAACCCACAAATAAGGTGCTGCACCCTTAAACCGAGATACGGCGCCATCCACCACCAAGGGTGACCACCGTCACCGGATTCCCGTCGGCTTATCACAGAACCGCAGGCTCAACTCTTGGATAATTGTGTCTAAGCATATGGTCATGGTCATGCAGGGTGATTAGCCTCTTGGAGTTGAGGAATATGCTAGATAACATTAAGAAAACGATACGCCTAGGATCCGAAGACCGGAACGGAATCACGCTAGTCGAGATGATGGCGGTCGTAGGTGCCATGGTGGCTTTCGCTTCGATCTACACCTACATCATCGTCGGTGCGGTAACTTCCAGTCATTAGGCCCGTAGCTCTTAGGTGAGGGGCGGGCGCCTGTCTAGTCAATGGACAGCCAGCGCAACGTATCCGCACTTAACAACAGGGGAAATATGAATAAATGCCCTTATTGCAACCAGATCGTATCGCGCCCGATAGCTCAGGCGGTTGAATCCACCAATAACCAGGTGGTGGTATTGGTCAGTTGCTCATTTTGCCTAAAGATCGTTGGCGTCACGCTCCTCTAGCATGGTTCGCCGTCGTCTAGAGGCCAGCCCGTGACAAGGCATCTAAAAGTTGCACGGTGTCCAAGGTGGATACTGGACAGCAAACATGCAATCAGCGCGCAGCAACGCATTCGGGGTCCGCTCTTCCGCCAGGCCGGCCCTTGCGAAGGTGCTGAAACTCACGGCGCCCATATAGGCCGAGGCAAGGTCGGAAATACCAAGCACCAAGTCCGGAGAGGAGTTTGAGGCACGGCATTCAGCCCCCTCGGGCGACCCTTCCAATTCGAACCGGCCTTCGTTCCAGGGGCATAGATCGTCCTTGATTTCTATCACTAGCTTGTCGGGCTGCATGTAGCGTCGTAGCTTCAAGGCCGCAGCCACATCTACCACCCGTACCCAGACCCCGTCCCGAATCGATCTCTGCAACCGGCGCGGGTCCGCCAGCATCCAGGGCAATGGGTCGTCCACCGGCCGTTTCAGCGCCTCGGTGGAGCTGGTTCGGTCGACGTCGAAACAGAAACGCCACAAGGCGGTCATCGCCTCGGTGGTCGTCGCCATTAGCTCGTTCACGCACAGATTCGTGCTGGTGATTCGGTAGGTAACGTATCCGTCCACCCTACCCCCTTCCTCGTAGGCCGCATAAAACAGGCCGCCTTGGCCGCCTTGCAGATGTTCGGGCGCCTGAGAATCCCGTTCCCATTGGTGAGGCGGTCTCTGGAACACCCCAGGACGGCCCGCGGTAGTCCGCCGGAAAACCTCAGGCAGGTCGTTTGAAATATCGGCTGGGTCTACAAAACGGATTCGGCCGGGACTTTCATATCGCCTGGCATATCCCGTGTGCTGGCGGTCGATGGTCCACCGTTCGTACAGAGACCCGATACCGTATCCGAACCTGCGGTAGATTATGCTTTCCGACGCGAACAGAGCGGCCAGAGGCTCGCCGCGTTCGTGGAGATCGTGGATCTGATGGTGCATCATCCTGGTCATCAGGCCCTGCCGTGTATGCGTGGGCTGGACGGCGATGTTGGCCACCCCGGCTATGGCGATCGTGGTCCCTGGTATGGACATCTCGATGCTGTGAGAATGGGCGCCGCCGACAATCTCCCCTTGGTCGAACACCGCTATTGAGCGGTCCAGATCGAAGCGCGGCCGCAGCATCTCTGGGTCGTCGTCCAACCGGTTGCCGTGGGCGCGCGCTTCCGCGCGTGTCCACGGAACAAACTCCTCGGGAGATATGCTCCTCATTTCCAGCATCGGGTTTCCTCTTGATGTCTATCGGTGACGCCAGCCACCATTGACCGGGTCGCGGTTTGGGGAATCTACACTGGCAGTAGCCATACAAGATGTAGGCGCACTTTAGCATAGACGCGCGGGGCCAGGAGTAGCTGGGTTGGTGTCTGGCCGCATGAGAAATAGAAAAGGCCCCTGAAAACTCAGGGGCCTTTGTCCTGTGACCACTGGAACCGACCAGGCGGACGCATTGGTACAACTTAAGCGTAATTTGCCAAGTTAACGGGGCCAGAAAAACCTATCAGTACGAATAGGAACGGACTTCAAATCCGTTATGCCTCGTGACGAGCGGGGTAGGTGGGTT
>NZVX01000063.1 GCA_002698265.1 Chloroflexota bacterium | reverse complement strand
CGTCGGCGTAACGGCGCAGCAACAGAAATTCAACCTTGCTGCCAGTGTCGGCCCGGTGTCCATAGAGCCTGGCTGGAATAACCCGGCTCTGGTTGAAAACCATCACGTCGCCCGGGCCCAGGTATTCCAAAAGGTCGGGGAATTGCCGATGCTCAAGGACTCCGGTGTCCCGGTGCATGACTAGGAGACGGGATGAGTCACGAGGCTCAATGGGAGTTTGTGCGATCAGTTCTGAGGGGAGGTCGTAGTCGAAATCGCTAGTGCGCATATCGGATCGGTCAGCCATCAGATTTCAGCGGTCAACTTCCACTCCCGTGGATGCTGAGGCGGGTGGCGGTAAGCGTGTTCACCAACAGCATGGCGATGGTCATGGGCCCCACGCCGCCGGGGACCGGCGTGATGGCCGAGGCTTTCTCTGATACCGCCGCGAAGTCCACGTCGCCCACCAGCCGGTAGCCGCTTTTGCGGGAGTCGTCGTCAACCCGGTTGATGCCAACGTCGATCACCACGGCGCCCTCCTTGACCATATCAGCCGTGATGACGTTGGGGCTTCCGATGGCCGACACCAGGATGTCCGCCTGCCGCGTGATGTCGGCCATGTTTTTGGTGCGGGTGTGGCAAATTGTGACTGTGGCGTTGGCGCCGTCGGCCCGTTGCATCAGCAGTATGGCCATAGGCTTGCCGACGATGTCGCTGCGGCCGCAGACAACCACGTTGGCGCCGGCGGGGTCATGGCCGCTGCGGAGCAGTATCTGCTGGATGCCGGCCGGAGTTCCGGGCACGAAATCGGCCCGGCCCTGGACCAGCTTCCCCACGTTGAAGGGGTGCAGACCGTCGACGTCCTTGCTGGGATCCAATGATTCCATGATCAGGCGTTCGTCCACCTGGACGGGCAGGGGCAATTGCACCAGGATGCCGTGGAACCGCGGGTCGTTATTTAATGCCTGCACCTGGGCCAAGACCTGTTCGTTGGTCGAATCGCTGGGCAGCAAGATGGTGTTGCTGACCATGCCCACTTCGTCGCAGGCGCGGCGTTTGTTGCGCACGTAGATGGCCGAGGCCGGATCATCTCCCACCAAGACCGCCGCCAGTCCGGGGGTGATGCCGTGCTTCTGCTGCATCTCGGCTACGCCCATAGCAACCTCCCCGCGGATCTCTTCAGCCAGGGCTTTGCCGTCTAGGATATTTGCTGTCAATCGGACCTCGGGTTGGTCTAACGGATAGTGCGCCGCAATTTTAGCATGACCTAACTTGGTCTTAGCCAGGGAATTGATTGAACGGAGACGGGCAATCTATACTTGCGGTATGCGGATATGTTCGTTGTTGCCAAGCGCCACCGAGATCGTTTATGCCCTGGGACTGGGAGACCAGTTGGTGGGCGTGTCCCATGCCTGTGATTACCCCAGCGACGCCACGGCCAAGCCGGTGGTCAGCCAAAGCGTGCGGCAGATCACCCACCTCTCCAGCGAAGAGATCGATGGCATCGTGCGCCAAGCCCGGGCCAACAGCAACCCCCTTTATTGGATCGACGGCGCCCTGCTGCGGGAATTGAAGCCCGACCTGATCATCACTCAGGAGTTGTGCGAGGTCTGCGCCATCGACAGCGGGTCCGTCTTTGAGACCGCGGCCAAGGTGTTGGACTACCAGCCAGAGATCCTCACCATCCGGCCCAATTTCGTGGCCGACATCCTTCAGAATGTGCGTAACATCGCCACGGAAGCAGGCGTTCCAAAGAGCGGGGCGGATCTGGCCGAATCTCTACAACGCCGGGTCCAGACCGTTGTGAACGGCGTAGGCAATCATGTTGAACGGCCCAGAGTGCTGTGCCTGGACTGGCTGGACCCGCTCCGGAACACCGGACAGTGGGTGCCCGAGCTGGTGGAGTTGGCCGGTGGCGAAGAGCGGTTGGCAGTGCCTGGAGGTCTCTCCCGGGAACTCACCTGGGAGGAGATAGTCGAATACGCCCCCGAGTATCTGATGGTCATGCCCTGCGGCTACGACCCGGACCGCGTCCGCCAAGATGCGGCGGAGAAATTGACCGATCTAACGGGCTGGAACGAACTGCCCGCGGTCCAGATGGATCAGGTATTCCTTTTTGACGGCCGCATACCGACCCGCCACGGCCCGCGGGTCGTAGACGTTCTGGAAGGGCTTGCCCGAGCGATGCACCCCCAGCGTTTCGAAGGCATAACAAGTTATGAAGTGTTAGTGAAAGATAGGTCGTAGCACGATTTCCCTGCCTGCCAAGTGATCAGTCCAGCCTCCTGGATAAAACAACCTCGGGGACGATCTGAAAACCATCATCGGCATCGCGGCATAATATCAGATATAAAAAAACGTCGCGATCGGTCTAGGGTTCTTGGGTCCCGAAAACCCCAAGCCGCGGGCCGGACGCGGAGAGTTTCGTAGGAAATGTTTCAACCAATCAGTAAAGTGATCAACTTAAATGATCGCAACATCATGCGTACCGTTGTACTCCCGGTGGGAGTGGCTACTGTCGCATTGGCGACGGCGATCATTGGTGCGTTGACCATCGGTAGCGGTGGTGGCATCGACGGAGTAAATGGATTCGTTGAATCCCTGTCCGGCGGTACTAGCCGTGAATTGGACAGTTGGAGTCTATTGGCCCCCCTGGGGTTCGCGTTCGCACTGGGCATGGTGTCGGCCGTAAACCCATGTGGGTTCGCGATGCTGCCGGCATATCTTGGTCTTTATCTGGGAGACGTTGAGAAAGAGACCGAACACGTAAACGCGACCAGACAATTCCGCCAGGCCATGCTTGTAGGCGGGAGCGTGACCGCCGGGTTCGCTGTCCTATTCGGCGTAGTCGGATTTGTCGTTAGCTTGGGGGCAGGCACATTCATACGGGAAGTAATGCCTTTGGTGGGACTAGCTATCGGCATCATTCTGGCGCTCCTGGGCTCGTGGATGGTGAGTGGTGGTAAGCTCTATACGGGAATCGCCGCCCAGGCGGCCAGCAACATGGGAGATCCCGCGAAGGTCAGCCTCAAGGGCTACTTCATCTTTGGAATCAGCTACGCCACCGCATCGTTGAGCTGTACCATCGGACTCTTCCTGGCGTTGGTGGGTACCAGCTTGTCTTTGTCCAGTCTCGGAACTTCCCTCGGGCAGTTCTTCCTCTACGCCTTGGGCATGGGAGCGGTCATTACGGCTTTGACCTTGGGGATGGCATTCTTCAAAGCCACCATGGTAGGCGTTCTTAAGAAGTCGATGCCCTACGTGCAACCGGTGGGCTCGTGGCTGATAGTCATCGCCGGAATGTACATAGTCTTTTACTGGCTCACCATTGGCGAAGCCATCTAGGGCAGGGGTAGTAAAAAANTGNCCGCGGGAGTACGGAAATCCCNCTTTACGAAANGGGGATTTAGGGNGATTNCCGTAGTTCTNGACCAACCAACCTTGAACTCTGCACCACCCNGCAACCGGTAGATAAATCCGATANCTGGCAGCTTNCTTGCCACTCAGGCACCCCCCCAGTTAGAATGGCCCATACCATTCTGCAGGGGGATTTTCTTATGTATGANAAGCCGATGCTGGGCCTGGGACAGGCACAAGACGCCATCGCCGCAATCTTGGCCGGGGCCAACAAGGAACCGGACCGGCCGCTGGCCATCGCCATCGTCGATGACACGGGCAGCATGATCAGCTACGGGCGCATGGACAGATGCCGTGAGGTGCCCAAGCGCATGGCCATCCGAAAGGCCTACACCTGCGCCCTTTCCGGGCAGGACTCCAAGGATTACGCCGAGCGTCTGGCCAGCCAAGGCCGCACCGTGGCCGAGATGGGAGACCCCATGCTGGCCGCCGTCCAGGGCGGAGTGGTCATCCTCCACCCCAGCAGCGGCTCCATCATGGGCGGCATTGGCGTGAGCGGCCTGGCCGCTCAGGAAGATGAAGACCTGGCGAAGATCGGGTTGAAGGCGATGAAGCTTTAAGCTGTAGGTGGTTTTGGGCAACGGAAATCTCCCTTTGCAAAGGGAGATTAATTCTTCCCCATTTCTTAATAGGGGGACCGACGGGGATTTTCGGCCGAGCTGAGCGAGATGACCACAAGGAGCAACGATGCCTAACCCCAGAGCCGATTTTTCACCCATATTTGACCGAAAGCCTTTGAAGCTGCCGGGTGGCGCGCGGGTGGCGGTGTGGCCGGTAATCAATGTGGAGGAATGGGACATTAACGAGGCGATGGCCCGCACGGTGCTCCCCACTCCCCAGGGAGTGTCGGTCATACCGGATATTCCCAACTTCGGATGGTTCGACTACGGACTGCGAGTTGGGTTCTGGCGCATGAAGCAGGTATTGGACAACTACGGCATCAAGGCCACGGTGAGCCTGAACGCGTCGGTGTGCCTCAGTTACCCGCAGATCGTGGAAGAGAGCGTAAAGTCCGGATGGGAGATGCTGGCCCACAGCTACATCCAGCGGGTGATCAACAAGGAACCCGACGAACGGTACGCCATCCGGAGGACTATCGACACCATCGCGGAGTTCACCGGCACGGCGCCCAGGGGCTGGATGGGCCCCGGATTGGCTGAGACCTTCGATACCCCCGACATACTGGCCGAAGAGGGCATCGAGTACGTGGCAGACTGGTGCAACGACGATCAACCCTATCCCATGAAGGTGAAGTCGGGCAGCCTGGTGGCACTCCCCTATACCGTGGAACTGAACGATATCCCGGTGTATCTGGTGCAGCACCACCGATCGCCGGAGCTCTTTGACCGGGCCAAGGACCATTTCGACACGCTGTATCAGGAGGGAGCTGAGAGCGCCCGTATCATGTGCGTTTCCACCCATCCCTACATCACCGGCGCCGCCCACCGCATCAAGTACTACGACCAGATCTTCGAGTACATCCGTCAGCACGACGATGTGGTGTTTATGACGGGAAGCGAGATTCTGGACTGGTATACAGGGGAGACTAGGTCCTCCTGAAAACCGAAATCCCTCCAAACCCCCTCTACGAAAGGGCTTAGTCTTATCCCTTTCGTAGAGGGGGTTTGGAGGGATTTCGCCCACATCTACCAACCTAGCCACGGAGAGTAAGCCAAAATGCCTTTCGAAACAGGGAAGATTCAGACCTATGTGGGTACCGGAGAAGCTGGGTATGCCGGAGACGGTGGGCCGGCTCTACGGGCGGCCTGCTCCGAGCCTTTCATGTGTGATTTCGATTCGGCCGGAAACCTCCTCTACACCGAGTCGCGCAACAACGTCGTCCGCCGGGTGGACAAGACCACCGGTGTGGTGACCACCGTGGCGGGGACTGGAGAGTTGGGTTACGGCGGAGACGGCGGCCCAGCCACCCAGGCGACTATGCGGGAGCCATACTCCCTCCAGGTGGACGGAAACGGCGACATCTATATCGTTGACCGGTTGAACGCCGTGGTCCGCAAAGTGGACGCCGCCACCGGCATCATTACCACTGTGGCCGGTACCGGAGAGGTTGGCTACAGCGGAGACGGTGGGCCTGGCGACCAGGCCATGCTCCGCGAGCCGAACGACTGCTTCCTGGACGGCAAGGGCGGGCTACTGATCGCCGACATTCAAGACCAACGTATCCGCCGCTTGGACCTGACATCCGGGATGATCAGCACGTTTGCCGGAAACGGCGACAAAGAGCGATCCGGGGACGGTAAGCCGGCCCTGGAATCCAGCTTCTTGGGGTCAAGAGCTGTGTGCATGGACAGTAAAGGCAACACCTACATCGCCGAACGCGAGGGCAACGGGGTCCGCAAGATTGACGCCAGCGGCATCATGAGTACCGTGGCCGGGACCGGTGAGCGCGGCTACGAAGGCGACGGCGGCCCGGCGTTGACCGCCACCTGGGGGTCGCCCAAGGCGCTACGCTGCGACGCCCAGGACAACGTGGTCGTGGTGGACACCGAGAACCACGCCATCAGGGTGATCCACGCCGATAGCGGAATCGTCACTACAATTGCCGGAGGCAGGCTGGGCGGCGAGGGAGACGGAGGCCCGGCCACCGAAGCCGCCATGGACCGCCCCCACGGCTGCGGTATAGACATCGACGGCAACATCTTCGTGGCGGACAGCAACAACCATCGGGTAAGGGTGGTGGGGGTTTAGAGGGGACAACTCGCTTGAAAAGAAGTGCTCTAGATTATTGGGTGCTTAGCCCTGGAATAATTACGTCTCTGAACGCCTTTACTTCATGTCGGGGCATGTCGTAGCCGCCGTTTTGGGTGTGGGTTGGGAAGATAAAAACGTGCTCGATCCCTGATTCAGAGCCCGCCCGCCTTAGGCGTTCAAGGCATTCTTGGGGCGTGCCAAAGAGCCCCATCGCGTCGCAGATGGTTTCCGCCTGAGTATCCGTGATCTGCTCCGGAACGAAATCATCTGGAACGTCGATGCCGGCCTCCCGGAGCCAGAAAAGGTTGGAATCGCTGGGATATTTCAGGTACGGCTGGTCGGACCGGAACCACTGCTGAGGCCAGCGCCGCGCCCTAATGCGGTCATCGTCCACGGTCGTGGGCGTGATGTAGATGGTCTGAAAGCCGGACAAGTCGCGGTTGCCGCGTTCGGCTCCAGCCTCAAGTCTCCGCCGGGCCGCTGCCACTGAGTCCGGGTGCAAGCCTACCAACATCAGCGCGCCGTCGGCCACCTCTCCGGCAAGCTCAACCATCCGAGGGCCCGCCGCCGTCATGAAAATGGGCGTCGGAGTGTCGCTGATATTCCTTAGTTTGGTCTCAGAGCCGTTGAAGACCACGGTCTCTCCCCGGAGCAGCCGCCTCATGGCCAGGATGGCCTGGCGCATCGTCTCCAATGTCGCCCTAGGACGGCCGATGTTGCCCACCGCCAAATAGCCGGGCCCAACGGTCAGAATTACCCGGCCCGGAGCGATCTCCTCCAGGGTGTGGGCCAGAGACGCCAATACACTGGGATGCCGGGTCACCGGGTTGGTAGTGGCTGGGTACAGGGCGATCTCAGATGTGCGTTGGGCGGCTAGGGCCAGGGTCAAGTAGACATCCCTGCCGCTGTGTTGGTGGTCGTGGACGCCGACGCCCGAGAACCCGTCGGCCTCGCAACCGGCGATGAACTCGGCGGTCTCGACCACAGGCAGTCCCACCGGCACCCGTATGTCTACTTTCATCGCCATTGCTTGATCGCCTCCGTCAGTCTAATATGGCCTGCGGGCCGGGCCCTGCCGTTTGAAATGGCCTCGTGCCCTTCAATCTTGGTGATACCATACCGGAAACCTGCGCCAAGGAGCACCCATGCGGACCATAGATATCCATGCACACATCACTCCTGTGGGATTCGTAGAGGCCAGCCAGCGGGGCGAGGCCTGGCACGGCATGCCGCCCGATTCCATGAGCATCCACCGGAACAACCCCAAGACTTACTGGACTCCCGAAGAACGCCTGGCCGACATGAACTCGTTGGGCGTGGATGTCCAGGTGCTTTCCACCAACGCCTATTTCTACGCCTATGACGGGGACCCGGCGACCGTTACGGAGATGACCCAAGAGTGCAATAACTACGTTGCGGAACTGGTCAAAGACCGCCCGGACCGTTTCTCCGGGTTCGCCACGCTGCCCATGCAGGACATCAAGGCGTCCATAGCCGAGCTGGAGCGGAGCATGAAGCTGGGGCTGAAGGGCGCGATGATCGGCGACAACGTGAACGGCGAGACCTTTGATGAGGAGAAGTTCCTGCCCTTCTGGAAGGCGGTTGAGAGCCTGGGGGCGGTGATCCTGGTGCACCAAGGCGGCGAGACCGTGGTGCACCACCGCATCAACCGCTACCACCTAGCCAACACCGTGGGCAATCCGGCCGACCGGGCGGTGACCTTTGCGGCGATGGTCTTCGGCGGCGTGATGGACGCTTGCCCTGACCTGAAAGTCTGCCTCTGCCACGGCGGCGGCTATACCTGTTATGGCATCGGGCGCATGGACCGGGGTTGGGAGGTGCGGCAGGAGGCCCGGGTCAACATCCAAAGTCCACCCAGCACCTATCTCGACAAGTTTTATTACGACTGCCTNACCCACAGTGAGCCGGCGTTGCGTTATCTCATCGACAGCGTCGGCATCGACCGGGTGGTCTTCGGCACCGATTGGCCCTTCGACATGGCCATCGACTGGCCNGTGTCCTGGGTCCTCGGCCTAGAGAGCCTAACCCAAGACGAGAAAGAGGCGATCTTGTTCAAGAACGTGGAGAANTTGCTGGGGATTTAGNTTCTCCGGTATCGTCTTATTTTGCCGTGTNGCGCAACTCGATTACTCGATCGATCGTTGGCAGGTCTGGCCGGAAGTAGATGCGCCAGGCTTCCAGGGCTCTGATTCGGGCCACGTGGCCGATCCAGTCTCCTACNAGGTTGATCACTGCCAATATCTCCTCTCCCGTAGCGCCGGCCTGGACCGCGGCGTGCATGTGGATCTGCAGGTGCGAGGCCGTGTCCACCTGGGAGATGCAAGCCACGATGATGGAGATCTCCTTGGTCTTGCGGTCCAATATCTGGGTGTTGATGTACTGGGTTTCAACGGTGTCGTTGACCGCCTTCAGGAAGCCGGGGTCAACCTCCGCTAGGAAATCGTGGAGCCCATAGCGGAATCCTCTCAGGTTGGTCACTCGGGCTAGTTCCGCCTCTTTATCTACGGGCATCTGTTCCTCCAAAAAATAGAGGGCCCATTGTTGAGGGCCCTCTTCTAGTCTGGTTTTTACCTAACCCTGCCGGTCGGCGTAGACCTGCTTGGCCCGGTCAAGGGCCCGCGTGCGGCCGGCCACCAGGGTGTCTTTCCGTTCGGCCGCCCATTGGTTGGAGGCTATCGTGCTGGCGACGGTGCCTTGGAACTGGGGCATGACGTAGCGGGCCATCAATTCGTAGCTGCGCAGCATCTTCTCCCTGGGCGCCCAGTCCACGGTCTGGACTAGGAACCCGCCGAACCCGCCGCTTTGTTCCTGCAGCCGGCTGATGGCTTCGATGCAGTCGTCGGGCGTGCCGACGATCCATGAGCCGGCCTCGGCCATGTTGTCGACCACCTTGTCCATGGGGCCGTCGAAGACTGCCTTACGGCCGTTGGTCCCTTCTGAATATTCACGGAGGTACTGGGCAGAGCCCATGCGCACGTCGTCCAGAGCTTCTTTCCGCGTCTCGGCTAAATGAACGGGCAGGACCAGTCTCCAGTCGTGGCGGTTCATTTGCTGTCCGTGCTCCGCCGCCGATTCCTCGCCGATTGCCCAGAGGCCTTTAAGGTCAGACGGGCCTGCTGACGGGTCCCGAGGCACGGTGATGGTCAGCACTGCCGCGCCGTATTTGCCGGCCAAAGTTACTCCCGCAGGCGTCTGCACCGAGGCCACGGCGATGGGCATGTAAGGCTGTTGGAAGGGACGCAACTGAAGCAGGCCCTCGTTTAGCTCGAACCAATCGCTCTTGTAAGTGATGGGCTCGGTCTCAGTGAATAGCCGCATGATTATCCCTAGCGACTCGTCCATCCGGTCCCGCTGGGTCTCGTGGGAGATGCCCATCATGTAGGCGTCACCAGGCAAGGCGCCCGGCCCCACCCCAAAGAGCACCCGTCCGTGGGTCATGTGGTCAAGCTGGACCATCCGGTCGGCAACCATGAGCGGGTGGTGGTAGGGCAGGCTAATGACGCCGGTACCCAGTTTGATGTAGCGGGTCCGTTGGGCGGCGGCGGCGATGAACACCTCGGGCGAGGCGATGATCTCCCAGCCGGCCGAGTGGTGCTCGCCGACCCAGACTTCGTCGAAGCCCAGGCTGTCCATCCAGTCGATCAATTCTAGGTCGCGGTCCATCGCCAGCGTTGGGTTTTCTCCGACCCGGTGGAACGGGCCTAAGAAAGAACCGAATTTCATACGTTTGGGCGTATCCATGCGTGTCTTCCTCCGAGGTTTTGTCCGCCTGCGGCGGTGGTGTAAGTTTACTCTCAGTCGAGAACGAAACCAAATCTAACAATCATCGTTTTGAGCCTGGATCAGAGCTGCCTCCTGTGGCCTGGTGTATTTTGCTAAAATGCCCCTTATTCAACCCATCCTGTAATCCGAGCTGAAATGGGCACAGGAACTGATAACCTTGAACGCGCCTATCAAGCCTTTTGAAGGTGAATCCGGTGTTCGATTCGGCACGGAAGTTGGACTATCTGCCGCATGTCCTTTGAGCAGTTCTTGAGCGTGTTGGAAGACCGGGACGGCAAGAGCGCCGGCGCTGTTCGAATTTCCGTGGGCTTGGAGTTCAACTTCACCGATGTACACCGATTCTGGGAATTTGCCCGTAGCTTTATCGACCAAATAGCCCGAGGGGTCTAATATCTACTCGGGCGATCAATTATTGGAGGACTTCAAAAATGCCCGTTCCAGGAAGTACGATGACAAGCTTTCGCCCGCTGATGCAGGGCGTCAACGGCATGGTTGTTGCCAGCCACCCCGCCGCTGCCATGGCCGGTCTGGATGTGCTAAGGAAGGGTGGCAACGCCATCGATGCCGGAGTGGCTGTGGGCCTGGCATTGAACGTGGTCCATGTCGATGATTGCAGTTTTTTGGGGGTTGCGCCTACGGTCATGTACCTGGCCGACCGTAAGGAAGTGGTCGAGATCGACGGCTTAGGGGTCTGGCCTCAGGCTGCATCGGTGGATTATTTCAAGAAGAACCACGGCGGCAAGCTGACGCCCGGCGTGATGAACTCCCTGACACCGGGGGCCG
>NZVX01000062.1 GCA_002698265.1 Chloroflexota bacterium | reverse complement strand
CGCGGAAGTACCGGAATGACAGGGCTGGGGGCGCAAAGAGCTAACCCCCAATGGCTTACCGCTGTTGGCTGACAGCTTCGTTGAACGAACCCGCATAGTTCGACTGCCCGCGCCATTCTTTGTACGCCGATATCGAATGGTGCCTGGCGATGGGTGTTCTGCTGTTTGACGCTGCGGATCCAGACGGCGTGGTAGGTCGTGAGGATGGTCTTCTTGAATTCATCGTTGACCCGGCTCTCTTCCCAACGAAATTCCTGGAGGTTCTGGGTCCACTCGAAGTAGGATACGACTACCCCGCCGGCATTGACCAGGATATCTCCGGCAGAATCGTAACACCGCCCTGGCTAAGGACGCGGTCGGCCTCAGGTGTGATGGGGTGGTTGGCCGCCTCCAAGATCAGGTGCGCCTTGATGTCATAGGCGTTGTCCTCGGTGATCACATTGTCGATGGCCGCGGGTACCGATTCATCACAGCCCAGTGCCAGAAGCTCATGCTTGGATATCTGGCCGTCGTCCATGCGGACCAACACTTGAACCAGCAGCTCCCGCCACAGCCGCTTCAACATCTCCCGCAGGCCGTGGTTCAAGTCCAGGCTGTCAGCGGAATCGTTGAAGAAAACGTTAACCTCATCGGAAATACTTAGTTCCTGGGTTTTTAGCATCTACTTTCTCCGTTGATATTCATAACCATCGGTTTCCAAGGACTCCCCCACCAAGTTTTTCCATTATTCGTATCCTTGGTATATCTCAAACACGCGTTAACATCCGCCCTCCGGAGTCTCATCGGGCGGCCCATCGGGTACCGATTAACTGGCCGTCTTGTCCCTTGTTATTAGGAGGCGGACCGGATGATAGTATGGGGAGAGCGTTGGGGGGAGCCGATAAATATGCTGGTCGAAGTGGAAGTCGTGGGCGGGGAGAACAGCCCTTTGGACCTGCACCGGATGTTCGATCTGTTAAGCGATCCGATCGAGGTGGTGCGGGTGTTCGCCACGAATCCCATGGGCGAAGACCTCTGGTGCCGCGTTACCGGCTGGAGCTCCCAGGGTCCGTGTGCCGCGATGTCGGCCCTGTCCGAGGACTCTGGCGAAGGCGTGGTGTTGCTGGTCTACGGCGGAAATGAAGGGCTCCGATTGCAGCCCGCTGGGTCCACTGACGCCTGGGAGATCACGAACAGCAACCAATGGGGGGAGGCGTGCCTGATGCTGGCCAACGGGACGCCGGTGGAATAGTCCGGCGGACTCAGAAAGGCGAGGAATCCTGACTGGGCTTCTCGAATTCTTGAACGAGCGCCGCAAGCGATTCTTGGAAGCGGGCTTCGTCTTCACACCCACGGAAATCCACGACTACACCGTCGCGCAATCCCGAGCACAACCGGTCCTCACGTTGGTAGAAGATTTCGTCGGCCGCCACGGCCACCAACGATGCTCCCGTCGACGGGCCCTGTCCATTTAACAGACTGGCGAAGTAACGGCTGGTGATGGGGTTCTCCAAAGATTGGGCAGTGCAGAGCAGCACCAACCGGTCGTAGTAGACGGCGTTGTCCAGGTTCGTCGCACCGGATTGTAGCGACGCTTCATCATCGGCGGCAATGATCCAACTGGGCACTTGGGCCTCCGACAGACCGGCTTTGACCTTGGCGGCAAACTCGGCGTCATTCTCCGACCCCAGCAGCAACACCCGCGTGGAGGTCATTCCCGACTCTCTGAATGCGTCCTGGGCGGCCACTAGCAGCGGAGGCACGCCGGCTCCCTCCAGGAATCTGGCGGAGACCTGGCCCTTGGACCGGGCGAGGGTGTCCAGGGAGATCATGCTGGGCCCAGCGTGCCGAACGTTATCAAGGCCAATGACCCGTGTCAGATCGCAATTAGCGATGATGGTCACCCCACAGACAGCTCGGCTCAGACTGGTGCTGTTCATCTTGGTATTGATGATAATGGCGCCCTGTAAGTCGGCCCCGGTCAGGTCGGCCATATCCAAATTGGCGCCGATGAGGCGGGCGCCGCGAAGATTGGCGCCGCTGAGGTTGGCCCAGGAAAGGTCTGTCTGGCTGAGGTCGGTCCCAGAAAGATCGGCCCGTTCCAAGTCGGCGTAAGAAAGGTTGGAGAAGGCGATGCTGGCCCCTTTAAGATCGGCCGCCTTCAGAACGCTGTTGGACATGTTGGTGCGGCCCAGCGTGCAGCCGGCCATATTTGCCTCGTTGAAGTTGGCCCTTGAGAGGTTGGAACGCCAGAGGTGAGCCCCCTGAAGGTTGGCTCCGGAAAGGTCGGCCTGGCGCAGGTCAGACTGAGTGAGGTCAGCGCCGCTCATATCGTCGTGGGACAGGTCCGCCCCCGATAACTTGACCGCGTTCAACATGGCGCCTGACAGGTTTAGGGAAGGCCGACCATATACGTAATCAGGGGTGAAGGTCTCGCCCGCGGACCGGTCTTCCAGCCGGTAACCGAGAGAATATCGAGGCTTCTCGGTGTTTGGTCTTCGCCAGGTAGCCTCCCGCCAGCGGGAGATCTCGTTGGGTCCGGACCTGGCCAGGGATACATGTTCTGGATCCGCCAATGGCCGCTCCTGTGCCGGGCATGCCTGCTGGGTCTGGCGTGCCCTCGGTGATTCTAGATCCTGGGGCTAACTCCGGTCGTTAAACGCCGGAATCACCTCTTGGGAGAAAATCTTCAGTTGCGCGCTGAGCTCATGCCACGGCATGCCCTCCGGCCACTGAAGAACTATGTCTTCAAGACCGGGATACTTCTCTTCGAAGTATCTTAGAGTCTCCACGAAATGCTCGGGAGGGCCGCAGATCCAGGCCTTCTGCTCCACCCCGTCTTCCACCATGGGAGTGCGGGCCGGGGCGCCGGGGCTGCCCCACATGCGGCCTTCCTCATCGGTGTAGCGGACCAGCCCAAAGGGGGCGAACCACTTGTAGCGTTCGTCGTGGAAGGGCCGGAGCTTCTCGATCGCCTCTTCTTGGGTTTCGGCGATGTAGAAACCGAATCCCAGAGCCATATCCTGTCCAAGGGTCAGGGTACGGCCGGCTTCCTGAGCGATGTCGCGGTAGGTGTTGAAGAACCCGTCAACAACTTTCTCGCCGCTGAGGGCAGTCATACCCTTGATGCCCCTCTTCGCGATGAAATCTATGCTGCGTCCGCTGGTCATCGGCTGCCAGATCTCCACCGGAAGATGAGTCGGCCGGGGTACTAGGGTGATGTCCTTCATCTGGTAGCCCCGGTAGGGAACATCTGGTGGGATGTCGTAATGCTTTCCGTGGTGGCTGAAGGAATCCTCATTGAAGGCCTTCAGGATGATCTCGACCTGCTCTTCGAAGAGCTCACGGTTGGCGTCCTGGTCGATGAGGGGCGAACCAAAGGTCTCGACCTCCCTGGTCTGGTAGCCCCGACCGATGCCGAAGATGAGCCTGCCTCCGGTCAAGATATCGCCTAGAGCAAAATCCTCGGCCAGGCGTAGCGGATGCCACAAAGGGACGATGTTGAACGCAGCGCCGAATTTGAGGTTGTTGGTATGCGCTGCCAGATGGGTGCCCAACAGGGTCAAGTTGGGGATGCACTCGTAGCCTTCCCGCTGGAAATGGTGCTCGGCGGCCCAGAGGCAATAATACCCGGAATCATCCATCTGCTTAGCCAGGGCCATCGCATGTTCGTAGGTCTGGGCCAACTGCTCATTGGTGTAACGGCGTTCGTCAGGGTCGCGGCCATCGGCGCCAATATCCTCGAGATCGATCTGACCCACATATAGGACTGAGAAACGCTTTATCAACTGGTATTCCCCGTAGCTAGGATTGGCCCAGAACCAATAGTAACGAGCCTTTATTATTCCAAGAACCGCGAATCGCCGGACGTGATTCAAGGCGGCGTTAGTGTTCGTTTGTGCGGCCATAGTATAGCATGATTCGAGGCTAAATCAGGGCTCGGTTTTGCAAAACGGCGTCATTTCCGGACTGATTACTGAACCACCTGCCTGCGTATCAGATCAGCCACTGCAGCGGCGTCGAACCCCAGTTCCTCTAGGACGTTAGACGTGTGCTGCCCGGTAACCGAACCCAAGTTCCGGACCTCGCCGGGGGTATCCGAAAGATGGATGGACGTTGCCACCTGACGGACTTTGCTCTCGGGGATACCTGACGCTTCGATCTCCAGCACCATGCCGCGCTTCTGGGCGTGGGGGTCGTCCAGGGCCTCTTCGATCGAATAGACCTTGCCCACCGAGATGTTGGCGTTTTTCAGGGCCTCGAACCATTCGTCCCGGGTCTTGGCCAAAAACGCATCCGATAGCGCCTGCTCCACCTCTGCCTTCTTCCCCCCGATGGCGTCTTGGTGCGGCAGCAGGTCTTCCAAGGCCAACGCCCGGCACAGGTTCTCCCAGAACCAGGGTTCGATGGCCGCGATGGAAAAGTATTTGCCGTCCTTCGTCCGATAGACGTTATAGTAGGGCGCCCCGCCGTTCAGCCGGTTGCTGCCCCGCTCAGCCGATATGCCTCTGGAAAGGACGTCCGAGACCAGGCCCGAAAGCATGTAGAGCACGCCCTCGCTCATGGCGATGTCCACGTACTGGCCGAAGCCGGTCTTTTCCCGGGCCATCAATGCCGCTAGGATACCGACAGCGCCGCACAGACCTCCCCCGGCGTAGTCGGCGATGAGGTTCAGCGGGATGGAGGGCTTGCCATCTTGCGGGCCGATCAGGCCCAGTGCGCCAGCGAAGGATATGTAGTTTATGTCATGTCCGGCCATCTGGGAGTAGGGGCCGTCCTGACCGTATCCGGAGACCGAGCAGTACACCGCCCTGGGATTGATGGAGCGGACTTTTTCGTACCCGGCGCCCAACCGGTCCATGACGCCGGGCCGGAACCCCTCGACCACCACATCGGCCGTCTCGGCCAGCTTGTAGAAGATCTGCTGGGCTTCGGGTTCCTTCAGGTTCAAGGAGAGGCTGCGCTTGTTGCGTTGCAGAGCGTTAAATGCCGCGTGCCGGCGTTCGTCTTCCGGACCATCGATGCCGGCGACCAACTTCTCGTAGGCGGCGCGGGTCTCATCCATGGGCCGTTCAATCATCAACACATCCGCTCCCAGGTCGGCCAAAACCGTCGTGGCGAACATGCCCGGTGCGTTGCGGCAGAAATCCAGTACCTTGATCCCTTCGAGCGCTTGCATATGCCCCTCTATCTCGTGTTTTGAATTGGGCCAATTATAGCCGACACGCCACCGCTGAAGCATTTTGCGGGAGGTGGTGCAACCTGGGCCTTGTGCATCTATAATCTCAGCAACAAAATCCCAGATAAAACTTCAGGAAGTACAGGAGGCGGCAATGGACCTGGCGCTGCAAGGCAAAGTGGCAATGATCACCGGAGGCAGTCACGGACTGGGCAAACAGGCAGCCGACTCGCTGGCTAGGGAGGGTTGCAAGGTGGGGATCTGCGCCCGCGGCCAGGAGAACCTGGCCGCAACGGCCGCGGAATTCAGGTCAAAGGGATACGAGGTCCTGGCTGTGCAGGCCGATGTCATGAAGCAGGAGGACCTGAAGAATTTCCATGACCAGACCGTGGCAACTCTGGGCGAAGCCGACATCCTGGTGAACAACGCCGGTGGGCGGAAGGGCACCGCAGATTTCCAAGAAACCGGTGTTGCAACATTTCGGGAAGGTCTTGAGTTCAATCTGATGAGCGCGGTTGAGCTGATTGCCCTGGTGCTGCCCCATATGCGTGAACAACGCTGGGGGCGGATCATCAGCGTCTCGTCTATCTATGGCCGGGAATACGGCGGATCGATCGACTACATGACCGGCAAAGCGGCGCTGATCGCCTTCTCCAAGCACATGGCGCTCAACCTCATGAAGGAGAACGTGCTGGTCAACTGCATCGCCCCCGGCTCCATCGACTTCCCCGGCAGCAGTTGGGACCGGTTCCAGCAGAACAGCACACCTGAGCAAGTGGCCGACTTCATCGACCGGAACTTGCCCGCCGGAAAGTTCGGCTGGCCCGAACCCATCGGCGACACAGTGGCCTTCCTAGCTTCAGAGAACGCTAACCTGATTACCGGAACCTGTTTGAACGTGGACGGAGGCCAATCCAGGTCCCTGCTTTAGGGAACAGCCGAAGGAATCAATGTCCCTGCTCCCAGACGTGGGTGAGGGCCAGTTCCTCGGGATAAAATTGGTGGTCGGAAACCATCCCGCCCTCATCCTAGCCTTCTCCCTGAAGGGAGAAGGAACCCCTCTCGGGGGTCGGAGTAGCCATACTAACCCCCGATGATCTCCCCCAGAAACTGACGCCAGGCCAGGACGCATTCCTCGGGCGCTGAATGCTGGACGTAGCCGCTGGTGCCGGGGATAGCAACTAGCCGCCCATTACCCAGTTTCTCGGCAAAGGCCGTGGTGCGGTCAGGGTTGTCCTTGGCGTTCTGCTCCGAGGCCAATATAAGGGTGGGAATCTTGATCTTGGGCAGGATGTCCGACAGGTCCTGGGTCGACAGGTAGGCCAGGGTCTCCAGCACCACTCTTGCCGGGGTCTGAGACATCTGGTCGATGTACCACTGATGGTGGGCCGGGTTCGACTTACCCGGCTCCAGCCTCCGCCCGGCCGTCTGCTCCACCCAAGCCCCCACGCCCTGTTCGCTGACCAGCTTGTGGGACGCCAGGTAGGTGTCGATGCCAACGAACTTGTAGGGTGAGGTGCAGGTGGTGAGGGTGTGCAACCGCTCCCGGTGGTCGTAGGCGAACTGGACCGCGATGGTGCCTCCGACGGTCTCGCCGATCAGGTGGACCTTGTCCAACTCCAGCAGGTCCAACAACTTCAGCAGGTCCGTGCCGAAGTTGCTCAGCGACCAGTCGTATCCCTCTGGTGGGACGGTGGACCGGCCGAAGCCGCGGGCGTCCAGTCGTATTACCCGGTACTGACGCGCCAGCAGCGGCACCCAGGCGTACCAAAGCTTGGTGTTCTTGGAATTACCGTGGTGTAGGACTACGGTCTCAGGCTTGCGCCACGGGTCGGAGAAGTTGTCGTCCTCGTAGTACATCTCCAGGGTGTCGTCGATCTTGGCGAAGGGCATCGTTATCTCCGGTGCAGGCGGTTGTGGTTGGTCTTAATCGGACAGAGGGATTGCTACTGAGACCCGCATCTTGTCGCCATAGACCGCCGTGGTGTGACCGCGTCCGGTCAGGTCATCGGCCAGCAACACATCGCCGGCGCCGAAGACCCTTTTGGTGCCGTCGCCCAGGCCGACCTCTACCTGCCCTTCCAGTGTGATCACGTATTGGCGGCGGGGGGCCACGTGCCAATCGATGAAATTGCCCGGCTGGTAGCGGCGGAAGTGAATGGTTTCGGCGTTCTCCACCGCCGTTCGCTCGGCCTCGACCACCTTCTCGTAACCCAGGTCGATCTCTTCAAAATGGGACTCGCCGTCGTCTCCGGTATATAGGCGCGCAACTTGCATGGGACCTCCATGGTAGGGGGAATTGGGTGATTGGCGCATCATAACCGCAGGCGTAGTGGGCGTCAATTTGGGGGTGGGTGATCGGCAATCAGCGATTCGAGACGAGCTGATTGCCTAAGACAAATGACATCAGGTCCTGACAAACCAGTTCCACGCCCCCGGTGAAACCAGTGCGCCAGAAGCTAACCCGCGGGCAACGACTGTATGTACAACCAGATCGCATCCAGTTCGTCTTCAGTCATTAGAGTGAACCTGTTCCACGGCATGAATCTAGGGTCCAACAGATCGCCCTGAGGGGTAATCCCGCTCCGGATCGTGTTGATAAACTCGGACTTCGTCCAATCGCCAAGAGCGCCACCCAGAGTGATATTTGGGGCATCAACTCGCTCATTACCGGGGACCTTGCTTCCGGTTAATTGATCTCCATGACAAACGGTGCAGATCTCAGCAAGGTACACGCCGTATCCAACGGATACTCCAACAACCGGTGACGGTGCGCGCGCGGCGCTATGATCGATCTGCGACGCTGGGAGAAGACCTCCCGCGATCACCGCGATCACACGGCCCAATGGGCCCAGGTTCGACTCGCCTAATTCGTTATCTACCGGACCAACGGTTTTCAGGTAGGCGATCAAGGCGCCCAGGTCTTCGTCGGAGATTCTGTTGTATTGTTCCGACGGCATGATCAGCAGCGACTTGTTATCGCGGCCGATGCCGTGCCGGATAGCCCGCACGTAGTCCGTATCGGTGAAGACACTACCGATGCCTCCAAGTCCAGAAGTTAGGTTATTCGGCTTCAATTTGCCGAATATCGGGTCGTTCGAGAAACCGATGCAAGGTTCGTCTTTGCAATCATCAACAACAGGCCCTGCTAGGTCCTGGCCGTGACAGACCTGGCAAACACCGATGGCCTCTACGTAGTGTTTCCCTCTAGCGATACCCGCAGCATCAGTGGGTACCGTCACTGACACTATCTGACCGTCGTATGTGCGGTCCACTTTTCGAGACCCAACAAAAAACACCACAACCAGAAGCACAAGGAATATGCCGAGCAGCCCACCCGCTATTATGCCGAACCATTTTAGGAATCTTCGCAAAACCGCTCTTCTTCCGATGACTGGATGTGGTAACTATACCTTGGTACTTTAATCCAAGATTCAACATCGCAACTGATCGGCCACGGACCGGTCCCGCTCTACCGCCGTGTCAGATATCAGGCCCTGCCCCATCGGGCAAATATCCAACAGACAGCAACCCTCACAAACCGGGGTTTTGGCGCAGGCTTCTTTGGCGTGGCGGTCCCAGAGTGCGTGGAACTCGTTGTATAGCTGGGGCTCTTGGGGGAGGTTGTTGTGGAAGATGGCCTGGTAGTCAGCGTACTGTGGGTTGGGGGAGTCGGGAGCCATGCCAATGCGGTCCATTATTCTGCGGGTGTAGGTGTCTATCACGAATGACGGCTGGTTGGCGGCGTAAACCATGATGTCGTCGGCAGTTTCCTCGCCGATGCCGTGGATGGACAGCAATTCCTCTCGCAGCAGCTCCAGAGGCTTGGCCAGGAACACGTCCAAGTCTCCCTGGTAGTTGTCGGCCACATGCTCCGCAAAGGCCTTGAGCTTCCGGGCCTTGGCGTTGAAGTAGCCTGAGGAGCGAACCAACTCCGCCAGCTCTTCTTCGGGAATCTTGTGCACCGAGTCCAGTGACCAACAGCCGGCGCCCTTCATCTTTCCGAGGGCCATCTCCACGTTGGTCCACGCCGCCGACTGGGTCAAGATTGCCCCGACGATCACTTCGAAGGGGCCGTCGCCCGGCCACCAATCCTGGGGGCCATAGACTGCGTAGAAGCGCTCGTATACGTCCATGAGCCTGGCGGCCATGGGTTTGGTAGTAGCTTTAAGCACAGCCCACCGCCTCAGCGTAGAGACGGATGGGCAGACTATGGTCCAACCGGATCGACCGTTCCGTCACTTCGCAGTTGTAGGCGTAAGCCTCAACACCAGCCGCAACCGCAGACCGAAGCGCCTCGGCCAACTCGGGGTCGGACGGGTCGCTGGTCGCGAAGGCGTTGGCGTCGGGCCGTTGGACGACGAAAACCACCGCGGCCCGGTGGCCGGCCTCAAGCACGGTAATCAAAGTGCGGAGGTGTTTAGCGCCCCGGGCGGTCGGAGCATCGGGGAAAAGGCCAACCCCGTTCTTCACAAGCGTCACCGACTTGGCTTCGATGTAGCATCTGCCTTGCGGCCCCTCTAGCATCAGGTCCAAACGGCTGTCGCCGAAGGTAACCTCCCGGCGTATGTCGGTGTAGCCGGCGAACTGCTTCAGATGGCCGTTGGCAACGCTCTCTGCCAGCAGCGCGTTGGGCGCGCGGGCGTCGGCGGAGGCCAACGCTTGGCCCATGTCCACCAGGACAAGGTCATACTTGGTCTTTCGGTGCTCGCCCGCTACAGGGCGGACCAACACCCGCCAGCCCGGGACGAACAGCTCCTTCATGCGCCCCGAATTGGCCACGTGCACGCCCACCTCCCGTCCGTCTACTTCAACCCGCGCCAGGAAACGGTTGACCCGCTCCAGAAAGATGCCCTCAACCAAGTCGCCGCCCAGGTCCAAATCAGCCCTCCTCGTCTTGGCCCAATCATGTTAACAACGGTGTTTGTATCCCCGCAACACCAGGGGAATACCGATGTATTGAAAATATCCAACAACTGAAATATCTAGCAACCCCCTGCCGCACGGTGCTCGCCGCCCAACGAGCGCCGTGTATACTTTTTCCAGTTAGAGAATCATGGGCTAAAGGAGAACGATGAGCGGCTTTACTGAACGGTTGGAACAGGCGGCAACTGCGGCGAAAAGTTTGGTCTGCGTGGGGTTGGACCCCGACCCAGCCAGGATGCCCGTGTCCAGCGTATCCGAATTTAACCGGGCCATAGTGGACGCCACGGCCGGACTGGTCTGCGCCTATAAACCCAACCTGGCCTTCTACGAAGCCTTGGGGCTGCCCGGACTGGAAGACCTGCAAAAGACCATCGCCCACATTCGGGACGCCGCGCCTGGGGTGATCATTATCGGTGACGCCAAACGGGGCGATATCGGCCCATCAGCCCAAGCCTACGCCAAAGCCATGTTCCAAGCATGGGGCTTCGACGCCATCACCATCAACGCCTGGGGCGGCCAGGATACCGTAACGCCCTTCTTGGAAGATGAGTTCAAGGGAGTATTCGTCTGGTGCCGTGGGTCGAACCCCGGCTCGGCTGATTTCCAAGACGCTCAAGTATTAGACGAACGAGAGGGACTTGAGCCGGTTTTTGTTCCGTTATATCGAACCATGGCCCTGTCCTGCCGCGAATGGAACACGAAAGGGAACCTAGGACTGGTGGTCGGCGCCACGGTGCCAGAACAACTGCGGGAGGTCCGGGATGCATGTCCGGACATGCCTCTGTTGATACCGGGGGTTGGGGCGCAGGGCGGCGACTTGGAAGCAGCTGTGCGGCAGGGCGCCGATAGCCGAGGCAGGGCCGCGTTGATCAATTCTTCACGGGGAATCATCTATGCTTCAAGCGGCGCCGATTTTGCCCAAGCCGCAGCCCGGGAAGCGGACAAACTGAGGACGAGCATCAACGAGGTGCTTGAGGCTGATGGGAAGGGATGGCCCTAGAGCTAAAGATCGGCGACGTACTACGGATGAAGAAGCCCCATCCCTGCGGTGGGTCGCTTTGGACGGTCACCAGACTGGGCGCCGATATCGGAATGAATTGCCGGGAATGTGGCCGGTACGTGCTGCTGGCCAGATCGCAGTTAGCGCGGAGATTGAAGCAGGTCGTACCGCCGCATGAACTCGCGCCGAACGATTGATCGGCCCAAAGGCTTTGCCGGCTAGTTGTCCTTGGAGCCGACTTCAGCCATCCCGGCCCGCGCGGCGTTTTCTTCATCCCAGGACCACAGTTCGGCGTGGAAACCCCGGATCTGGTCGGACATCATCTCGATGAAGTTCCGGACTGCCTGTCCAGCGAACTTGCCCTTCAGCGTACAGACGCCGAGGACCGCGCCAGGGAACAGGTGTTCGAGCCGGACAACGCCAAACCTATGGTGGTCGTCGGCGTGCAATGTAAAATCTGCGCCAATCCCAACACCCATGCCGATCTCTACGTAACGCTTCATAGACTCAGTATCGTCCAATGCCAGTACCACGTCAGGCGTTAGCCCACGGGCCTTGAATGCCTGTTCCACCCGTTGCCGCAACTGGCTTTCCGGGGCCGGAAGAATCAGCGGAAACCCAGCGATGTCTTCTAAACCAATCGGTTGGCCGTTAAGTAGTTCGTGTCCCGGTGGAGTCATGAGGACCGTGTTGTACTTAAAGAGTTCTTTGAACTCAAGGGTAGAATCGTCGGCCGGCGGTGACGAACAAAATGCTAGATCAATCTCGCCCGAGCGTACCAATTGGATCAAGGGGTTATAAGACCGGGCAAGCAGCCGGATGCGGACCTCGGGGTAATCGTCCCGGAACCTCTGGATGCCAGAAGGAAGATGATGGGTTACCAAATCTGGGTAGGCGCCGACAACGAAAGAACCCCGCCGCTCTGCGTAGTCCATCTGCGTCTTGAGGGCGTCTATGGAGGTGACCACCGGAGTCACCAACTGCAAAAGAGTGAGTCCTTCAGAGGTCAATTGAATGGGACGCTTGATGCGGTCAAAGAGGGTGATACCGAACTCATCTTCCAGTTTCCTAAGGTGCGTCGTCACCGTCGGCTGCCCTAGCTCCAATGTTCGGGCTGCCTTGGAAACGCTGCGTACCCTAGCAACATGGTAAAAACTGATGAGTTCCCGAAGTTCCATCGACCCCTCTGTGAACACCACTGAAGTACAATATAATATATCATATACTATCCCTTGACAAAATAAGGCGGCGATTTGAGAATGAGACCGTTGGCCAGTCTCATTTGGGATAGAATCATGCCCACTAGCGTATCTGGCCCCCGGTCTGTGGGGTATCATCGGGTCTGTCAATCAGCATAAAGTCCCTGAACGGTCCGCTTAGAGAGTGGTATGCCCTTCGTAATAACCGAGCCCTGCACCGGGGTTAAAGATGCCTCCTGCGTGGATGTCTGCCCCGTTGACTGCATCTCCACCACAGACCAAGAAGAGATGTATTACATCGACCCAGCAACCTGCATCGACTGCGCTTACTGCGTTTCGGTCTGCCCGGTGAATGCGATCTACGATGAATTCAACATCCCCTCTGAGTGGCGCACCTACATCGCCAAGAACCGGGAATTCTTCAAGTAACCCTCCTTCTGCGTCCCCTCCCTCGCGGTCCGACCCGTCCCTTTTAGTGTAGCCACGGCCTGCTTCGGGTCGTATACTAGCCATCCATTCAAAAAGGCAAACGGCCAAGGGCGTTCTGCGCCCCATCCGGCAGCGGAGGTAGACAGCGATGACTCTTTTCCTAAAGGACGAAGATGTCGCCCAGTGCGTGAGCATGGACGCCATGCTAGAGGCCATCGAATCCATGCAACGCCAATACGGCGGTGGCCAGGCCCACAACATGACACGCCGTAAGATAATCGCCGAAAGCGGCATGCTGTCCGTGATGGGCGGCGGGCTCTTTGATCAGGGGTTATTGGGCGTGAAGACCTACACGGTTGTAAAAGGGGCGTATTCCTTCCAGGTTAGCCTCTACGACGCCAATACCGGCGAACTTCTTCTCTACACCCAGGCCAACCGGCTGGGCCAACTACGCACCGGCGCCACCACGGGCGTGGCGGTGAAACACTTGGCCAATCCCGGAGACGCCACCGTAGGAATAATCGGCACCGGCGGGCAGGCCGCGACCCAACTGGCAGCAGTTTCTAAAGTCCGGGGCATCAAGAAGATTAAGGCGTTCAGCCGGAACCAGGACCGCCGGGAAGAGTTCGCACGCCGCATGACCGACACGATGGGTGTGGAAGTCTTCGCCGCGGCCAGCAATGAAGACGCGGTTCGGGACTGCGACGTCGTCCTATGCATCGCCGCCACCATGGAACCCGTCGTCGAAGGGGCTTGGCTCAAGGACGGCAGTACCGTGATCGGTGCCGGACCCACCACCTGGCGCGCCCGGGAGGTCGATGAAGACACTTTGAAACGGGCCGGAAAGCTCATCGTCGATTCAACGGAACAGGCAGCCATAGAGGCGGGAGATCTTTGCAGCGCAGTCGACAAGGGAATCATTCAATGGAGCAAAGTACACGAGCTCAGGCACGTCGTATCTGGAGCTGTCACCGGCCGAGACGGCCAAGGCCAGGTCGTGTACGCCAAGATAATGGGGACCGGAGTTGCGGATGTCGCCGCCGCCAAGCTGGCCTATGACTCGGCCAAAGCCCATGGCCTAGGCACGGAGATGGACTGGTAGGGGTTACCTGGCGGTAAGGTATTCGCCAATGGTTGCAATGTCGTAGGCCGCCGGTTCCACAGGCAGGCTTTCAGCGGCGGCCCTGGCCGTGTCCAGAGAGGTGAAACAGGGGATCTGTTTCTCCACCGCCGCTCTCCGGATGTAGAACCCGTCACGCATAACCTCCGGCGCGCCGGAGATGGTGTTAACCACTGCGCTCACGCTCCCGTCCTCAATCACATCCACCACATTCGGATGGCCTTCGCTCAGCCGCTTGGTGGTCATGCTCACCGGCAATCCCATGGCCGAAATCATGGCGGCCGTTCCTTCGGTTGCGTACAAGCGGCACCCCGCAATGTGGAGATTTCGGACCAGAGACACGGCTTCCGCTTTGTGCTGGTCGGCAATGCTGAGCAGTATCCCCATTCCCGGCTTCAGGTCCAGATTGGCCGCCAAAAGCGCTTTGGTGAGAGCCTTTTGGAAATCACGGTCAACTCCCATAACTTCCCCGGTCGATTTCATCTCAGGGCCCAGGTGCCAGTCCACTCCCACCAGTTTGGCCATCGAAAATACCGGGGCTTTTACGCCCACAAGATCCTGCACCGGCCATAGACCTCCCGGATAACCCTGGTCTTTCAGAGTGTCCCCTAACATCACGCGGGTCGCCAGCTTGGCCACGGGAACCCCGGTCAATTTGGAGATGAACGGTATAGTCCGGCTTCCTCGCGGGTTTACTTCGATTATGTAGACCGTTGTGGGTTCTCTATCATCTTGGGGGGTCATCGGGCTCCGATAGGCAGGGCCGCCGTGGATGACGAACTGGACGTTCATCAACCCTCTCACCCCCAGAGCCAGGCCGATACGGGTGGTGTAGTCGACGATCGTATCCATTTCCCGGGAGCTGAGGTTCAGGCCGGGGTAGATGGCCATAGAATCGCCGCTGTGAACGCCGGCTCGCTCTACGTGCTCCATGATTCCCGGAATCAGGACTTCTTCGCCGTCGCAGATGGCGTCGACCTCGCACTCTTTGCCCTCAAGGTACCGGTCGATCAGCACCGGCTTGTCGGGAGACATCTCCACCGCCGCCGTCAGGTAGTGGATCAACTCGGTGGCGTTCTGAACGATCTCCATGGCGCGGCCGCCAAGCACGTAGCTCGGCCGGACCACGGCGGGATACCCAATGTTCTGGGCTACCTTCAGAGCCTCTTCCACTGACGTCACGGCGGCGCCCGGAGGCTGAGGGATACCTAATCTCGACAAGAAATCCTCGAACTTGTGCCGGTCCGAGGCAATGTCGATGGCCTCGGCGCTGGAGCCGAGGATGGGTAGGCCGGCCATGGCCAACGACTGCGAGAGGTTGATGGCCGTCTGGCCGCCAAATTGGACCACGGAAGGCGGCGCCACGTTATCTATCTCTTCGTTCTCCAGAATATCCCGCACGGATTCTTCATCCAGCGGCTCAAAGTACAGCCGGTCGCTGGCGTCAAAGTCCGTTGACACAGTCTCTGGGTTGGAGTTGATCATGATGCTTTTCACGCCGGCCTCGGATAAAGCCCAAGACGCATGGACGCTGCAGTAGTCGAATTCAATCCCCTGCCCGATGCGTATGGGACCGCTGCCGATGACCACCGCCTTCTTGCCTTCCAAGGGCGAGGCCTCATTCTCCTGGTCGTAGGTGCTGTAGTAGTAGGGAGTGACGGCCTCGAATTCGGCGGCGCAGGTGTCCACTGTCTTGTAAACCGGCCTCAAGCCCCACTCGTGACGTTGGTTCCGCACCTGTTCCGGCAGCATATCGGCTAGAGTTCCCACCTGGCCATCGGAAAAGCCCATTCGCTTGGCCGACTTAAGGAGGCTGGAGGTGAGTTCTTCGCCTAGTAGCCGGCGCTCCATCTTCACAATGCGCTCGAGGGCGTTTATGAACCAGGGCTCGATGTAGGTGTGATCGACGAGCGCATCAACCGTTGCGCCCTGGCGCAGGGCCGACATCAACGCCCACAGCCGTTCGTCATTAGGTCCCAGAGGCAGTTGGTCCAAAGACAACCCCCCTTCCTGCCGCCAGCCAGAGTCCTCCCAAAGGAGGGTGCGTCCGCTCAATTCCAGGGCACGGGCGCCCTTCTGCAATGCGGCTTCGAATGACCGCTCGATGACCATGACCTCGCCGGTGGCTTTCATCTGGGTGGTGATACGGCGGTCGCCATGGGGAAATTTGTCGAATGGCCAGCGCGGAATCTTGAGTACGCAGTAGTCCAAGGCCGGTTCGAAGGCGACCGTGGTCTGCTTGGTTACGGCGTTCTCGATCTCGTCCAGTTTCCTGCCCACGGCTATCTTGGCGGCAACTCTGGCTATCGGATAGCCGGTGGCCTTGCTGGCTAGGGCCGAACTGCGGCTAACTCTGGGGTTAACCTCAATCACGAAATAGGGCGACTCGGGCTTCCATTCCTGTCCCAACGCCTTGGAGACCCTGGGATGAGGTTGCAGGGCGAACTGGACGTTGCACCCGCCCTCGATTCCCAGCCCCCGGATTATCTTGATGCTGGAAGAGCGCAGCATCTGGTATTCCTGGTCGCTCAGTGTCTGGCTTGGCGCCACCACGATGCTGTCTCCGGTGTGGACACCCATGGGGTCCAGGTTTTCCATGTTGCAGATGGTGATGCAATTGTCCGCGCTGTCCCGCATCACCTCGTATTCGATCTCTTTCCAACCGACCAGCGAGCGTTCCAGCAGTATCTGGGAGATGGGGCTGGCCGCGAGACCCGAACTTGCGAAGCTCTCGAATTCCTCGTCGGTGTTGGCGATACCGCCGCCGCTGCCGCCCAGGGTATAAGCGGGCCGGACCACCAGGGGAAGGCCCATCCGCTTGGCGGCGGCCCGGGCCTCATCCATGGTGTTTACGCTGATGTTCTCAGGCTCGGGCTCATGGATCTCATGGAGGAAGGTGCGGAAGAAGTCGCGGTCCTCGGACCGGCGAATGGTCTCTAATGGGGTACCGAGTAGGCCGACGTTGTATCGTTCCAAGATGCCAGCATCGGCCAGGGCCACCGCCAAGTTCAGGCCGGTCTGGCCGCCGAGAGTGGGCAAAATGCCGTCGGGCCGTTCCCGGTCGATAATCCTTTCCAGGACTTCCACGGTAAGAGGCTCGATATAGACACGATCTGCGATGCCCTGGTCGGTCATGATGGTGGCCGGATTGGAGTTGACCAGGACGGTGGTAACGCCCTCTTCGCGGAGGGACTTGCAAGCTTGGGTGCCCGCGTAATCGAACTCGGCTGCTTGCCCGATAACAATGGGGCCGGAACCGATCACGAGCACCTTTTTTGGCTTGTCTGGTATGTTAGCCACCCTTTCCGCAGTGCTCTGCGGCCACGGCCCCATCTGGAGTCTGAGATATGTGCGTATCGATGCTATACCCGACTACGGCATTTGGCTATATCCAGCCACTTGGCCGCTCCGGGTTTTATTGCTGGTTGCCCAGACTATGGGTTATCCAGCCTATCTATTAACGAGTAGGAAGCGCACCCGGCAGGTCTATCAACTGCCGCGAATGCAACGAATTCAATAACTGAGAGACGAACGAACCGAAGAGTCTGCCGTCCCAATCGGCGGCGTCTTCTCCGTGGACAGTTTGTTCCGTCCAGGGCGGGACCTTGATGTTCACCAGCCCGTCGGCGTCTGGTTCAATCACGATCCGTCCCAAGGGAAACAGGGGCTGGCCTTCCATATTTGGGTCCATGGCGTTAATCACCAGGTCCCAACGCCGGCCCAGCGTTCCTTTGCCTGCTCTGATCTTGTAAATGTACTCACCACATGAATATTTGCCCGTTTCCTCTTCTAATAAAGAGGCAACCCGTTCAAAATCAACCGCCACCGCCACATCCACACCCCCTCCCAGTAAAAACATGGCGAATGAAGACATTAATAATCCTCCAAAAAATAACACGCCTGTCGGGGTCGGAATAAGTAGTTGGGCTTTTCTAGATCGCCCTATTCGTAGATCGCCGTTGGACCAGTGGCATCCTCCTGTATTCGATGGGCGCAATGACACCCGGTAATTGATCTTTTTGGCTTCCTCGTCGGGGTTGACTGGCCTTCAGCCGTGAAAATCTTCGACCATTTCGATGAACTGGTCGAAGAGATATTCGCTATCCCTGGGTCCAGGTGAAGCCTCAGAATGATATTGTATGGTAAACAGAGGAAGGTCTTTATGGCGAAATCCTTCCACAGTTTGGTCATTTAAGTTGATATGTGAGACTTCCAAGCCTGAGGGTAATTTTTCGGGACTCACAGCATAACCATGGTTCTGAGCGGTTATGTAAACACGACCGTCGGACAGGTCTTTTACGGGGTGGTTGCCGCCCCGGTGGCCGAATTTTAGTTTGAAAGTTTCGGCGCCTAGGGCCCGGGCGACAATCTGGTGCCCGAGACAGATCCCCATCACAGGAACGCGCCCCAGAACCTGGCGGGTGTTGTCTACTACGTAGTCCAACAGCTTGGGGTCGCCGGGACCGGGCGAAAAAAGGACGCCAGAAGGCTTCATGGCCAGTAGTTCCTCAGCCGGAGTAGCCGCCGGCACCACGGTCACCCGGCAGCCCCGGCGGCGTAGTTGCCGCAGAATGTTGTACTTGAGGCCGCAGTCGGTGACCAAGATCCGGTGTTTGGCGTCTTGCAGGTCTGCGTCCCCGGCATCCCAATCGTATTCTTCCGGAGATGTGACAGTTGCAACGTAGTCCTTGTCTCCGTATGCCGGGGAGTCTTGTATCCGCCTCAATGCCGCATCCGGCTCTCCGCTGGTGAGCACTCCCAGCATCACGCCTTTAGAACGCAGCCGCCGCGTCACCGCTCTGGTGTCGATTTCAGCGATGCCGGGAATGCCCTGGCTGGCCAGGAATTCATGCAGAGTACGGTCGCTACGCCCATGGCTGGGCAGGTCGCAATTCTCCCTAACGATCAGTCCGGCCACCTGTATCCGGGACGATTCAAAGTCCTGAGGGTTGATACCGTAGTTGCCGACCAACGGATAAGTCAGGGTCACCAATTGCCCGGCGTAGGACGGGTCGGTGAGTACCTCTTGATAACCCGTCATGCTGGTGTTGAACACCACTTCTCCGAGGCCTTCGACCCCGGCGCCAAAGCTAACACCCTCGTGAATAGAGCCGTCTTCCAAGACCAGATAGGCTGGCTCGCCCAATTTAGCGCACCCGTCCGTTAATAAGAATTTGCCGCATATAGCCGGTTAAGCTTTGACGTGGGGCTCTTCGAATATCAGTCCCGCACTCTGGTAAATAATATTGCCCGAGGCGAAAGTCGCCACCACCCGCCCTTTGAGCATCGTCCCTTCCAGAGGGGTGTTTCTGCCTTTGGATTCAAATTCTGCGGTATCAACCGTCCATTCCTGCTCCGGGTCGAACAGCACTATGTCGGCGGCGGTGCCGGGCTGCAGCGAAGCCAGGTCAGAGTAAGTCTCACCCAATACCCTGGCCGGTCCGGTCGTCAAACGGTCGACCATGGCACCCATGCTGAGCTTCTTGGAGTGGACCAATTGCAGCAGCGACCCCAAAGCCGTTTCCAGCACACTGATGCCGAAGGCAGCTTCCTGGTAGGTGACCTGTTTGCTGGTGAGGTCGTGGGGCGCATGGTCGGTGGCCACGCAGTCGATGACCCCGTCGGCCAGGCCTTGTATGAGGGCATCGACATCCCGTTGGCCTCGTAATGGCGGATAGACCTTGGTGCTGGTGTCGTAGGCAAGTCCGCCGGCCGCGGTTGTCGACTCGCCTTTGCGGCCCAGCACCCATTGGTCGGTGGTTGTCAGATGGTGGGGGCAGACCTCGGCGGTCACTGAAAGCCCTCGGGCCTTGGCCTCTCGCACCAATGGCACGCTGCCCGCTGTGCTGAGGTGGGCCACGTGTAGCCGACCACCGGTGGCTTCGGCCAGAGCGATGTCTCGGGCGATCATCGTTTCTTCAGCCGCCGCGGGGATGCCGTCCAAGCCTAGGTGTGTCGCCACGGGACCTTCGGCCATGACTCCGTTGCAGGACAGAGAACGCTCCTGGCAGTGGTTGCTGATGGGCAGGCCCAGGTCCAAGCTATAGATCAGGGCCAAGCGCATCAGATTGGCGTCGTAGACCGGGTCGCCGTCGTCGCTAAAGGCCACCACGCCGGAGCTGGCCAGTTCCTCCATCTCCGCCAACTCGTGGCCTTTCCGCCCCTTGGTGACACAACCGATGGACAGGATTCGCACCAGCGAATCCTGGCGCGCCTTTTGATGTATGAAGTCGACCACGGCGGCATTGTCGATGGGTGGGTCAGTGTTGGGCATCGCGCAGAGGGTGGTGAACCCGCCCTTGGCCGCGGCCTTGGACCCGGCGGCGATGGTCTCTTTGTACTCGAAGCCGGGCTCTCGAAGATGACAATGCAGGTCGATGAAGCCGGGGCTGGCCACCAAACCGGTGCCGTCAATGACCCGGCAGCCGTTTGGGATACGGTCGGGTCCCAGCCTTCCAGCGGCGGTGATCTCCCCGCTGCCAATCAAAATGTCGCCCACTCGGTCCAACTGACGGCTGGGGTCAACTATCCTGGCGTGGCGAATCAATATGCTATCCGTTTCCACACACCTCTCCCGATTTGTGATTACCGCCGATCAATCGGCTAAGACTCTAGCCCGGCCCCGATGGTCAACTGGTAGAGCAGGGCCATGCGCACGGCTACCCCGTTGGTCACCTGGTCTTCGATCACCGAGCTTCCACCGTGGGCGATGCTGTTGCTAATCTCGATGCCCTCATTCATGGGGCCTGGGTGCATCACCATGGCGCCGAGTCTGGCCCGCTCCAATCGAGCGTCGGTGACCTGCCAGCGCCGGATGTACTCTCGAATGCTCGGCAGGAACCCTGCGTTCTGCCGCTCCTGCTGCAAACGCAGGGCCATGACGACATCGGCGCCTTCAATGGCCCGGTCCAGGTCGGTGTCCACCTCGACCAGGGAGGCGAAGGGCGACCGCGCAATGCTTCCACTGGAGCGCATCAGGTCGGGCGGCATCAGGGTGGCAGGGCCGGAGAGGACAACCTTGGCTCCCATCTTGGCGAACCCCCAGATGTCGGAACGGGCTACCCGGCTATGGAGCACATCGCCGACGATGACGACTTTCAGGCCTCCCAAATCGCCCAGCTTATCTTGCACCGTGTACAGGTCCAACAGCGCCTGGGTAGGGTGGGCGTGGAGGCCGTCTCCGGCGTTGATGATGCTGACTCTATCCAGATGTTTGGCCAGAAGATGGGACGCGCCGGAATGGGGGTGGCGGATCACGATGGTGTCCACGCCCATGGCCTGAATCGTCAGGCCGGTGTTCAGCAGTGATTCGCCTTTCTCGGCGCTGCTGCCCGAGGCCGACATGTTGATAACGTCGGCGCTGAGTACCTTGCCGGCCTCTTCGAAGGAGATCCTGGTGCGGGTGCTGGCCTCGTAGAACAAAGTCACCACTACCTTGCCGCGCAGTGCGGGGACCTTTTTGATATCCCGGCCCAGCACTTCTTTCATGCCACGGGCGGATTCCAAGACCTCGGTGATCTCCTCTCGGGAGAAATCGTCCAGGTCCAGAACATGCTTCCGCGGCGCAGGCTCTGGCTCAAGCGCGCCGCTGATCTCAGGGGTTTCGATCGTTCTAGACAGGCTCATATCGGTGATTCCTAAGCCTCTTGCTCTTTATTAGATTCTTCTGGCGATTCTTCTTCCACGTCCAGATCCTCTAGTATCAAGGCGACCTCGTCGGCGCCGTCAGTCTCCATCAGGCGGACCTTCACGCGTTCGTTGAAGGCCGTGGGCAGGTTCTGGCCAACGTAGTCGGCCCGGATGGGCAGCTCCCGGTGTCCCCGGTCCAGCAGGATGGCCAACTGAATCTGCTGCGGCCGGCCAAAATCCACCAACGCGTCCATGGCGGCGCGAATGGTCCGGCCGGTGTAGAGAACGTCATCAACCAACACCACACGCATGCCCTGGATACCCATTGGTATGTCGGTGGGCTGGAGCTTAGTCTGCGACTGGGAGCGCACCCGGTTATCGTCCCGGTAAAGGCTGACATCCAGGGTGGCCACCGGAACTTCGATGTCCTCGAACTCCGCCAGATTGGCAGCGATACGGCGCGCAATATGGACACCCCTGGTGTGGATGCCCACGATCACCAGTTCCTCCGCTCCCCGATTGTGCTCGAGAATCTCGTGAGCCACCCTGGTCAGGGCCCGGCGCACATCCTCTTGGTTCATTATCTGTCGTTCTGGCATCGCATTACCTAGACCAGATTCTCCGTGATTCACCAGCCAATAAAAAACCCTTACCATCTGCTGGCAAGGGCGTTAATGACTCACACAGGGCGCTTGGGGCGCACTCTGCAGAGATTCGGGACGCTCTACTTTGCCAGCCTCTCGGGACTGTCTTTAAAAGTGTGGCCGGGTCTCGTTCAGACCGACCGCACGACCCCTCAAATATTCTATTGTGTATTTATCTTAACAGAGCCAACGCCATCGCATAAGAGGGTAGCGGCCCAGTTCAAAGATCAGCCTAGGCTGAGACCCGCTTCCGGCGGTTGGTTACGTAGTCGACCAGGAGGTATTCGCCCAGATTGGCGGCGCTGCTGTAGAAAGCCCGGCCGCTGTTGATGCGGGTCATGCGTTCCACGAAGTCGACCAACTGGTAGTTGTTTTCCAGCATGAACGTATTGATCAGTATGTCTTCTTGGGTGCACCGGCGCACCTCTTTCAAGGTCTCCAACTCGGTGCGGTGGCTCGGCGGATAGGCGAAGAACGACCGGTCACCTTCCAAGTGAGCAGTAGGCTCGCCGTCAGTCACAACTAAAATCTGGCGGGTGCCGCCCTTCTCTTTAGAGAGCAGTTTCCGGGAAAGAATCAAGGCGTGGTGCAGATTGGTGCCTGACACCCAGGCGTTCCAGGTGCATTTGGCCAGGTCTTCCTCTTTGATCTCACGGGCGTAATCAGAGAACCCGACGATGTGGAGACTGTCCCTGGGGTATTGGCTGCGCATCAACGCCATCAGCGCCAGTGTGACCTTCTTGGCCGCCTGCCAGTTGTTGAACAGACCCATGGACCGGCTCTGATCCAGCAGAAGGACGGTGGCGGACCGGGTCATGTGCTCGTTACGGAAGACCTCGAAGTCTTCCGGGCTGAGCCGCACCGGGACCTGGGGGCCGCCGCGAAGCACCGCGTTCTTCACCGTGGCTTGAAGGTCAACCTGGAACGGGTCTCCGAATTCGTAGGGCTTGGTCTCGCCTAGCAGGTCGCCGTTGGCGCCGCGGGCATCCATCATGTGGTTGCCCGTGCGGTCTTTTTTGAGGTGGGTGAAGACCTCTTTCAGTGCTTTCTGGCCGATACGGCGGATGCCCCTAGCGGTGAGGTCCATCTTGTCGTCGCCGGTCACGTATCCCGACTCCTGGAGCAGCTTCCGCAGGCGGTCCAGCTCGTCATAGATCTTCCGGGCTTCGTCGCCTAGCAGTTCAGCCAGCTTGTCGGGGTCGACGTCGTCCATGTTTCCGGTGCGCATCGCCTCTTGAAGGGACTGCTCCAACTGGTCCAGTTCCTGCAGGCCGCGCATCATCTCCATGGCCTGCTCCATGGTCAGGCTGTCATCCCCTAAGAAGGGATACTGACGGCGCAGGTCGTCCATGGGCATCAACTGTTCCATGAGGGAGGCGAACTGGGCCATCTCCCGCTGGGTCTCTGGGTCCAGCGCCTGGGCCAGGGCATCTTCCATCTCGCGACGGGCCTCGGGCGACATGCTGTCCAACATTGACTGCATCTGGGCTAGCTGCTGCTGCATCTGCTCCATCAGCTCGTCGAAACTCTTGGGCGGGTTGTCTCCAAACATCTGTCCGAACTGCTGCATGAAACCGTCGAAATCGGGTTCATTGCCGGCCAGCTTGTCCTTGATCATCTGGTTGAGTTGGCGCATCATCTCGCGGGTGGCGGCCATGTCCTCTTCTGACATGCCCTTGACCTGGTCCATCATCTGCTGACCCATGTTCTGGGCCATCTGGCTCTTCAAAGCGTCCAGCAGGTCTTGGAACTTCTGCTGGGCCTCGGGGTCGATGAAATCGTATTCCAGCAGTTCTTTGATCTGTCCGGCAGGGCTTTCGGGAAGTTGGTCCAGCTTCTCACGGTTGTTGTCGGCCCGCTTCCGGAGTAGGTCCAGCAAGCCTTCCTGCTGTGCCCAGTCTTCGCCATCTTGGGAATCAGCCTGGGCCTTGACCTGTTCTCTGGCCTCATCCAACCGGCGCTTGATGCCGTCGCGCTCGGTCTGGACGATCTCTTCCAGTCGTTCTTTGAGGTCGTCAACAACCGAGTCCATATTGTGCTGTTGCATCTGCTGGCGGCGTTGGTTCTTGAGCTGCTCCATCAGTTCCCGGAGGCCGGGCATCTGTTGACCGTCGCGGTCCTGGAGTCCCTGGCGCAACATGTCCCGCAGCGCCTGCATGACATCGCCGTGGTTGAGGATGTCCTCGGAGAGAAGGTCCATCAACTGGTCGGCATCAAATTCGAAGATCCGCTGGGTGCCGTCCCACTGGGAGTACCGGTATGTGCGGTAGAGCATCGCGCCTTCCTCAGTTTCCATGCAGACCGAGACCTGGAATTAAGCTCATGATACCCGGGGGTTTCCGGCAATAGCAAGGTCGCCTGGAAGGCCGATGCATGAGCTTCAGATTCGTTTTAAGCATGTATGAGCTCTGTCAGGTGCTTTTTCCCCATGCTATAATCGCCCATCTCAAGCTAGGCCTACCGATTTTGAGGTGATCACGATGCTCAGTCCTTACACAGTNCTGGACCTGACCGGNGGCCACGGTGACCTGGCCGGCATGCTGTTGGGCGACATGGGCGCAGCGGTCATAAAGGTGGAACCACCTGGCGGCTCGGNTGGCCGCGGCGANCCGCCGTTCCTCGNCGGCGGNCCCGAACATGGGCGCAGCCTGCCTTTCTTCGCNTTCAACCGGAACAAGCAGGGGATCACCCTNGACCTGGAGACCGAGGCGGGCCAAAACGCCCTAAAAGGCCTGGTGGAAAAGGCGGATTTCTTATTCGAATCAGGCCAGCCCGCGACATTGGACAGCCTGGGACTAGGCTTCGATGTGTTGAAAGAGATCAACCCCAAGATCATCCACGTTGCCATCTCCGCCTACGGTTTGGACGGTCCCTACGCCGATTATCCGGCAAGCGACCTGACCATCGCCGCCATGGGCGGTCCCATGAGCCTCCAAGGTGTGCCTGACCGGGCGCCAGTCCGTATCTCGGTCCCGCAGGTCTGGCTGCACGCAGGGTCAGAAGCCGCGACAGCCGCGCTAATCGCCCATGCTTTGATGCTACGGACTGGAGAGGCCCAGTTTGTTGATGTCTCCGCTCAGACGGCAATGATTGCGACCATGCTCCAGGGGATCTCCGCTCATGCGATTCAAGGGCGGGACTACCAACGTGCCGGCAGTCTGCTCCAACTGGGACAGGCAAACCTTCCGGTGGTGTTCGACTGTGCCGACGGGTATATCGTGCTTATCCCTAGTGGCCCTACGTTGGTGGTGATGGTGCCCTGGTTCGTGGAGGACGGGGTGGTTCCCGAAAGTTGGATCGACGCGGAAGAATGGCCCACTTACCATGTCCGTTTGCTGCAAGGTCAGCCCGTCTCCTACAGCGCGGAAGAGGTGCTGTCGGCCATCACGAAATACGTAGCGAATTACACCAAGAATCATCTACTGGAGCGGGGATTAAGGGAAGGAGTGGCCTTAGCTCCGGTCAACGACATGGGAGACCTGACCGAATTCCAGCAATTGCAAGATCGTGATTATTGGTTGCAGGCGGCCTTGCCCAACGGCATCGACGCTCGCACGCCGGGGTTAGTCGCACGGTTATCCGAAACCCCCATGAGCGTGAGGAGTTGGGCCCCGGCGCTGGGTGAGCATAACGGCCAAGTCCTGAACACCTTGCTGGGAATGAGCGATGAGGAAATACATCTGGCAACCGATGGCAAGGCCGGTTAGAGGAACGCATCATGGCAGATTTGTTGCCCTTTGACGGACTCAAGGTGGCCGACTTTTCGTGGGTTATCGTGGGTCCCACTACGGCCAAATACCTGGCCGACCACGGCGCGACGGTGGTCCGGGTGGAAGCGGCCGCGCCTTTGGATATCCTGCGCACCGCCGGCCCGTTCAAAGACGGCGTTCCAGGCGCCGACCGCACTCAATTTTTCGGGGATATCAACACCTCCAAGTTGGGTATTTCCCTGGACTTGAAAAACCCGGCGGGTCTGGAAATAGCGAAAAGACTTATATCCTGGGCCGATGTCGTGATCGAGAGTTTCAGGCCGGGAATCGTGGACTCCCTTGGCATCGGTTACGAGGCTAACCGTGAGATAAACCCATCCGTCGTGATGGCCAGCACCTGCCTCATGGGGCAGACCGGCGGCGCCGCCGCCTTCTCCGGATACGGTTTCCATGCGGCCTCCATCGCCGGTTTTTACGAGACCACCGGCTGGCCTGACCTGGCGCCCGACGGACCATGGGTGGCCTACACGGACGGCGTGTCCCCCCGGATTCTAGCGGCTACCATCATGGCCGCACTGGACCACCGGCGCCGGACGGGCCAAGGGCAGCACATCGACGCCGCCCAGCTTGAGATGTCTCTTCATTTCTTGTCGCCGCAGATCATGGATTACAGCACCAGTGGGCGTAGCGTCACTCGCAATGGAAACAGGTCCCAATTCTTCGCCCCACAGGGGGCCTACCCCTGCGCCGGAGACGACCAGTGGTGCACCATCGCGGTGGAGACAGAGGAACAGTGGGAGGCGCTGCAACGGGCGATGGGGATTCCGGCCTGGACCCAAGACGCCAAGTTTGATTCTATGGAAGGCCGGTTAGAGAACCACGACGCCATCGACCAGCACATCGGCGAGTGGACCAAGGACCAAGAGACGACGGCGCTGATGCAATCGCTGATGTCCCACGGGGTGCCGGCCGGCATGGTGCAGCGAAGCAGCGATCTGGAGTCCGACCCCCAGTTAGCCCACCGAAAGTACTTTCGGACATTAGAGCACCAGGAAATGGGCCCTGTGCCTTACGCCGGCCACCAATTCCGGATTAAAGGATATGACAACGGCCCGCGCTTTCCAGCCCCAGTCTTGGGCCAGCATAACGAGCAGGTGCTCCGCGAGGTCTTAGGGATGACCGACGAAGAGATCACCGAGGCGATAATCGCCGAAGCCATCCAATAAAGCGCGCTCGCTTAGACCACCTTTGCGCCCAGTATCTCTTTGATATGGGAAAGAGCCCACTCATGGGCGTCCGGCTTGAAGCTGGCCACGCAATCGGCGGGCACTGCAACCGTGTAGTCCCGGTTCCGTGCGTCGGATGCGGTGTGGAGAACACAGATGTCGGTACAGACGCCGCAGATGATTATCTTTTCTGGACTCGCCACTGCTAACCTGGCTTCCAGCGGGGTGTTGAAGAAACCGCTGTAACGGTTCTTCGGGATGACATTTTCCCCCGTCACGAATTCGGCCAACTCGTCTATGACGTTCGGTTCCTCAGTTCCTTTCACACAGTGGACCGGGAAGACCTGAAACTCCAGGTCGTCGGGGTCGTGGTGGTCCGAGATGAAGAGAATTTCTGAGCCCGCTGCCTGTTCCGTGGTAAGCAGAGCATGAATCTTGGGTATGATCTCCCGCGATTCATCGCCGCAGTAGAGATTGTGCCCCGGCTCCAGGAATCCTTTTACCATGTCGATGACCAGCACTACGTTTGACATGCTCCTGCCTCGCTCTACGGTTTGCGCTGCGGCACAACGCCCTCACTCTAATCTAACACTCTATGCCATATCTATATATTAGAGACGCAGGACACCGCGAAAAAGTTCCCACGGTGCAGAAGCGGCTGAATGTTGCGATGCTCTAGATGGTTTCCCCACGCCTACCCGGGGCTGGCGAACTGGGCGTCCTCGGCCAACATGCTGGATAGCCCCATCTCCTCGAAGCAGTCCTCCAAGCTGACCATCTTGTCCATCAGGTGGGCGGTGGTGCCCGTCTCTTTCAACTCCGCCATCACCTGCCCGACTATGTGGGTCACCGACAACAGGGCGCTGGCCGGATAGATGACGATCTTGAAGCCGAGCTTCTCCAGTTCTGACGCCGAGAGCAACGGAGATTTTCCCGACTCGACAAAGTTGAACAGCAGAGGAATGTCGAGGTTCTTGGCGGCCCGCTCCACCTCTTCCGTCGTGCGCAGGGCTTCCACGAATAACACATCGGCCCCGGCTTTCACGTACTCATTGCAGCGGTGCATGGCATCGTCCCAGCCGGTTACGGCGATAGAATCGGTGCGCACGATGATGGTGAAGTCATCGTCGGTGCGGGCGTCCACCGCGGCCCGAATCTTCTGGACCATATCCTCGGTGGAGATGACCTTCTTGTCGTCCAGGTGGCCGCAACGTTTGGGCGATTCTTGGTCCTCTATATGGATAGCCGCCACGCCAGCCCGCTCGTACTGCCTGACTGTCCGCCGCACATTCAACACCCCGCCGTAGCCCGTATCGGCGTCGGCAATCAGCGGAACGTCCAGAGTCTCGGTGATCGTGACGGCGTTCTGGACCATCTCCGTCATCGAGGCCAGCGCCAGGTCGGGATAGCCAAGTTGCGCCACGGAAGTTCCGGCCCCGGTCATATATACCGCCGGAAACCCCGCTTTCTGAATCAATCGCGCCGTGAGACAGTCGTAGGCCCCCGGCGCCTGGATAATCCCCGGTTCCTTGAGCAACTGGCGGAATCTGGTAGTGGTGCGCATAGAAGCCTCCGGTCTGCCTGCGGTTTTTGGACGTGGCGGTATTATACATCGGTCTATCGGCGTAAATTCTGGGGAATGGGGGGCTAATCGGGAAAAGAGCGGCTGTTCAGGCGATCATCCCGCCGTCGATGGTCAGGACCTGGCCGGTAATGTAGCTGGCGCCGTCGCTGCAGAGGAAGACCACAGCTTCGGCCACGTCTTCGGGAGTGCCGAACCGGCCCATCGGGATCCGCTCCAGTATCTTGGCCTGGGTCTCTTCCGACAGTTCATCGACCATCGCCGTGGTGATGTAACCAGGAGCCAGGGCGTTAACGGTGACGTTTCGGGAGGCGACCTCCCGCGCCACGGCCTTGGTCAGACCCACCAACCCGGCCTTGGCGGCGGCGTAGTTGGCCTGGCCAGGATTGCCGGAAAGCCCCACTACCGAGGACATGTTTATCACCCGTCCCGAACGCTGCCGGATCAGGTGGGTCATGGCGTAGCGGGTACAGAGGAACGCGCCGCGCAGGTTCACGTTCATGACATTGTCGAAGTCTTCAGGCTTCATCCTGATCAGGAGTTGGTCTTTGTTGATGCCAGCATTGTTGATCAGGATGTCGATTCCACCGAAATGCTCCACCAGGTTCTTTATGACGGCTTCGGCTTTGTCTTCTTGGGAAACGTCGCCTCCCACCAGAAAGGCCTCCCCGCCGGCCTTCTTGATGGAGTCAACGACCACGGTCGCGGCGTCGGAACTGGCATGATAATTGACGCCGACCCTAGCACCGGCCTCGGCAAGACGAGCGGCAACAACGGCGCCGATACCCCGGGATGCCCCGGTGACCAGTGCTACTTTTCCGCTGAGGTCGATACCGGTCATCGGGCGGCTTTACCGGCCCGCGCCGCTGCCGCCGGCCTTCTCCGCGGCATTCTTGTTTATGCTTTCGAGATCCGCGCGCATGATGTCGACAAGACCCAATTGAACATAGCGGACGGCGGTGCTGACGGCGGCGGTGATCTCATCCGCCCGGCTGGAACCGTGGCCGAGAATCACCGGCCCTTTGACCCCGAATAACGGCCCCCCGTTGGTCCGGGTACGGTTGGTCAATTGGACCAACTCGGCGGCAAATTTGGAGAGATTGATCTCGTCCAGATCGGAGGCCAACCGTTTCTTGACATAGGCGGCGAAAGCAGCGCCCAGGCCCTCGGTGAATTTAATCAGGATGTTGCCGACGAAACCATCACAGATGATAACCTCGGCTGTCTGTGTGAAGAAATCCATCCCTTCGACGTTGCCGACGAAATTCATGCCGCTGTCTTTGAATACCGGATAGGCATCCCGGACCTGCTTGTTGCCCTTGGCCGCTTCGGAGCCAACACTAAGCAAGGCCACACGGGGGTCTTCGATCCCCATATATGTGCGGGCCCAAGTGACACCCATGGACGCGAAACTAAGCAGCAGTTCCGGACGGCAGTCCAGATTGCTGCCAATATCCACCAGCACGGTATTGGGGGCCAACCCCAGGAATGGACCACCCAAGCAGGGCCGGGCCAGTCCTTCCATCAGCCCCAAGTTCAGAACTGCGCTGGCCATGGAACCGCCGGTGGACCCCATGGAAACCATTACGTCGGCATCGCCTGTCTTGACCAGCTTGGTGGCGACAACGACCGAAGACCTCGGCTTGGTGCGCATGGCCTGAAGCGGGTGCTCGTCGTCGCGGATCTTATCCTCGGATTGCACAACCTGGACGGAGATTCCCGAGGTATCGTGCTGGGCCAATTCTTGTTCTACCGGTCCTTGGTCGCCCACGAGAATAATCTCGGCTCCAGCTGATCTAGCAGCGGCCAATGCGCCTTTCACAGTTTCGGACGGCCCGTGGTCGCCACCCATAGCGTCCATCGCCACTCGGACTGGCCCCGTTCCATTTTCCGTCGATTTCTGCATGCTGCTCCTTCCTCGTTTGACCACGGACGCTGGAGAAGTCCTCCGGTCATTCGCTAAAGGTTTTCACTCCTGTTTTATGGCTAAACCAGCGGTCCCAGCAATAAGCTCCTGTCCGCTGGTGCTGTTTCTAACTCCCACCGAATAGCCCAGGGTCTGTTCATATTCCTTGGCCAGGTTACCCCATGCTTCAACCCGGTCGCCCACGCGGGCGGCGCCCTTAAACCTGACCCGTAGGCCACCGGATTCCAGCCAGTCACGCCCGTGGGCGGCGGTCATCATCTCAGATACGAATGCCAGGGTCAGCATACCGTGGGCGATGATTCCCCCGAATTGTGTCTTTGCGGCAAATTCTGGGTCAAGATGCAGCGGGTTATCGTCGCCGGATGCCTTGGCGTAGGCATTCAAGTCTTCTTGCTTGATCTCTTTTGAGATGACATCCAAGCCGCTCTTTAGCGACTCAATTCCCTGCACGTTTATGTCTCTAGGCGCACCTGCAGGTGGCTCTTGGCTGGGGACTAGAACGGTGCTTTTCAAGGTCAGGGCCAACGCTCCGTCTGATTCCACACTGCAGACCACGGTTATAAACTCAAGCCCGGCGCGGCGGCGTGGTTTCTCGACTAGCGCGCTGATTTTTACGCTGTTGCCTATGACGACGGGCGTCAGGGTCTCTATTTCTTGCAGGCTGTGGATGGCGCCCGGTGGCAGGGCCAGCTCTCGTAGCAATGCGCCCAAAGCCGAGGCAGCCGAGTACAAAGGCGGCGCCAAACCGGTCTCTTTATAAACGGGAAGGGCGTCCCCGACCGATCTCAGGTACTCGTCTACTGAGTCCTGTGTCGCATCGAATGAGCCTAAGTCCAAATTGCGCTCGACCTCTACCAGCAATGTCAGCTATCCTCCCTGCACTGCACCGCCGCCGGTCCCCGATGAAACATCGGCAAACCCTGAGTATCCCAGTATCCAACGCCGGTATATTTGGCACGCCCGATTATACCCGCACTCAGACTCCCCAGCAACGTTATGTACACCCCGCTTAGCCAGCTTTGATGCACGCCTTGGGTATGCGATTCCCGGTACTAAACTGCCGCTCCGAAGTTCTCTATAGCTAACCCTGCAATATGCTCCCCGATGGCCAAAGACGATGTTGCGCCTGGAGACGGTGCGTTCAGAACGTGGATGGCGTCGCCGCTTTGGATGATGCTGAAATCGTCCAGCAACGAGCCGTCCCTGGCCACGGCCTGAGCCCGTACTCCGGAGCCGCCGCTGGCTAGGTCCGAGTTTTGTATCTCCGGCAGCAGCCGCTGTAGGTCGCGCAAGAACACCCGCCTGCTGTAGGAGCGGTAGACCTCCCCCATGCCGATCTTCCAATACTTAAGGGCCATCTTCCAGAACCCGGGATAGGCCAGGTTGCCCAGACTATCGCCAAGGCTGAAGTCCCGTTTGCGGTACCCTTCCCGCCGTAGGGCCATCACCGCATTGGGGCCGGCTTCCACATGCCCTTTGATGTTGCGGGTGAAGTGCACGCCAAGGAACGGAAATTGGGGGTCTGGCACCGGGTAGATCAACCCGGACACCAGATGATGACTCTCTTGGCGCAGGGTGTAATACTCGCCCCGGAATGGGATGATCCGGACGCCGATGTTCTCGCCGGTCATGGACGCCACTTTGTCGGCATACAACCCGGCGCAATTGATCAGATATTTGGCTTGAAGTGTCCCCTTGGTCGTCTCCAATGCCACCGAGCCGGTGGAACGGGTGATCTTCTTGACCGCGGCACCAGTAAAGATGTCTCCGCCGGCCTGTTGGAACTTATTGGCGAAGGCGGCGGCCACCTTGGTGAAGTCTACAATCCCGGTGTGGGGCGCCCACAGGGCGCGCACTCCGGCGGTATGGGGTTCGATCTCTTTAAGTCGTTCCGGGCCGACGATCTCCAGGTCTCGCACGCCGTTGGCCGTCCCTCTCTCGTATAGGTCCTGCAATCGGCCCAGTTCTGACTCGTGCAGCGCCACTATGACCTTGCCACACTGCTGGAATTCGATCTCGTTTTCTTCGCAAAACTTGATCATGTTGTTCAGTCCCGCCACACAGAATTGCGCCTTACGGGAGCCGGGCCGGTAGTAGATACCTGAGTGCATCACGCCGCTGTTGTGCCCGGTCTGGTGGGTGGCCAGCTCTTCCTCTTTCTCAACGACCGCCACCCGCCATTGGGGGGAGCGTTCCAACAACTGCATCGCGGTGGACAGCCCCAAGATGCCGCCCCCGATAATCACGATGTCATACTGGCTCGATTCCATCTATCTGCCGCCTCGTAAACTCTGTTTGGACCGGCCAGAACCGGCAAGGGTGAACCTAAAGGGTAGTCCGCCGGGGTGGGACGGTCAAGAAGGAGCGGCGTCTTGATTTTCTTGACCCTTAGGCCGCCATGAAGTAGTTTGGAACGTGGCCCCCCTCAGGCGGCCGCATCTGACGAACTATTGGAGCACCACATGCACTTTGGCGCATTCATGGAATTTAGCAATAGAGCCGGCGTCCCCGAAGCCCAGGCATTTCAAGAGGGCTTCCGAATGGTCGACGCGGCGGAAGAGATGGGTCTGGACGGCGTCTGGCTGGCCGAACTGCACTTCAACCCGGCCAGGTCGGTGCTCTCGTCTCCCATCATCGTGGCGACATCGATAGCAACCCGCACCAAGCGGCTGAGGGTGGGCATGGCCGTGTACGTGTTGCCCCTGAGCAACCCACTTCGCATAGCCGAGGAAGTGGCCACTGTCGATCACATCAGCGAGGGCCGCTTCGAGTTCGGCATCGGCCGCAGCGGATTTGCCCGTTCCTACGATGTATTCAGCATCCCCTATAACGAGAGCCAGGAACGGTTCGCCGAATCGTTGGAGATCATTCTGCAGGCATGGGAAGGCAAGGAGTTCTCCTACCAAGGCAACCACTATACGGTGGAGAACGCCACCGTCACACCGGCGCCCTACCAACAGCCGCACCCCCCGTTGCGCATCGCGGCCAACTCCGCCGATACGTTCACCCGGTTGGGCCAAGCCGGCCACCCCATCTTTGTCGGCCTCCGGGGCATGGATATACCTGAACTGAGTAAGAATGTTCTGGAGTACCGCCGGCGCTGGCGCGAGGCTGGACACCCTGGCGAGGGCGATGTATCGCTCCGTATCCCGGTTTACGCTGGAGAGACCCAACAGCAGGCGATGGACGAGCCGTTCGAGAGCATCAGCGGCTACTTCGGCCGCATGGGCAACCTTTACCGCGAACGGGCCGGGAAGGCGGGATTGGGAGTCACCGAGTTGGCGGACGGCCGGGCCGAACGGCTGGCCGCACTCAGCTATGACGAGATGTTGGAGACCAAGATCGCCTTCGCCACCGCTGAGGGTCTGGTGGACCGCTTCACCCAACTCAAGGAAGAACTGGGCCTTGACGGCGTCGTGGCCGAGCTGAACCCAGGAGGCCTGATACCCGAAGAACGGGTGCTGCGCAGCCTGCGCATACTCACTGAGAAGGTCATGCCGGCCTTCAAGTAATACCCCGATATAAACCGACAGGGAGTTGACCGAGTTGAAATTAGCAGTATTGGACGATTACCAAGGGGAGGCCAAGAACCTTGGCGATTGGGCCCAGTTATCCCCGGGGACCGACATCGAGTTCTTTCAAGACCACATCGTCGATGAAGCCAAACTGGTGGACCGGCTTAAAGACTTCGACATGGTCATGGGCATGCGGGAGCGCACACCCTTCACCCGCTCCATTCTCTCCCAACTGCCGAAATTGAAATTGCTGATGACCACCGGCCTCCGCAACGCTTCCTTCGACATGGAAGCGGCGACCGAGTTGGGCATCCCGGTCTGCGGCGCCCCCGGTTCCGGAGAAGGTCCCACCGAACTCACCTGGGGTTTAATCATCTCAATGCTGCGCCATATCCATGAAGAAGAACAGCGGTCCAGAGAAGGGACCTGGGGCACCACGGTGGGTGTGGGACTCAAGGGCAAGACCTTGGGGCTGATTGGATTGGGCCACATCGGGTCTTTGGTCGCCAGGGTCGGCGCTGCCTTCGACATGAACATCATCGCCTGGAGCCAGAACATGACCGCCGAGCGGGCCAAGGAATGCGACGCGACTCTGGTAGACAAAGAAACGCTGTTCAAAGAAGCGGACATCGTATCGGTCCACCTGGTTCTCGGCGACCGCAGCCGGGGTCTGGTCGGCGCGGCTGAACTGGCACTTATGAAGCCCACTGCCTACCTGGTGAACATCTCCCGGGGGCCGATCGTCGACGAGAAGGCCCTGATCGACGCACTAAATCGGAAGGCCATCGCCGGGGCGGCGTTGGATACCTTCGACATCGAGCCGCTGCCGTTGGACCATGCCTTGTTCAAGACCCCCAACACCCTGATCTGCCCTCACCTCGGCTATGTCACCGAAGAGAGCTACCGGGCCTTCTATGCGGGAATCATCGAGAACGTCCGCGCTTTCACCAGCGGCGAGCCGGTCCGCGTCGTCAACACGGACGTGCTCGCGTCGTCCCAGTTCCGGGGTTACGAGTAGCGCCTGTCCTCAAGCAACTAGGCCAGACAAAACGGGCTGCCTATCTCGCATAGGCGGCCCGTTTTCACTTAATAGCAAATCCCCGCCGAATCCGGCGGACCGGCGCAACGGACGATGATGGCCGGCTTGCGGTCGATCATGGCGTTCCAGACAGTGCGCACTTCATCGTAAGTGTCGTCTCCGGGCAGGACCATCTGACCGCGCAGCTTCCCATTCAGCTCCTCAACTACCTCATCGCCGATGACGGATTTGGACCCGGAAAGAATGATTGCTTCTAATAATACGACCATGATTTCCTCCCCCTTAAGTTGCTATTTGCCGAATTGATGATTCTAATGATGCCGGG
>NZVX01000061.1 GCA_002698265.1 Chloroflexota bacterium | reverse complement strand
GAGGCCGGGCACGTCCGCGAGCACGGGTTCGACCCGGAGATCGAGGCCAGCCACGTTCGAGCGCACCAGGCCGGGTCAGAGACCCACTCCAGCCACGACCATGCCCACATGCCCCATTCCAACGGAGATGCCGGTCATTCCCATGAACACACGGCTGATTCCGGTACTTCTGGTTCGGACGGGGAAATTAGCAATGTTTGAGCCCTTTGAGTACCAGTTCTTTGTGCGGGGAATATTAGCCGCGACGCTGGTCGGTGGGCTCTGCGGAATGATCGGCGTCTACATCGTGTTGAAACGTATGTCCTACATCGGGCACGGTCTGTCCCACGCCGTGTTGGGGGGTGCGGTGGTCAGCTTTGTTCTGTCCATCAATTTCCTGATCGGCGCCACGGTCTGGGGTTTCTTCTGCGCCCAGTTGATCGCCCTAACCGCCAAGAAGCGCAAGATAGCGGCCGATGCGGCCATTGGAGTCATAACCACCGCCAGCTTCGCCATGGGCATCGTCTTGATCAGCCGTTACAAGTCATTCACCCGTGACTTTGAGGCCGCGTTGTTCGGTAACATCCTGGGAGTGAGCGTAGTAGACCTGATGGCCATCGTGGTGACAACACTCTTGACGATCGCGGTGCTGTTCGTCGCTTACAAGTATTTCTTATTCGCGACTTTTGACGGCGAGGTGGCCCAGTTCTACGGCGTGCCCACCGGCTGGGTGGAAACCCTGTTCTCCCTAGTGCTGGCGGCCACCATCGTGGTCTCCATGCAAGTCTTGGGTGTGCTCCTCATTGCCGGCGCCACGGTGATACCCCCAGTTTCCGCCAGGATGCTCAGTGACCGTTTCCGGACAGTGCTGCTGCTCTCTACGGGACTGGGCGCCGCCTGCGGGTTCGTTGGCATCTACCTCAGCTTCTTCATCGACGTCTCGTCCGGTGCGGCGGTGGTGTTGGTCGAAGCCGGGGTCTTCGCGCTGGTCATGGCCTATAGCAACTTCAGGCCGCGCCGGGTCCCCAACCAACTAGAGAACGTCCACCGAGCCGACGTTGGCCGGCTCAGCCCGGGCGAACCGGATTAGCAGCCTCTATCCCTACGGAGATATACTCAATAACGATCAATGTGATAGGGAAGGGAGTTTGAATTGTCCATCGAATCTGTAGCCATTCTTAGCCCCGGAGACATGGGGCATGCCATAGGCCAACTTTTGAAAGAGAACGAACTGCGGGTCCTCACCTGCCTGGTGGGCCGCAGCGCGCGCACGAAGGAGCTTTCCGAGCAGGCAGGGATAACCGACGTGCCCAACCTCAATGAACTAGTGGAGCAATCCGACGTGTTGATGTCCGTCACCGTTTCTGAAGCAGTGCCCGGTTTGTGCCGGGAGATTGCCGACGCCGTGAAGGCCACCGAGACCGACCTGCTGTTCGCCGAATGCAACGCCATCGCCCCCGAGTTAAGCCGTGAGATGCAGGGGGTGCTGAGTGAGGCCGGCGCACGGTATGTGGACGTATCCATAATCGGCGGGCCGCCCCGCAACGGCTCCAGTCCCAGGGTCTACGCTTCGGGGGATAACGCCACCGAATTCGAACAACTCCGTGGCTTTGGCTTGGATGTGCGAAACCTTGGTCCCCAGCTGGGTAGGGCGTCGGGCATCAAGATGTGCTATGCCGCGATGACCAAAGGCACCACCGCGCTCCACGCCGAGCTGCTGATCGCCGCCGAAAAACTGGGCCTGACCAAGGAGTTGATGGCCGAGTTCAGTGGCAGCCAGCCGGCCGTAGTCGCGAGGATGGAAGGCTGGATGCCCACCATGCCGGCCAAGTCCCGCCGCTGGGTCAGCGAGATGGAAGAGATCGAAAAGACCTTCAGCGACCTGGGAATGACCCCTAACATCTTCAAAGGGGTGGCCGACATGTACCGCATGATCGGCGCCACCTCTCTAGGCGACGAAAACCCAGAGACCCGCGACAAAGACCGGGACCTAGCCGAGACGATTCGCATCATCGCGGAGGGGACCGGGGACTAAGGCGGCTCCTCAAAGCCCAAGAAGCCACCACCGTCTTTCCGGGGAAGGCCGGTGAGACGTGATAACCTCTATCGTCATTCCTGCGGAAGCAGGAACCCACTACGCAATGACGTTCTTTTGCAGAGACGGTTCGGACGGCCAATCAGGGTAAGCCAGTGGATTCCAGCGTTTGCTGGATCGACGGGGAGCGAAAAGACGGGAATTTGAACGCTTCCTTAATGGTAAAAACAAAGAGTCCCGGAGACTGAAAACATCTCCGGGACTCTTTCTTGTCCGCTACCTGGTCGAAAGAGCCGCCTAGGCTTCGGTTTGTTCGGTTACGCTGCCTTTCTTCTGGATGGTGATGTGGGCCATGGAAGTGGCGTCAGGGGCGCCGTGAAAGTGGTTCTCGCCGGCGGGGATGAGAATGACATCACCCTCAACAACGGTCAGGGTCTCGTTGTCCGTGCCAACGGCACCGGTGCCATCGGTAATGATCAGGATCTGGTCGCCGGTATGCTTATGGAACTTGGTCCTCGCACCAGCATCGAAGGCCCTGATGCCGAAGCTGAAGTCGCTGCTGTCTTCTGATTCCAAGATAGCCTGGGCCCAGACCTGGGTGCCGGTCATCAGACCGCCAGTCATCTCCACTTTGGTCTTGGGCACGTTGCTCATAGTAACTTTCTTCAAGATTTCCTCCTGTTGCTGACCCGACTGAGGCGGGAAAATCTGACGCACATAGTATTACATTCGACTCTAGAATAAGTCCACTGCGTCCTCATATATGATGCTCAACTGACCCAAGAACGTGGATTCTAATCTTCTCCGGAATGACGGGTAGGACGGCAGTGAATGAACTGAATCGCCTAGAAAATAAAAAAGTCCCGGAGAAAAAACATCTCCGGGACCATTTTCCCCATTGCCCGCCCGAAGGGGGCTAGGCTTCGGTTTGTTCGGTTTGGCTGCCTTTCACCGTCACTGTGATGTGGGCCATGGAGGTGGCGTCGGGGGCGCCGTGCCAATGGTTCTCACCGGCGGGGATGAGAATCACATCTCCTTCGGTTACGGTCAGAGACTCATTGTCATTAGCCACAGTGCCGGTGCCTTCGGTGACAATCAAGATCTGGTCGCCGGAATGCTTGTGGAACTTGTTCCGCGAGCCGGCGTCGAAGGCGACGATGGCGAAGTTGAAATTGTTGCTGTCTTCCGGGGCCAGGATCGACTGACGCCAGACCTGGGTGCCGGTCATCAGACCGCCGGTCATCTCGGCCTTGGTCTTGGCCACGCTGCTCATTGTTACTTTCTTCAAGATTTCCTCCTGCTGCTGACCCACCAGATGTGGGCAAATTTACCGGACATAATAATACAAGCGACTCTGGAGTGTGTCCACTAACGTGAGTCTGCCCGTCGGGCCGCCAGATCATCCGGAGTTCCGCATCTCATCCAGGGTTTCGGCGATGGTCCGAACCAGGTTGCTGGGGCGGGCGGCGAACTCAGGGGTGGGATACCATTCGTAATCGAAGCTGCGGAGAACGTTACCCTCGATGCTGCATCGTAGGTTAGACACGATCACCTTGAATCCCAGTTTGCTGGTGGCACTCTCGGCCAGCATCTCCAGCACTACCTCCGGGCAGTCAAAGACCACTAAGAACCCGCCCTCTTTCTTGCCGTCGGTGACACGGCTGCGGAACACCTGTCCTAGACGCTGGACCTCCACGATGGTGTACTCGCGTTCCGGTACATAGTGGTCCGGCCAGCCGATGTTGATGGGCCCGCCCTTCTCCCAATGATGCATGACAGTTAGCCCAGACTTGCCCGTTCTTTGGCGGTTGGAACCCTAGCCCCGCCCTTGAACACGGCGGCCACGTCCCGCAGGCATTCCAGGTCAAGGCTGGGGTCGCCGTTCACCACTAACAGGTCGGCCTCTTTGCCGGCCTCAACCGTCCCGATAGATTCCAGGATGCCCAGGGCCGCAGCCGGACTGCGCGTTCCGGCGTAGATGGCTTGGATGGGCGATAGGCCGGCGGCATGGAGGGACATTATCTCCCCCTGAAAGTCGCCGAATGGATAATAGCTCCAGCCGCAATCGGAGCCCCCCACCAGCTTCACGCCCGCTTTGACCAAGGCGCTGAACTGGGCCAGCGAATTCTCGCCGGAAACAGTGGAGCGTTCCAATCTTTCTTCCTCATCCGGAGTCAGTTTGCGCTCGCTCTTCAAATTGGCCAGCCGCACGCGGTTGGCGTTCCCCAATCCCATCGTTGGGTTCAGCCAAACCTCCGAGGCCGCCAACCGGTCGGCGGTCTTCTGGTCGAACCGGTAGCTGCCGTCATTGTCGTAGAAGGCGCAGTGCAAGATGGCGTCGACTCCGGCATCCAGCGCGGCGTTTATGGCGTCGGTGCAGCGGCAGTGGGCCAGCACGGAGCGGTTACGGTTGTGGGCCTCTTCCGTGAGGGCAGTCAACTCCGCGACTGCGTAGGCTGCCCTGTAGGGGTCACTGGTGGAAGTGCTGCCTCCGGAGGCTGCGACCTTAATGAAATCAGCACCTTGCTTGACCAGATTGCGGACCTGCTTGCGGACGGCGTCTACGCCATCGGCTTCGCCTCCCATGTACCAAAGGTGGCCGCCGGTCACGGTTAGAGGCGGTCCCGATACCAATACCCTTGGGCCTTCAACGACGCCCTCAGCCAGGCCTTCTTTCAACGCAAAGCCATTGCGGTTCCAAGAGCCGCAGTCGCACATGGTGGTTACGCCGGATGCCACGGCCATCGCGGTATTGCGGGCCGACCGGAGCAGGCGCACCTCGTCACTATCGTCCAGATTGACCTGCTCGCCCGTCCTCCCGTCGCCGGGCATGTTGGTGTGGGTGTGGATGTCGAACAGCCCCGCCAGCAGTGTGCCACTGGGAAAATTCAATATTTCGCGTTGGGCGCCTTTGCTCTCTAGACTCTCAGCCTCGGAAGCTGGACCGACCCACTTGATGGCGCTCCCTTGGACGGCAATTGCCATCCCTTCTTGGGCCTTTTCGCCGACTCCGTCGATCAATCGGCCGGGCAATATGATCCTTAAGGTGTTGTTGTCCTGGGGCAACGCAGTACTCCAAAAATCTTGAATAGGGTGAGCAGGCCGCTATCAACGTAGATGGCCGCGACGGCTAGATTATAGCCTACCGTCGCTCACGGAGCATGAGGAACACCAGGGGAACAGCCGACGCGGCGATGAGCAGTAGGGCCGGTAACGCCGCCCTGGCGAAGAACGCTTCGGAGGCGGCCGACCAGATGGAGGTCGCCAGCGTGTTGAATCCGATGGGGCTCAGTATCAGGGTCGCCGGCAGCTCTTTCATAACCAACAAGAAAACCAAGGCCCACCCAGCCAACAACCCTGGGCTCGCTACCGGCAGGGTCACCGAGGAGAAGGCGCGCAGCGGTGTGTTGCCCAGGCCCCTAGCCGCCTCCTCTATCCTTGGGCTGATCTGAAGCAACGACGTGCGCACCGCCCCTAGGGCCGGCGAAAGGTACAGCACGACGTAGGCCAGCAACAGCATTCCCGTGGTCTGGTACAGCGGCGATGCATACCTGGCGCCGAAGAACACCAGGGCCAGGGCAATGGCAATCCCCGGCAGCGCGAACCCAACGTAACTCAGCCGCTCTAAGAACCCGCTGAGAAGGCCGGGGAATCGCACCGATAATGCCGCAACTGGGAGGGCGGCAACCACCGCCGCCGTTGCCGCCAAAGCCGCCACGTAGACCGAGTTTCCAACTGCTTCCCACACGACGTTGACGGGTTCCCCGGCAGAGATACCCCTGGCCACCCAATATCCCAAGATAGACATCGGGGCGGCCAAGGAAACAGCGACGACTGCCGAGCAGAATGCCACCGCGGGCCATTTCCAACGCCCGAGGCGAACTGTCGAAGGAGGACGGGTTGCCGAAGTCGAGCTGCTGTAGTAGCGGGCCCGACCCCGGCTGACTACCTCAAGTCCTACGATGGCCAAGGCCAATACGACCAAGGACAAAGACAGTCCGGCTCCCAGGGTCCGGTCCAACGCCGATTCGTACTGTACGAAGATGGCCCAGGTGAAGGTCTCGTAGCGCAACAGCGACACGGCGCCGAAGTCAGACAGGGTGTATAGCGCCACCAACAGCCCGCCGGCGGCGATACCCGGCCGGAGCAGAGGCAAGGTCACCAAGAAGAAAGTGGCCCAATTGCCGCGGCCCAGACCTCGGGAGGACTCTTCCATGGCGGGGTCGATCCGGAGCATGGCCGCCCGAACCGTCAGCACCACGTAGGGGAAACTAAGGAAGGTCAGTGTCAACAAAGCCCCGGCGAACCCGTGGATGTCCGGTAGTTTGTTTATGTCGAAGGGTCCTTCCAACGCGCCCTGCAGCATCCCCTTGGGACCCAGTGCAGCAACGACGATGAATCCCGCCACGTAGCTTGGTATCACCAACGGCAGGGCGGATAGGACGACCCAGGCACGACGGAAGGGCAGGTCTGTGCAGGTGGTGAGCCAGGCCAATGGCAGCGCCAGAATCACCGATGCCCCGGTGACGGTTGCCACCAATAGGATGGTCCGACCCAATATGGCCGCCACGCGTTGCCGGAACAGCAGGTCGAAGACTTCGGTCCCGCCGTCAAATGTCCGCACGACCAGATAGACCAGTGGCAGCAGCAGCGCGGCCCCTACAAGCAGCGCAGGGACCCAGATCGCCGCCGGTGGGACGCCACGGCCTCCGGCCAACGACCTAAGCCCGGCCGTCGTTACCGACGATATGCTCATGGTATGACGCCGGCCTCCCGGAGCAGCTTCTGGGTGCCTTCCAAGTCTGAAAGAGCGGCGGAAGAGAGGTCGGGGTTATTGACCTCAGCTAGTGGGGTTACTCCTTCAGCCACGGGTATCCCGGCGGCGAGAGGGTACTCAAATGTTACCTCCACGAAATATCTTTGGGACTCCTCGGACAGCAAAAAATCTACGAACTTCTGGGCGTTATCTTTGTTGTCCGAGGCCGAAAGGATCCCAGCGCCTGAGACCATCACTATGGCCCCAGGCCCGCCTGCCGGTGGATGATAGTTGCGAGCGCCAAATGACTCGCCCTCTTCTGCCAGGAACCGGTGCAGGTAGTAGTGGTTCACTAAACCAATGTCGATCTCACCGGCCGCTGCTGCGGCCACGATAGGGGTGTTCTTGGGGTACACCTTGGGGTCGTTAGCCTGGATATCTTTCAGCCACTGGACCGTCTTTTCCTCGCTCCAGATCGAGCGCATGGCCGTGATCATCGTCTGGAACGAGGCGTTGGTGGGGGCCCAGCCGATGCGGCCCTTCCACTTAGGATCAGCAAACCCCGTCAGGTCTACCGGCAGGTCGACTGGCGTCAAACTTTCAGTGTTGTAGACCACGGTTCGGGCACGGCCGGAAACGCCGACCCAAACGCCGGTGGGAGAGGCCGCCCACCGGGGGACCATCTGCAAGACGTTTTCTGGAAGGGGCGCCAAGAGTCCTGACACAGCGCCAAGGCCGCCTGGGTCCTGCGCGAAGAAGACGTCGGCTGGTGTATTTTCGCCCTCTTCCAACAGGGTTGCGGCAAGTTGGGGTGTACTGGCGTATTTGACCTGAATATCTATGCCGGTGGCATCCCCGAAACGTTCGATCAATGGGGCGACCAGGGCGTCGCTCCGCCCCGAATATACGGTAAGCGACCCTGCATCGTTGTCCGAGCCGCATGCCGAGAGGAGAACCGCGACCAGTGCGACCACTAGTACTCCACAATAATGAATTCCGTTCCGCGCGCTGACGCCCATTTCGCTTTTTACCTCTATGGCTTTTTTATTTGTTGTTGAGCCAAGGTTTATAATGAAAGGTGTATTAATTATTAAATGAAGTACACACGATAAAGTAGCTAAGAGGATACGTCGACCTGACGTTAGTGTCAAACAATACGTACCCGATAGCGAGGATTTTAAGTGTGGAAACTAAGGAATAGCCAGCCCGAACCCTAGGGTTACGACCCAAAGATTCCGACAGTCTCACGCTGGTAGTTGTCATAATATTAAGCATAGGATTTGTTAAGTATTCGTTTGGCGAGTACAAATATTTATACATTGACATTGTTATTTAGTACGTCTACACTTATCTCCACTCGCAGAGGAGCCATTTTAGGATGGTTAACAGAGGCTAATCATCGGGGTAAAAGCATCGATGAAACTGCGCGATCCACACAAGGCTGACAACGGGCATTTAAATGCCCCCGCTTTGGAATGCGCCGGCCTGGTAAAGTATTTCGGCGGCGTGCCCGCGGTTTCGGGTCTCGACCTGAGCATCGCCAAAGGTCAGATCCTCGCTTTGCTGGGCCCCAGCGGTTGCGGCAAGACCACCGCCCTTAGACTCATCGCCGGGTTTGAAGAGCCGGACGAAGGCGCCATATCCATCGGCGGCCAGAAAGTAAACAGCACGGCCGGAAACACCCCTCCAGAGCGCCGCCGTGTCGGCATGGTCTTCCAAGAAGGCGCATTATTCCCCCATCTGTCCGTTGCCCAGAACATCGCCTACGGATTACCCAAAGGTCAAGGACGCGATGAGCGTGTTGGTGAAGTCCTGGAGCTGATCGGCCTGACGGCCCAAAAGGACCGGATGCCCCACGAACTTTCCGGCGGCCAACAACAGAGGGTCGCTCTGGGACGGGCTTTAGCCCCCCAACCCGAGGTTTTACTGCTGGACGAGCCCTTCTCCAACTTGGACCCCAAATTGAGAGAACAGGTCCGGCGCGATGTTCTTGACATACTCAAGGCCAGTCACGCCACCGCCATCTTCGTCACTCACGACCAGGAAGAAGCCCTGTTCGTAGGGGACGTTGTTGCGGTGATGAATGCGGGCCGGGTCGAACAAACCGGCTCCCCTGAGTCCATATTCCACCACCCAGTCACGAAGTTCGTAGCCCAGTTCATCGGCATGGTGGACTTTCTTCCCGCGAAACATGACAACGGCTCCCTGCACACCGAAGTGGGGTCCGTTGCATGGCCTGAGATAGAGTCGATCGCTCTGGCGGGCCTGAACTCGAACGGCAATAGTCAGATCGAAGTGATGGTCCGTCCGGACTGTCTCGACTGCCTGCCTTCCGAAAGCGGCGGCGGAGTGGTGGTTGAGAGGGAGTTCCGGGGAGCTTTCTATCTCTACCGAGTCCAACTGGCCTCCGGTGCAACCGTCCGATGCCTGCTCTCTCATACCGCCGAATACCCCCTGGGCGCCAGCGTTTCAGTGAGTCTGCGCGACGGCCACCATCTGCGGCCGTTCGTCGATGACCGCCTGGTGGCTGTGCCCCATGCCGGAAGCGCCCCCGGCCATTAGCCCTGAACAGCCGAGACTACTGAAGTGTGAGGATGTGGGTGAGTCTCTCCGGTGTTGACCGGGAACGGGCAATCTTTCAACCCCTTCAAGTAAATCTCACCGTGCAAGATCTGCTAGTGCGGTCTTCGATAAGGAATCCAATGGCGCCACCAAAGAAACAGAACGGTAACAGCCACTCCGGAGACGGCGACTTACGGTTGTCTCCGGGCACGGAGAATTATCTGCTGTGTCTTTACAAGTTGTGGGAAGACGATGAGATTCCCACTATCACTCAATTGACCGATACCCTGCGCCAACTCCCCGAAACCGAAGGGCTGGGCACTTCTGTCCCGTCCGTTGCCGGTATGGTGCGCCGGATGCAAAGGCAGAGCCTGGTGGATGTCGGCCCCGACAAGCGAATCCGCTTAACCAAGCAGGGCCTGGAAGGCGGCGAAGATATCGCCCGGAGGCACCGGCTGGCCGAGTGGCTGGTGGTCAAATTACTGGGAATGGAACTGCACCAAGCCCACAACGAGGCCCATCGTCTGGAGCACGGCATGTCCCAGGATTTTCAGGAAAAGTTGGTGGAGCGGCTGGGGCACCCTAAGCGCTCACCCTACGGACGGCCCATCCCCGGCACCGGCGAGCCTAAGATGCCGGCCGACGCCCTGACCCTGGACACCGCACTGCAGGGCGAGGCTTACATCGTGGACAGAGTGCCCGAAGAGGATTCCCAGTTGCTGAGGTTCTTGGCTGATTCCATGATCGTTCCGGAGCAGCCGATCACTGTGGCCGAGGCTACGCCGTATCTGGGTGTGATGGAAGTGGCCACCAAGCATGACAAGGTGTCCATCGGCTACAACGTGGCCCGGCAGATAGTGGTCCGCCCTGATACTGGATCAGCCCCAGCTGAGTAGCCCCTAGTCTACTCAGCTTCTGATTGATCTGACGTCAGGTTCTCCCGCACCTCAGCCCAGCCTTGGGCCATGGTGCGTTCTGGAAACGGAAGCTGGAACCCGTCTCGGAAAACCTTCACCCTGACAAACACCGGGCCCGTCTGGCGCATCACCTCTTCCAGCCCGATCAGAAACTCTTCCAGTTTGTCGAATTCGTAGGTTTTGGCATAGCCCGAGCTGGCCGCGATCTGCACCAGGTCCAGGTTGTCCATCCCTTTGATGGGAAGACCCGATGTCGAGCCGCTGGAAACGTCGTCAAACACGAAATGGACCAAGTTTTCGGGATTGGACTCTCCGATCGTCGCCAGTCCACCCAGATTGGTCCTGAGCGTGGAATCGCAGTCCAGCACCAGCACTTTCCCTTCGGGTTGCGCTAGGGCCAGTCCCAGACCAACGGCGGGCGCCCGGTCCATGCAGTCAGACAGATCAACATCCAGGTCCCGGCGTTCCGACACCCGGCTCCACTCTCGCAGGGCGAATGATGTGGAAACGACCAATGCGTCTTTACGGTGGAAGTTGACTGCCTTCGTCGCTTCCATCGACGGGATCACCGGCCCCCCCGCTCCTGTCCTTGGCCGTGTCGTCAATACGATCGTTCTCCTTAAGTATCTTGTAGTCGCCGCCAAACTTGGCGAACATATCTTTCCAGAGTCCGGTCATCAGGTACATGCCCACGATGACCAGGGCGCCTCCCACGATTCCGGATAGTATGTTGGACCGCTCGAAGGCCTGGAAAAGTAACCAGAACCCCAAGGCCAACACGGCATAAGCGCCGACCCGGGGGAATATCCCTCCACTAAGCATACGCTTTGCCGTTATTATTCATCGATCAGAGGCGCCTGTTTGATGTCATTGCAAATATAAACCGGGGCAGACGACGTTTCTCTGCCCCGGTTTGCGGTTTGATTTTGGTGGTTGCAGCCTAGCGCTTCACGCCCAGCGTCTCGGGCAGGTCGCCGATGGCGGTGTGCACGGTCCGCTTTGCTGGAGTCCGGAACTGTACCGGGGTATTTTCAATCTCAGGTTTGACCACCAGGTGGATGAATACCGGGCCGACTGCAGCCAGGGCTTCGTTGATGCCGTTGGTCATGTCTTCCAGATTGTCGAAACTGAATACCTTGGCGTATCCCGCCGACTTGGCCATGTCTTCCCAGTCGACCTGTTCATCGCCCGGGATGGGCTGGCCGCCAGTGACGGCATAGACCTTGTTGTTGAACAGGATGTGGACGAGGTTCTTGGGGGCCTTGTTGCTGATGGTCACCATAGCGCCTAGGTTCATCAGCAGGCTACCGTCGCCATCGAGACACATGACCTTACGGTCGGGCTGGGCCAGTGCCAGGCCAAGGGCTACGTCAGATGCCTTGCTCATGGCGCCGGAGACTGGGAAATCCAGTTTCTCGTTGGAGGTGACGGTTGGCAGCCCGAAGTGGACGTTGTTGGCGTTCATGGTTGCCACGAAAACCGCGTTGTCCCTCTTACTGTCCAGAAGTTTTACTGCATCAGAGTTGTCGATCATTTAAATTCTCCCATTTCGAAATGTGGTTCGACGAGCTCACCACGAACGGAAAGGAAAGTCGCCCCAGCTCGTCCTGAACCTGTCGAAGGACCCAGCCACGGGTAGTTCGAGGTGCGAAAAGCCTTTAGGAACCGAACTCGGTGCCCACTAGGACGGCCACCGGTTTGGATGTACGCTCGGCCTCTTCGATCGCCAGGCTGATGCGGTCGGCATCGTCGTCGGTCTCGATCAGGTAGTAATTGATGCCCCAGGCATGGAGGATGTGCTCGATGAACCGGGCGGCTGAGTCACGGGTCAGACCATGACGGCTCCAACCTCGGTATCCGACCAGCATCGTCAAGGGTTGGTTCACGTCCAGGCCCAGACCACGTATTGAGTCACCTGCCTCAAATATTCCGGTGTTCTGAATCAGGACTATGGGTCGCTTGCCACCCACCCAGAGTCCTGCGGCGATGGCCATGGTCTCGCCTTCACGGCAGACCGGGACCAGGTCCAAGGTGGGCTCGTTGTCCAGTAACTGAAACAGGAAATTTGTCTCGCTATCCGGCAACCAAACAACGTGGCTGATGTTGTTTTTCTTCAACTCCTCGACTACCGAGGCGGGGTGAAGTATGACTTCTTGAGTGGCCATTTTGGCTCCTTACCAGAGAAATCTGACTGGGGAACCCCAGCCTGACCCGATGTCGTATTTAGCTACTGCGGGAGGACGCTTCATTATATTCGCCTGTAGGAAATAGCGTCAAATGACTGCCGCCAAATCACCTACGCTCCTGTGGTCCGAACCTTGGCCTTGGCGTCGGCCCAGGAACTGTTATGACCGATTGGTCCGCCAGGGATCTGAAGCCTGACTCTTCGCCCGGTGCTGGTGACTACCTCAGCAAATTCTTCTGACGATGACGTAACCCAGGCGGCCCGTCCCTCCGGACTTGAGTACAACTCAGAATTCGCTTCGAAGAACTCGGTGGAACCATACCACGCCAGCCGGTCGAATCCTGAGTTGGCGAATATCGCTGGTGCTGCCAGGTTCTGGACTAGATGCAGCCACAGAGTCCCCTCGCCCCGAATATGTAGGTGCACCAGACTGCGGGCGGTTTCCAGAACGACGTCCGCATCTTTGGGCGTTAAGGCATCTGGTACGGGCGTGCGCGGCTTGCCGGCGGTCAGGTAGTTGTAATAGGCGTTCAGCACCTCCTGGACCGCAACATCCTCGGGTTGGACGTGCAGCCGTAACTGGGCGCCGTCCATGTAATTGGTCAGCCTCCCCAACACCCAGTCCAGCATCAGCGGGTCCCTGATGAATGGCTCAGGCAGCGGGAAATCACCGGCCGCGGTCGATAGCGTAACTACTTGGTCGCCTGCCGAGAGATTTGGAACATCGTTCCCGTCGGCCAGATATACCGGCAGCAAAAACTCGGGGTGTTCCAGCTGGACGAGATCGCCCAATGCCAGAAGATAGTTGAGCCTGGCTATGGCCACGGCCAGCGGGTCGGAGTCCATCCCCCGGTATCGTTGCGGCGCATCAAACAATACGTCCATCGCTTCGCCGTCGCGTTGCGCGACCGACCGTTTCATCGCTCCGATGGCGGCGCACAAGATCATCCCTGTGCTGCATGCGGGGTCCAACATGGACAGTCCAGGGCCGTCAGTCATCCCCAGTTCTTCTTCAACAACGTACTCCGCCAGCCAGCGAGGGATCGTCGCTCGGTAAAGGGAGTCCAGTATGCCCGGAGATGCGTTGGTGAAGTCATATGGCGCGAGAGCGCCCGCCAACCCTCGAACGGTCTCAAGAGCCAGGTCATCAAGTCCCAACTCCCAACGGGCCTCCAACGGAAGCCAGGCAAAGATGTCGCCTTCGCCGAAATTCCCGATACCTCGGCGGCTGAAGTAATCAACGTTGATCACTTCTAATATTTCTTCGTCGCTAATGGCCGGCCGGCTAGGAGCAACAAATCGGCGGGCGACAAACCGCGCCAGCATGGCCAGGTAGGTCTGATGTATGAACAGCGATTCACCCGCAACTTGCCGGTTTTGGCGGAGTTGCCATTCTCGGAGCCGGGAAGCTACGGGAGGGACGTGGGCCGCTTGGGCGAAGATGCGGCTGAGCCGGTCCGTGGTCTGAGCGAAAATGGCGCTGCCGGGGCCCAATGCGGCTTCCATCGCGGCGGCGGAAATCGGCCCGTCGTTGGCGGGGGGAGGCGGCAGGCTAGAACTCCGCGCTCTTGGGCGTTCTGGGGAAGGGGATGACATCCCGGATGTTGGCGACCCCGGTCACGAACTGGACCGTACGTTCGAACCCCAGGCCGAACCCAGAGTGGGGAACGGTGCCGTAGCTGCGTAGGTCCAGGTACCAGGAATATTCGTCGTGGGAGATACCAGCCTCGGTCATCCGAATCTCCAGCACGTCCCGGCGTTCCTCACGCTGGCTGCCCCCGATGATCTCGCCGATGCGCGGCACCAGCACGTCCATGGCCCTGACGGTCTCGCCGTCGTCGTTCAGGCGCATGTAGAAGGCCTTGATGTCCTTGGGGTAGTCAGTGACGATCACCGGCTTCTGAATCTTCTTCTCGGTCAGGTAGCGTTCGTGTTCCGATTGAAGGTCGGTCCCCCAATTTACCGGGTAATCGAACTTTTCGCCCGAACTCTGCAGTAGCGTCACCGCTTCGGTGTAGGTGATGCGTTCGAATTGTGAATTGGCGATCCCTTCCAGCGTGTCGATGGTGGTGTCGTCGTGCCACTTGTTGAAGAACTCCATGTCTTCGACACAGTTATCCAAAACATGCCCGGTCAGATGCTTCAGAAAATCTTCGGCCAACTCGGTCAACCCGTCCAACTGACAGAAGGCAACTTCGGGCTCGACCATCCAGAACTCGGCCAGGTGCCGGGAGGTGTTGGAATTCTCGGCGCGAAACGTGGGCCCAAAGGTATACACATCGGAGAGGGCCATGGCGAAGATCTCCGCTTCCAACTGACCGCTCACGGTCAAGAAAGCGGGTTTGCCGAAGAAATCGTCCTCGTGCTTCACCGCTCCGGCGTCTTTGGGTATGTCGTTCAGGTCCAGCGTGGTCACCTGGAACATGGACCCCGCGCCTTCAGCGTCACTGGCGGTGATGATGGGTGTCTGGATGAACTGGAAGTCCCGCTCCTGGAAGAAGGTATGGATGGCGTAGGCCACGGAGTTCCTCACCCGGGCCATGGCGCCGAAGGTGTTGGTGCGGGGCCGGAGGTGGGCGATCTCCCGGAGAAACTCTGGAGAATGGCGTTTCTTCTGCAGGGGATAGGTCTCAGGGTCGGACACGCCCAAGAGCGTCACTGATCCGGCCTGGACCTCATACTTCTGGCCTTGGCCGGGAGACTCAACAAGTACCCCTTCGACACTCACGCTGCATCCTGTGGTCAGACTGGCAGCCACATCGTGGGTTGAGTTGTTCTCATCAACCACAATCTGAAGGTCTTGCAGAGTGGAGCCATCGGTGATCTGGAGGAAGGTGACTGACTTAGAAGAACGGCGAGTCTTGACCCAGCCTTGGATTAGAACGTCGACTCCGGCCTGTTCCTGGGCGAAAATATCTTTAATCTTGGAGCGCTGCATCAGCGCCTCCCGGAATGGATTTACTACGTGATCAACGGATGCCGGGTGTTGGTTAGACGTTGGCGGGCGCCTCGGCCCATTCGTCGGCCCATGCCTGAATCGCCTCCGCCACAGTGCGGAACGCCAAGCCCTTGGGGGACAGCGAATACTCTACAATCACCGGGCGACGGTCGTAGACCCGGCGTCGCACGATCCCTTCCTCTTCCAGTTCATGAAGGCGCTGCGAGAGCAGGCGGTCGCTCAGTCCGTCGATGTACCCCGATATCTCAGTGAACCTTTTGGGTTCAGCCAGAAGGCAACGGAGAATCAGGCAGGTCCATTTCTTGCCTAGGACCCTCATCGCATTTTCGTACTTCGGACATGGTGTATCGCAGTTCATAGTGCTCCTCGCCGCGATGCTGGTCGTGGCTGAAAGACATGATGGTCTCAGACCCACAGTGGAACCAACTATTTCATTTTAATACGCCGGATCTTAGTAGTCTATACTAACTAATAATTAAGTAGTTAATAAATAATAATCATGTAACTAATATAAAATTATGGACTGAGATTCTGGTAGGACGAATAAAGGAACAGGTTAGCAAAAACGGATGACGGCAAAGATTTCGGCCAGAATGCCCTACAGCAACAACAGCCCACTTCACGATCGGCGCACACAGCAATCACTACTCTGAGATAGGAAACCAAGACAGGCCGGGGTTCATGGCCAACCTGTACNGTTTCATGTCCTCCGTCCAAGAAGCGGCCGACNAGTACGCCNACTACANGTATAATCAAACCGACTGGCGGGCGATTCGTCCCTAGGGGCAATCATCGACCGGTTTTNGAAGGCCCCGTCCTTCCCTGAAAAGAACAGAGGAANGGCGGGGCCNTTTGCTATCTAGATCTCAGGCCGGGCGGAGCTCCACTCGGTGGCCGCTTCGTAGGCACGGGCGGTCCGCAGAAGGGTCTCCTCGGAGAAATGGGGGCCTATGAATTGCATCCCCACTGGTAAGCCGTCCGAGAACCCGCAGGGTACTGAGAGGCCGGGCAGTCCGGCGATATTCACCGGCAGAGTGCAGACGTCGATCAAGTACATCTGTACCGGGTCTCCGGTCTTTTCGCCGATCTTGAACGCCGTAACTGGAGAGGTCGGCGTGACCAGGGCGTCCACGTCTTGGAACACCCTGTCGAAGTCCTGCCGGATTAGTGTCCTAGCCCGTTGCGCCTTCAGATAATAGGCGTCGTAATAACCGCTGGAGAGGGCGTAAGTACCCAGCATGACGCGGCGGGTGACTTCCGGGCCGAACCCATATTCCCGGGTTTTCTCCATGGCCTCCCACATATCGTTGGTGTCCTGGTACGAGTAACCGTACTTGACACCGTCGTAGCGGGCCAGGTTGGCTGAGCATTCAGACGGCGCGATGATGTAGTAGCAGGCCAGCGCGTATCGGGTCGTGGGTAAGGACACGGGACGCACCGAAGCTCCAAGTCCCTCCAGGGTGGACACCGCCTCTTCGACGGCCTTACGCGCCCCGGAATCCATTCCGTCCACGAAATACTCTTCAGGCACGCCCAACCTCATACCCTTGATGTCTTGGCCCAAAGTGGCGGTATAGTCGGTGGGCTCTCGACGCACCGAAGTCGCGTCACGGGGGTCGTGTCCGGCGATGGCATTTAAAGCCAGGGCGCAGTCCATCACCGAGCGTCCCACAGGGCCGATCTGGTCCAAGGACGAAGCAAATGCGATCAAACCGTAACGGCTGACCAGTCCGTAAGTTGGTTTCAGTCCCACCACGCCGCAGAGGGCGGCGGGTTGCCGGACGCTGCCTCCGGTGTCCGAGCCCAGGGCGTAGATAGCCTCTCCCGCTGCGACCGAGGCAGCGGCGCCACCGCTACTTCCGCCGGGCACCCGGTCCAAGTCCCAGGGGTTCCTCGTCAGGTGAAAGGCCGAATTCTCACAGGAAGACCCCATGGCGAATTCATCCATATTCCCTTTGCCCAACATCACGGCGCCCTGGCCCATGAGCCGTTCAACCGCCGTGGCGTTGTAGACCGGAACGAAATTCTCCAGCATCCGGGAAGCGCACGTGGTGGGTACGCCCTCCGTACATATAACGTCCTTGATCTGCACCGGCACGCCCGTAAGCGGCCCGCCTTCGCCCGCGCCCAACATGCGGTCGGCGACTGCGGCCTGGGACAAGGCGGTCTCCGGAGTCAGGGTCAGGAAGGACTGGACCCGGTCTTCTACGGCGTCGATCCGGTCCAGACAGGCCTGGGTGAGTTCAACCGAGCTGATCTGGCGTGAGGTGAGCTGGGCGTGGGCTTCCTGGATACTGAGCCAATTGAGATCCGCCACGCCCTATTCCTCCAGCACCGCGTTCACCCGGAAGAATTCTCCTTCCCGGCGCGGCGCGTTCTTCAGTACATCTTCCGAGTCCAGGGAGTCTTCGGCCAGGTCATCGCGCATCACGGTCTGGAGCCCTCCGGCGTGGCCGGTGGGTGTGACGCCCGAGGTGTCGAGCTCATTCAGCACTTCGAACTGCTCCAGGATCTGTGAGAGTTGTTCGCCGAACATCTCGATCTCTTCCTCGGTGAGGCCGATGCGGGCCAAAGAGGCTATGTGTTCTACCTGAGAACGTTCAAGGGGCATGCCTAGACCTCGTGGTTAAATTCGCTATGATCAATGACCGTGAGAGTACCCGTGGTCATGATTGTCATCTAAGTCATGACCGCGTTCTTCCTCGTGCTTAATCTGATGCTCGGTGTTGCCAAGTCCATGCCTGTGGAATTCCTCTCCGGCCAGGCCCACCGGGTCCACATGCACGGCGGCGTTCGACAGGTATTTCAGATCGTGGAGCAGTTGGTAGTGCACGTCTTCTGCGATGTCGTGACCGGAGACCACCGAAAGGCTAGGGTCGACGGCGATGTTAACTTCAGCCAACATCTTGTGTCCCAGCCAACGCACCCGGACTTCTGGGGCCTCCCGAATCCCGTGGGTAAGCAAGGCTACGTCCCGAATTTCGTCGGGCACTTCCTGCTCGACTCCGTCCAGCAACCGGGAGAACACTGATTTTGCCGTTTCAACAACTATACGCAAAATAGCCACGGATATCACCAACCCGACGATGGGGTCGGCCAGGGGATAGCCCAGCCAGACACCCAAGGCTCCAAAGAGGACCGCCAGGCTGACCCGGGCATGGTGGCCATCGGCGCTCAACGCCGCGCTGCCGATCTCCTTGCCGACCTTCATCCGGTAGAGAGCCACACTTTCATTGCCCGCGAACCCGATGACGGCGGCCATGGCCACGATCCATAAATAATCGATTTCCCGGGGGTTGCCCAACCTGTTGATGGACTCGTAGGCGGCGAAGATGCCTGTGGCCAAGATGGACAGAACGATGAGCAATAGCCAGCCAGGTATTCAGCCTTAACGTACCCGTAGTTGAACCTCTTAGTAGGTAGTTTCCGTGACAGAGTGAAAGCCGCCCACAGTGGCAGGGCGGTGGCGGCGTCGCCGAAGTTGTGGATGGTGTTGGCCAGGAGCGCTACGCTGCCGGTGAACCCCATGATCACCAACTGGACTACGGCCGTGACCAGCAGTACCGCCAAGGAGATCTTGGTGGCCCGGATACCCCGGCCGCTGGCCAAGATCTCTCCGTCCACTGCTCCGTGGGAATGGCCGTGGCTTACCTGAGCATCTTTGTCTGACCCGCGATGTGCGTGCATCTGTTTGGCCTCAAAACCGCCTAATCAATGTATCACCTGGCCGGGCGAGACAATAACTGTGATCGCAACGGGTACCGCGGGACGGAAACCGGTCTTTGTGCCGACACTCCATCCGTGGCTGTCAGGCATTCGTTGCTGTATAGTTGGCTGTTTACTCTGGTGTTCCATATTTCCTGGTACCGATGTTTCGCTCATTCATCAATTGGCGTCTGAAGACGCCGTTCTACTACGGATGGCTGGTGCTCGCCATCTCTGCCGTGGCAACCTTCGCCGCCAGCGGCCTTACCCAGGTGGTGTTGGGCGGCGTTCAGGTCTACATCACCGACGAAAGCGGATGGGATGACGGCAGCCTAGCTTTCGCAGCTTCATTGGGTACCTGGTTGTCCGGCATGATTGCCCCGTTGATCGGCAAGTTGGCCGATCGCTTCGGACCGCGGTGGCTGATGCCCTTCGGCCTGATCACCGCCGGGATATCCTTCTTTGTCATCGCCGGTTCCAATTCGGTGTTCCAGTTTTATGGGGGATATGTGATTGGCCGGGCGGTGAGCAACCCGGTGCTGGTGGGGTTGGTTCCCAGGACTGCGGCCGTCAATTTCTTCCGGCAGCGCCGCAACATGGCCCTGGCATTGGTATCCACATTTCGGCCTATCGCCGGCGCGATCAATATCCAGATAATCTCGTTGATCGCCGCACATCAGGGCTGGCGGGCGGCCTACCGGTACCTGGGGTTCTTGAGCTTCGTCCTGATCTTGCCCGTTGTGCTGTTCGTAAGGCGCAGGCCCGAAGATATCGGCCTGCTGCCCGATGGGGCAATCTCCGCTGGGGCGTCCGTGGGTAGCGCCAGACCCCAGACGATGACGCCGGAGTTCAGCTGGACCGCCAAAGAGGCCCTTCGGACCCGGGCCTTTTGGCTGTTATTAACCATCACGGCATTGGGCACATTGGCTTCCAGCGCCACCGGCTTCAGTTTAGTGCCTTTCTTGGTGCACGACGCAGGGTTATCCACCGCCGCCGCCGCGGGCGTCTTGAGTCTGGGCACGTTCTTGGCCGTGACCAATCTGTTCTGGGGCTATCTGGCCGACAAGATCACTCCTCGGCGGAGCCTGATCATCATGATGGTCGGAGCGGGCGGGATGATGGCTTTCTTGCTTTCGGTCGATTCAGTTGGCAGTGCTTTGATCTTCGCCGTGATCTGGGGAATATTTTCCGGGGGCCTTGGGTCGTTGGAGAACATGGTGCTGGCCGGATACTTCGGGCGCGGCTCTTATGGCACCATCCTCGGAGTTTTTTCGCCGCTACAGATGGTCGCCCTGGGACTTGGGCCCGGCCTGGCTTCGACGGTGAGAGCGTTGGCAGGCGACTTTTATATCCTCTACATCGCCATGGGTGTGGCCTATTTCATCTCGGCGGTGTTGATGTACCTCGCCAAGCCGCCGCCGCGCCCGGTACGGGAATCTATAGAGGCGGTATTGCCGGGGGATTAGCTCATCTCTGAGCCGCCCGATACGCTGATGGAAAGGCCGGTCATGTAATCTGACTCGGCCGAGGCCAGGAAGGCCGCCAAGCGGGCTATGTCGTCGCCCTGAGCGATGCGGCCCATCGGGACTCTGAACGCCCGCTCACGCACCATGTCGGCCCGGAACTCTTCGCCCGACTCGCCCTCCGGGGCCAGCGCTCCCGCGATGAAGTCGACCCGCTCGGTGTCCACCAGCCCGGGACAGATGGCGTTGACGTTGATCTTGTTTACAGCCATCTCTTGGGCCATTGCCTGGGTGAACCCGATCACGGCGAACTTCGACGCGCAGTAGGCGGCATAACGGGCGATTCCCCGTTTACCGGCACCGGAGGATATGTTGATAATCTTGCCGCCGCCGCCCCGGTTGACCATGTGAGTCGCAACCGCCCGTGACACCAGATACGTGCCTCGTACGTTGACTCGCTGCACCTCGTCGAAGGCTTCTTCCTCCAGTTCCAACACCGGGACCCGGTCTTTGCCCGGCCTGGAACCGGCATTGTTCACCAGGATGTCGATTTTCCCGAACTGGTCCAGGGTCTTGGCCACCATGTCGGCTACCTGGACGCCGTCGGATACGTCTGAGAATAGCCCCAATGATTGGCGGCCTTTGGATTCGATCTCTTCCACTACGCTGTTCAGTCCAGCCCAGCCGGCCTGACGGTCTTCGGCGCGGATGGCCGTGGCGCTGGCCTCGATGTCGGTTACAACGACGTCGGCCCCTTCTTCGGCTAAGCGCAGGGCGATGCTCCGCCCGATGCCGTGCCGCCCGCCCGCGCCGGTCACCAGGGCAACTTTACCGCTAAGGTCGTACATTTTGTCCTCACAGATACATGATGCTTGGAAAGCTAATGCAGTGTAGCGAATGGGGGCTTGGTGTGCTAGAGGGCCAAAAACAAACGTAGAGGCATCCCGATTCCATCGGGACCGTTCCCCTGCGTTTCCCGCTAGGCACCCGCTTCTTCGACAGGCAGGGACGAGGGACGCCAGGCTTGCCAGACCACGCCCTTGCTGGGGGAAAATAGCATCGCCGCCAGGAAAAGCCCGGTTGCGACTACCACGATACTGGGACCTGTGGGCAGGTCGGCGTGGAACGACAGGTAAAGCCCAGCCACGCTGGAAACGAACCCGGTGACCACACTGATGGCCATGATTCCCGGCAGCCGGCGGGCCAGGAGGGCGGCGGTTGCGGCCGGGGTGACCAGCAGTGCCAATACCAATACGATGCCCACTGCCTTAAGCGAGGCAACAGTTGTGATGCCCACGAGCAGCGGCAACAGATATTGGATGAACCGGACGGGAACGCCGGACGCGGCGGACATGGTGGCATCGTATGCCGTGAATAGTAATTCTTTGTAGAAAGCGATGATAACCAGGAGCACTCCTCCAGCTACTAGGCCGATCAGCAAGACTTCGCCCCAGGAAACACCCAGGACGTTGCCGAAGAGCAACCCGAAGAGGTCGGCTGTGTAGTTGTTGACCCGGCTCATCAAGATGATTCCCACGGCGAATCCGCTGGCGAAGATGATGCCGATGGCCGTGTCCAAACGGACTTGAGCGCGGCGGCTGATGAAGGTGATGGCGAGCGAAGCCGGCAACGCCCAAGCAAAGGCGCCCCAGAAGATGCTTCCGCCGAAGAAATAGGCGACCGACATCCCAGCCAACGACGAGTGGGCCACGGCGTCACCCATGAAGGCCATGCCCCGCAGAACTACAAAGACGCCCACGACCGAGCAGACCAGCGCGGCAAACGCCGCCGCCAGCAACGCCCGTTGCATGAAGGTGAATTCCCACGGTTCGGTAAAAAAGTCAATCATGCCTATCACACGCTTATTAGTGAGACGACTATGAAATCAATCATGCTCGTGGTCTGAGTGATCC
>NZVX01000060.1 GCA_002698265.1 Chloroflexota bacterium | reverse complement strand
AGGTTAAAAGGCGCGGTGAAGCTCCGGCGCCCGCCCAGCATCTCCATGAAAGCCGCTTTGCTTTCGACCCCTGCCTTTTCGGGGAGCGTCGAGGCGGGGATGGACGATGTCGGCATCACCAACACATCTACTTGGTCTAAGGCGTCCAATATCTGCTGCCGTATCATATGTCGAAGGCGCACCGCCTTCTGGTGGGCCTGGGCCGGCAGTATGGCGCCGGTTAGAAGCCGGAGCTGGATGTTGTAGTCGTACTCTTTCAGTCGTTGGTCGATGCCCTCCCGGTGGACTCCGGAGACATCGCCGTAGGTCACCGCGGTGGAAATGGCCGCCGACTGGGCGATCAGCGGAATCTCAATATCTGAAACGACGGCGCCTAACTCTCCCAACTGGGCGATGGCCTTGAGCACCAGGTCGCGCACCTGGGGGTCTACAGCATCTCCTTCGACTCTTTCGGTGATGACACCGATCTTCAGGCCTTGGACGCCTCCCGACATATCTGCCAGGTAATCTGGTACCGGAATGTCCCAGGTGTATCCGTCTTTTGGGTCGTGTCCCGCTATGGCGGCCAGAGTGATGGCGCAGTCAGATACGGTGCGAGAAATGGGACCCACTTGGTCCATAGACCAAGACGCGCCCAAAACGCCGTGGCGGCTCACCCGTCCCCAAGAAGGTCGGATACCAACTAGACCGCAGAACGACGCAGGCCCACGGATGGACCCACCGGTGTCCTCACCCAGCGATGTGGCGCAGAGGAAGGCCGCGGTGGCGGCGCCGGAGCCGCTGCTGGATGTGCCGGCGTTGCGGGAAAGGTCCCAGGGGTTGTGAGGCCGTCCGTAGGGATGTTCGAATGCGTCTCCCATGGCGAACTCGCTCATGTTCAATTTGCCGAGCAGCACCGCTCCGGCCTCGTTCAACTTGGTGACTACCGTGGCGTCTTCCGTGGGCACAAAGTCTTTCAGGATGGTGGAGCCGCCGGTGGTCAGGATACCCTTGGTGTAGACCTGGTCTTTGATGCCGATGGGGATGCCGTGCATCGGACCCCGGTACTTGCCAGACACGATCTCCTGTTCGGCTTGGCGGGCATCGGCCATGGCCCTCTCGGACGTCACCGTGATATAGGAGTTCAGCTTGCCGTCGACGTGGGGGATGCGCTCCAGATAGGCTTCAGTCGCCTCAACAGGGGAAATTTCGCGCGACTTGATGAGGGATGCCAATTCGGTGGCTGAGATAAAGGGTAACTGAGATTTGTCCATCGGGCGGCCTCCCAAAGGTTATCAAGACGGGCCAAGCTGAAACACGGCCATTCTGCCCCCAGCCAGTCGTATTGTCAACGTGAATCGTTCTATGCGCCGGAGGGCCGGACGGGGTGCAACGGGTTGTATTTCAGGCACGGTCAAAACCGACCCCGCTGGTATAATCCACCCAGTACTCAGAGGTTGTAAAACGCTCGACTCTTATGGATAACGGCAGGGGTAATGAGATGGACAACATGGACAAGTTGGCAGGGATCATATTGGCCGCTGGAGACGGGAAAAGGATGAATTCCCGGATTCCCAAAGTGCTGCATCGCCTCTGCGGCAAGGAGCTGCTTCGTTATCCTGTGGAGTTGCTGGGCAGATTGGGCGTAGACAGGGTTGTCGTCGTGGTCTCTCCCGCCAACCAGGATACAGTTAAAGCGCTGTTAGGCGATGGCGTAGATTACGCCGTACAACCCTCAATGACAGGGACTGCCGGCGCAGTGAAAGCCGCGGCCACAACGCTCCAGGGGCAGGCGGATCAAGTCGTAGTGATCGGCGGGGACGCTCCGTTAGTGACCGATGACTCGGTCCGGCGTCTGTTGGACGGACATCTGGAGGAGGGCCGCAAGATGTCTATCATGTCGGGCATCGTTCAGACCAGCGCCGGCTTAGGCCGCGTCAAGCGAGACCTGGGCTCCCAGCAGAATGTGCTGGGCATCGTCGAAGCCACGAACGACACTGAAAGAGATGGGCAACCGGTGGAGGTGAATTCCGGGGTTTATTGCTTTCAGGCAGACTGGCTTTGGGAGAACCTCGAGAAGGTCGACGTCAGCAGTAACGGTGAAAGCTACCTGACGGACCTGGCGGCGGTCGCGGCGGAGCTTGGCGCCTCGGTAGCTGCTCTGACGTCCAACGACCCTGATGAAGTCCTGGGAATCAATAACCTGGTGGAGTTAGCGCACCTAGAGGATATCCAACGCCGCCGCATCCGCGAGCGGTGGATGCTGTTGGGTGTGACGATCACTGACCCGTCATCAGTGATGATCGATGGCGGTGTAACCATTGGCCAGGACACCGTGATCTTGCCAAACACCATGCTCCTCGGGGATACCACCATTGGATCCAATTGTGAGGTAGGTCCCGGTTCGGTGGTCAAAGATTCGACGATCGGCGACCGCTGCCGGGTTACATCTTCGGCGTTGGAAGATGCGGTCATGGAGTCCGGGGTGGATATCGGCCCCTTCAGTCATCTGCGGCCTGGGGCTTATCTGGAGTCTGGCGTCCACATCGGCAACTATGTTGAAGTGAAAGAAAGCCGGTTCGTAGCCGGAGCTGTTATGGGCCACTTTGGTTACGTAGGAGACGCGTCCATCGGGGCCAACGTCAATGTTGGCGCCGGCATGGTCACCTGCAACTACGACGGTAAGGATAAACACCGCACCGTGGTGGAGAAGGACGCTTTTATCGGCTGTGACACCATGCTGGTGGCGCCGGTCACTGTGGGCGCCGGAGCGGTAACAGGAGCTGGCGCAGTTGTTACAATAGACGTGCCTCCGGCTAGACTAGCCGTGGGCGTTCCTGCTAAGATAGTCGATAGATAAGTGGTTCCAACTGACCTCCCGGTGACGCTTCCCGCAGGCATAAACACCAAATAGTCACATACGTGGGTTGACCGGGGGACGGGGTGTTTGGATACAGATTATTTACCACAAACCATAGTTTTTACTGCCTTCGCTCTCTTGTTCTCATATCTGAGCCTTCTACGCTCGGGTGGTTCTGCCGGGCCGACTGGGTCCGCTGGCAGAGATGAAAATTTCTCGGCCGTCTCCGAACCGCTCCTATTCTGGTTGAAAGCGGCCTGTTTGTTCGCCGTTGCCCTCTCCGGCGTGGCGCTGATTCAGAGTGTGGCGAACACAGACTGGTGGCCTATCGCTTTCATGTCCATCGGACTGCTGTCAGGTTTGTTCTTGATCGACCGCGCGGCTAATATCCTGACACAACGCTATCCAGGATTGTCGCGGCCTTGGGTCCAGGCCGGTCCCAGCAATGGTCATTCTGCGTTAGCGGCGAACAGCCATGAAGGCAACGGTAATGGGAACGGGCACGGCCGTCAGTTAGACGGGGTTACGCCTGACGAGTCTGAAGAACCAGCTATCACCGAGGAAGAACTGACCAGTCTCGATGACCGGGACCGGGAGATGCTCCGTTCCATCATTCGGCTGGACGCCACCACCGTCAGAGAGGTCATGGTGCCCCGTCTGGATATGGCTGCAGTTGAAGCCGACTCCCCTCTAAATATTGTGGCCGAGACGATGGTTAGGGCGGGTCATAGCCGGCTCCCGGTCTATGAAGAGACGATCGATAAGATACTTGGCATCATCCACGCCCGCGATGTGCTTGATTCGCTGGCAAAGTCGGCGGTCACATCAAACTCCAAATCCGAGGACTCCCTTCGTACCCTAGTTCGTGAAGCGTTCATCATTCCCGAGACCAAACGGGTCGACGACTTGCTGGAAGAGTTGCAGGAGCGCCGGACCCAGATCGCCATCGTGGTGGATGAATATGGCGGCACCGAAGGCCTCGTCACCATGGAGGATTTGCTGGAGGAAATCGTCGGCGAGATAGAGGACGAGTTCTCCCGTTCCCGGGACGCCCAGGTGATTCACCAGGCGGACGGCACAGTGCTGGTTGATGCCGGAGTAACCACAGAGGATGTGGAAGAGCTCTTTGGCGTAACGATCGGCACCACTGAAGTTGACACCGTCGGCGGCTACGTATACCACAGCCTGGGCCGGATACCCCAGCAAGGCGACATCGTGGTAACTGACCGTCTACACATAGAGGTGGTGTCCATGCTGGGACGCCGTCTCCGCAAATTGCGCATCCACCGCATCGACGAAGGGGCAGCCAACCCGAGTTAGGAAAATAACCGAGTAGCATTAATCGAAAGAGACGCCAATAATCGGCGTCTCTTTTTGGGATGTTTACAGAGATCTTTCAAAAAGCCAATTTGATCTGTCATTCCGAGAAGCGAAGCGACGAGGGATCGCGTTGCCATTGGGGAATAACCGGATTGCCGGATATCCAAACTTAGGGACCAACTAAAACAAAACAGCGCCGAAAAAGGAGACCCCTCGATACACTCGGGGTGACTGCAAGGGGTAATTTAATTCGGCTGACGGCCAAAAGCTAACAGCTCGCTACCTAAGGGCTATCAAGACCCCCGACACCACCAGGCGGTGGTCGTACACGAACCGGGGCACCGAGGACACCAGGTTTATGTCCGCGCCCGGAGTGGCGTCCAAGTTCAGGTCGTCTTGATGAACCACCTGACTGGTGGTTGCCCGGTAGAGGAATTGGTTCTCACCGTTGTCGGTGATGATGAACACGTCTTCACCATTATGCAATTTCTCTGGGACCTTCTGTAGGTTGAAGAAGACCGACCCTTCGCGACTGATGGGGCTCTCGGTGTGCCCGAAGAACCACGATGTCCCTGCCTCACCGGGGTTGGCCGATTCTGGGATGTGGCCCACAGTATTATCCGGGCTCTCGTAGGCCCGGCTATTGCCAAAATCTAAGATGGAGAGTTCGGTTATGGTGGAATCCACGCCGATCACTGGGATTAGGATCCTGGTGGATGGCCGAATGTTCGAAATGGCCACGCCGGATTCTCCGATGGGCGAGAAACCGTCGAGCAATGATTGTTGCCGAATGTAGGCGGGTTCGTAAACAAAGGGGTCGCCCCAAGCATCCGCGGTAACCGCCTTACCTGGGAACAGGCTGACGTTGGATGCGGTGCTGCCGGTGATGGAGCTGACCGTTCGCGGCTCGAAAACCGCCGCCAAATCGTCTAGATTGGATTTGGCATTGACCGAATAGCCGTAGTAGGCGCCGCCCGATGCCAGCAATAGAAGCCCGGCGACTAGAAAGAATACTCCAGTAAAACCGATGATACGCCGTTGCAGACGGCCGTGTAGATAATCGTATCCGGCTTCCATGCCACCTCCTTCAACACTCACCACCCGAAACATCTGGCCATAGGGAGAGCGCGGTACTGGGGAATCGAATTAAATAAGGCTACCGGGGCCGAGGCGTGTTGGCGTTACCGGGAGAGATAGGTTCGTTCAGATAGATATCGCCGTTGCGAATCTTGATATTGAACCCGCAGGTCGGGTTGATGCAGACCCAGGCTTTGTAATGGACCGCAGATCCTTGACCGCCATAGTCCGAGAGAGGGACGAGACTCCCGATATCACAACTAAGACATTTGGGCATTGACGCTTCTTCCACTAACTCCTCCTCCCAACTCGGAATGTGCCGAGTATACCACTAGGTTTTGTGCGGGAACTACAAAAATAAACACGATGTTTACTAAAAAAGACGGGCCCAGGCAACATAATTATGGGATTCGTTATTATGTCACCTGGGCCCATTCCTGTTCTTGACTGCTATGTCTACTCTAAGAAGTCTTTAAGTTTTCGGGACCGAGTGGGATGGCGCAATTTCCGTAACGCCTTCGCTTCGATCTGACGGATTCTTTCACGAGTGACGCCGAACTCACGCCCCACCTCTTCCAAGGTACGGCTGCGACCGTCTTCCAGGCCGAATCGAAGTTGCAGCACTCGGGCTTCGCGATCGGTCAAGGTATGCAGCACTTCTCCAACCTGCTCCTTCAGCAGTTGGAAGGAAGCCGCGTCCGCCGGCGCCAGGGCGTTCCGGTCTTCGATGAAGTCTCCCAGATGGGAGTCCTCTTCTTCGCCTATCGGAGTTTCCAAAGAGACAGGCTCTTGGGAAATCTTGAGAATCTCCTCAACCTTCTCCGGGCCGATCTCCATGGCTAATCCGATCTCCTCGGGGGTCGGCTCTCGGCCGTATTCCTGAAGCAACCGGCGGTGTTGGCGCATCAGTTTGTTGATGGTCTCCACCATGTGTACCGGAATTCGGATAGTCCGCGCTTGGTCGGCGATGGCCCGCGTGATGGCCTGCCGGATCCACCAAGTCGCGTACGTGCTGAACTTGTAACCCTTGCGGTAGTCGAACTTCTCCACCGCACGAATCAGGCCGATGTTGCCTTCTTGAATCATGTCCAATAGGGCCATGCCCCTGCCGATGTACTTCTTGGCCACGCTTACCACCAGCCGGAGGTTGGCTTCGGTTAGGCGGGCCTGGGCCCGTTCGCTCTCGGCGTCGATCCGCCGGAAATATGCACGGAACAGCGGGTCCAGTTCCTGAAGGTCGGTGAAGCTGTTTAACTCGGCTAATTTGGCGTCCAACTGAGCGATAGTGGAATCTTGCAGTACGTCCACGGCGTCGGGCGGCACGAGCCACGAGCTGAGAGAAAGCCCGATAACTTGTTGGTAGACATCGTCCTGGTACTCGTTTAAGTCCTCGGCCATGGCGGCCAGCATGTCAACCGAGACCTCGGCGTCAATCGCGTCCCTCAGTTTTTTGTGGTCCGTTATCTGGGACACGGTCAATTCGCCGGGGAGTCCCAATTGCTCGGAAAGAGATTTTACCAATTGCTCCGCGTTCACCATTCGCTTCAGTAGTCCGGCGGCGATCTCCCAGGGGCGAGGAGGTCTGCCTTCGAGTTCGGTCAATTCCTGCCGGAGTCCCTCCAGGTGTTTGCCGCCCTCGATTTTGCGGGCCAGAGAGCGTTCATCCGCGGAGGTAAGCAGACGAACCCGGCCGATCTCCCGCAGGTACATACGTACGGGGTCGTCCAAGACTTCCACAGACTCGGTTTCCGGTTCCCATTCCGGCTCTTCATCATCGTCCGAGGAATCGTCGTCACTAGGAGTGCCTTCGGTGGTGGTCGTCTCCGTGGAGTCGCCGTCTTTCTCGGCGGTCTGGGCGCCGTCCCAAGCCGCTTCGCTGGTTGTTTCCGTGATCGTGGCAGGCCTGACGCCGGACATGCCGTCGCCATCAACGCCGTCCTCTTCTCGTACGGCATCGACGTTCCGGATGATATCCAGTACCGGATTTGGGGAATCCGAGTCATCTTGACGGGACTCTAAAAAGTCCTCTGGGGTCAATTCGCTGGAACTGTCTTTTCTTCTAACCATTGTGCGTGCCTCCTCAGCCGGAGATTTCCTGGGCCTGGCCTCTCCGGAGGCCTTCGTTCTTTCTGATCTGCCGGTTCAATTGCAATATTTCATCGTGCTCGCCGCCATCAATGTCGGGCGGGGAATCAGCGAATCTTTTAACTTCTTCGGATTTAAGGTTTTTTAAGTTGCGTTCTTCCAAACGCGATGCCACTTCCATAAAAGAAGCGGTCCGGCCATTAACGTCCAAAGGTAACAGCGGTTTTTCCAATAGCGAGGTAAGTTGTCCGCTGACCTCATCGTCGCCGTCTCGCTTAACCGACGCCAACGTTCCATCTTTATCCAATCCGGGCCCAGCGTCCAGCCACCGGGTGAAAATCTCCCGGTTTTCGTGACGCTGGAAGAACTCAGACCGGAGGCCGCCTGCCAGGTCCCTTAACTCAGGATAACCCAGCAGCAACTGCAGACAGTGTTCCTCCATCGGGTCATGGTCCAATTTTGCGAAGGGCGATGCCGTGGTACCCGCTGGGCGCGGTTGGTCCGGCCTCCGGGCACGTCTGGCAACCGATGGGCGGCTCAAAGCTGCCTTCACGGTGTCGATGGGTACATTCAGGTTGCCAGCCAACAATTCGACCGCGTTGGCCTGCTGGATCCCGCCACCGAGAAGGTGGATGAACGGCGCCGCTTCAGCAACGCAACGTGCTTTACCCTCCGGTGATTCTGTTTCACCCTGACTCGTTATCGCATTAATCCTAAAGGATATCGCCGGGATGGCGGATTCCACCAACTTCGACCAGTCAGACGGAGACCGGTGAATCACCTCATCCGGGTCTTGTCCCGGCGGCATGACGATTATCCTTGGGTCCGCATCAACCGTCTTCGTTGCCCCGTCGGGTCCCGGGTTGTTGGTCGTCTTGGTCTGGAAATTTCCCAAGACCACGTCCAGGCTGCGCAGCGTTGCGGCCTGTCCCGCGGCGTCTTGGTCCAACGCCATGGTCATCTTGCCGGTCAGGCGTCTGATCTCATCGACCTGGAATTCAGTCAACGCCGTCCCCATCTGGGCCACGACGTTTTTGAACCCGGCTTGATGGGCTGCGATGGCGTCCATATAGCCTTCTACGATCACGGCGCCTTCTTTCCTCACATCAGTCCGGGCCCGGTCCATGGCATAGAGCAAACGGCTCTTGTCGAACAGCGGCCCTTGCGGCGAGTTCAGGTACTTGGGCTCCGAACCGTCTAGAGTTCTGGCCCCGAACCCCACCAGATTTCCGTGGGCGTCACGGATGGGAAACATCAGCCGACCCCGGAACAGATCGTGGTTCACCCCGTCGTCTCCGGTGCGGACTACCCCCGCGCTGGCGAGCTCTTCTTGGGAATAACCCTCCCGGACCAGATGGTTCTTCAGCGACTCCCCGTCGGACGGACTGAGTCCCACGCCAAAGGCCTCGATGGCTTGTTTGTCCAATCCGCGTTGCTCGAGGTATTCCCGTGCGGATGCTCCCTGGGCGGTTGCGAGCGTGCGCTGGAAGAAGGCTCGGGTATCTTCGTTTATCTTGTGGGCGCCTTCATTCTGGGTGCTCTGCCCTCTTTGAGGTAGGGTTATTCCCGTCTGCTGAGCCATCTGACGCAGGGCTTCGCCGAACTCCAGGCTGTCAGCACGCATCACGAAAGATAGGACGTCGCCGCCCGTGGCACAGGAGCCGAAACAACGCCACGACTGCCGGTCAGGAAACACGTGGAAAGAGGGCGTCTTTTCCTGATGGAAGGGACAGTTCGCTTTGTAGCTATTGCCGGACCGCTGTAGAGGCACTCTCTGGGAGATTACCTCAACGATGTCCAACCGGGCCTTAACGTCATCAACGACGGTCATCGTCCGCACTTCCTGCTGGAAAGCCTTTCACCCATCGCCAGCCCGTCTGATGTGATCAAATTCCTCGTGACTCCACCACCCAACAACTGCAAAGTCCGTATATATCTATATACGATAGACGCAACTTCACTAGCCTATTTTATCATAAAAGCACGAAATTTAACAGGCTAATTCGACTGGCGAAGCAGATCTATGATGCTGCCGAGATGCGAACGGTCCAACTATTGGATTAGCAGGGAGAGATCCGCCATCTTCTTGTTGCCTAGCTCAAATTTCTGGCCACTTCCTCCTTGCGCTTCAACATCTCTTGAAAGGAGTCTGTGACCACCGAGTCCAACCGGAGGGCTGCCATCTGCTGCATATCACGGTCGAAGTCCAGGTCCCAAGCCAACACTTTGGCGCCTCCGGAATGAAATCTTCGGTGCAACCTGAGGTTGTAAGAGTCGTTGGCTGGGTCGTACCAGTCAGCCCGCAACAGGGAGCTGAATATACGTGAGCTGATCGGGGATGGGTGGCGGCGAGACCATATGTAGCCCTCGTTATCCTGGGTTCGATCGTCTTGAGCTCCCAAAGGGATATGGGATTGAAACTGGCGACAAGTGTGCTGTTCCAGCGGGCGTGACGCCGAATCACATCAGCCACCTGATGGGTGATGAGCCTCTTCCCCTTCATTATGACCTTCATTTCCACGTTGATCAGGAAGTCCGCTGGGAGAAATTCGAACACCTCACCTTATGTCGGCGGCCGCTCGCCTTGGAATTCAGGAGAGAACCATGACCCAGCATCGAGGCTGCGGTCCTGGTCTTGGGTCCAGTGATTGACCGGTCCTTTGCCGTCGGAAGTGCGGTCTAGGCAGCGGTCGTGGAACTCCACCAGCTTTTCCTCCCTGGTGAGCCGGACGTCCAACTCGATGCCGTCAGCCCCAGTTTCAGCGCTTATTGTGAACGCCGGGATAGTGTTTTCCGGGGCGTTGGTGACATCGCCAGGGGAAGAGAGCCGGGAGGGAAGCCCCAGCGGGTGATGCGCCCTGTTGAACTATCTTTTGCCAATCGGGGACCTCGAAAGAAGGGGTATCCTCACGATACGCAAGGCCGAAGACGGGTGTCAATCAACGGCCGCCAGATCCGGCTTCCGGGCACAGGGAGTAGAATAACCAGGTTATCTCGCTTGCTTGCACCGGCGCGTAGCTGCCGGAGCGTGGGTCCGGTTACGGGGGCATCTCCACGGAATGAGGCCATCTTCAGGATTTAGAGGAACCGTTCTGTCGGTGTTGCAGAACGCCGATTTTCGTCTTATCTGGTATGTAGGGACCATGGGCGAGTTCGGCCGCCGCATGGAGTTGTTGGTACTGAGTTGGCTGATCCTCCAGTTGACCGATTCTTATTTCCAACTGGGCCTGGTGTTAGCTTTCAACAATCTCTCCCGGCCCATGATCTCCTTGTACACCGGATACATCGCAGACCGCTTCCCCAGGGGTAGAGTGCTGATCATTGGTCAGGCGTTGAACGTGCTGACGACGGCCACTTTGCTGGCGGTTATCGCCTACGACTTTGAACTGATCGAGGCCTGGCATGTTTTTCTGGCCGTTTTCGTCCAGGGGCTGACCAAGGCGATCGAAGACCCTTCCCGCCGTACGGCCATATTCGACATCGTCGGCCAACGTCGGTTGGTCAATGCCCTCTCACTGGACGTGATCAGCCACAATATCGGGAAGATGAGCGGTCCCATAGTAGGCGGGGTCATCCTAGGCGCCGCTGGGTTCACCGAAGCCTATGCCTTCCTGCTGGTGGTCCACGTATCCAACCTGGCGTTGATGACCAAGCTTCAGATACCGGATTACCGGGGTCCCGCTCAGATCGAGCCGGTGGTGCGCAGTCTCAAGGTTGCCGTGGGCTACGCCTGGCGAAGCCCGGTGCTGATCGGACTGTTCTACATCACGATCGTGATGAACGCCCTGGCGTTTCCCGTCCAGCAGTTCATTCCGGCCATCGGCCGCGACCACTTAGGGGTCGGCGTCACGCTGGTCGGTCTCCTGGTCGCCGCCGATGGCTTCGGGCAGTTGGCCGGGGCCGGAATCATGGCCATAACCCGGGACCTGCGCTACCACGGGCGGGTCTTCGTTCTGGGCTCGACGGGCGTCTTGCTTATGGGCATGATATTCGTCTGGTCACCTTGGTATGCGCTGACATTCGGGCTGCTCACCTTTAGCGGTATCGCCCAGTCGGGTTTTTCCACGATGCAGAGCGCCGTGACTATGCTTGCCACGCCCCACGACATGCGAGGCCGGATGATGGGCCTTTTAAGCGTTTGTATCGGCGCCGGCACGCCCTTGGGAGTCGTGGAGATGGGGGCGGTGGCTTCCGCGGTGTCCATCCAATGGGCCATATCGCTGAACGCATTCGCCGGGTTGATACTCCTCCTGCCGGCGATAGCCATCTCGCCTCTTGTGTGGAAGCCATTGAGCCAAGCGGAGTCGGATGCAGATTCGGACGCTGTTTCACAAGCCGCTCGCGGAGAGGCATAACCGCCAGAGACTCTCTTGCCCACCAACACCCCAAGGGTTATATTCTGATGGTCTGGGCAGTAAGGTCCATTCGTAACGGTCAAGAGAAACCCGGAGAAGAGATGCAGCGAATCGTAGATTGGCCGGCCCGCATGAAAGAGGTTGCCGATTTCGTGGGCCTGGACCAAGGGGAACTGGATATCATCGAGTCCACCCGGGAGTTGGTGTTGTCACGGGGCGAGGAACTGACCGCCGCGGTGTACGACCATTTCCTGAAATTTCCCGAGACCCGGCGGTTCTTTCTTGAAGAGGGAGGAGAGGTCGACGAGACGAAGCTTGACCGCCGCAAGCATAGCCTTCTGCGTTGGCTGACGGGTTCAATCAGCTTCAAGGTTGACGAAGACTACCCGATCAGACTACTGGCCACCGGTATCGTCCACAGTCACCCCCCGTCCCACCGGGCCCACCTGGGTTCCATCCCCAGCAGGTTCATGACCGGCTCCATGTCGTTCATGCAGACGCTCTTGGCCCACCTATTTCAAGAAGAGATAGAGGACCCTATCGAGTCCCACCGGGCATCTGTCGCCTGGAACAAACTTCTGATGGTCCAACTGGATATCCTGCAAGCCGGGTATATCAACGAGACTCCCACTGAGGCCACCGGCGGACCTCCCCAAGCGCAATAATTTTCAGTAACGATACCTAGGAGACAAAAATGGGCAAAGTTTTGGTGATTCAAGGCGCGGGCATGAATATGAGGGGCAAGGCCCAATTGGAGACGTTCGGACCCATGACCTTGGGAGAGATGAACGAACAGATCGTCGGCTACGCCGAGGAGTTAGGGATGGACGTCGAAATGTTCCATTCCAATATCGAAGGCGAAGTTATAAACGCTTTGTACGCAGCCCATGACGATGACTATGAAGCCGGGATAATCAATCCAGCCGGTTACACGACGACTACCGGACCCATCAAGGCCGCGATCGCCCAGGTAAAATTCCCGATGATAGAAGTGCATGCTTCCAACCCCACGGCCCGCGGCACCGTCTCACAGATACAACCTGTCTGCAAAGGCTCCGTGTATGGCTTTGGGATCTACGGCTACAAACTGGCCCTGGAAGCGATCAAGCAGATGGCCTAGCAGCTAATCGCACCTGAAGCAGCGGCGCTTCCCGAAGACTTCGTCGTGAACGCCTTTGGTGACGATCAAGTAATCGATGACGGCCCGTAAAGTCTTGCCCTCATCGACGATCTCGTACTGGTCTTTCATAGATCTGATGAAGGCCATCTGGTCCGTGCCTAATTCGACCTCATAGGTCTGTTTGGGGCTCGGCATTTCGGTAACTCCTTTGATAAAAAAAGGGGGTCAGGATTCGAAATAGATTTCTCCACTGCCCATGACGTGAAATCCGGCTGCGCTGTAAAATTCCGCAAGATGAGGCTCGAAAAGGACACTAAACATCTTGATACCGCTCCCCTTCACGCGCTCAGTGATCATCGCAATTAGGTTTGAAGCAATACCATGGCGGTCATGNTTAGGATCGACCATCAGGNCCCTCATGTAGGCGTCATNAATGCCGNCACTAACAACGTCAACGTAGCCGNCAAGTTCATCGCNGTGGAAGCATGCAGCGCGTAAGTAGGTATTACCAAGGATTATTTGGTACTTCTCCACCCTAGCGTCNCAACCCACANCTTCTCGCAAATCGCCGACCTGTATCTCGGTCGGCCCGGNGTTGTATTCGTACCGATAGTCCACGGAATCAGCCTTTCTTGAGACGGAGCCAGGGCAGTGATGGCGCATGGGAAATCACCGATTTCCTAGCTACAATGCCGCGTCGTGGACCGCCTGGGACATGACCGAGAGCCTGGGGGTGTTGGTGGCCTCGGCACGGAACCCGTTGGTGATGTAAGCAAATGCCAGACCAGACTCACGGTTGGCCCAACCGATCGACGTACCCGAGCCGGCGTGGCCGAACGTCCTGATGTCCTCTTTGCCTGGGAGCGCGGTGCGGGGATCGCCCAACGACAGACCCAAAGAACGCTTCACCTGTCGGTCCAAGCTGTGGTCGAGACCCTCGGATTGCTGGGTGGTCACGGCCGCCACCGTCTCCGGTTTCACCGTGGTCACGCCGTCCAAAGTTCCGCCGGCGGCCATCATGGCGTAGAACCGGGCCAGCCCTCTGGCAGTGGCGATCCCCCCGCCGGCAGGCAGTACCGCGGTATGGACTTCCGGCCGGTTGTAGATGGTCACCTGGCTGGTACGGTCGCAGTCCTCCATGGGATGCAGTTTGGCCACCCGTTCTTCCATGGAGGGGTCGATACCCAGGTGGAATTCTTCGATGTTCTGGGGTCCGGTTATCTCTTCCCGCACGAACTGCTCGATGGGCCTTCCGTCGATGCGCCTGACAAGTTCACCCACCACCCAGCCAAAATTCCGGGGATGATAAGCGATCACCCGGCCAGGCTTGTAGTCGAGAGGTATCTGCTCCATGGCTTCGACGGCCGCTTCCCAGTCGTGCCAGCGGTCCCAGGTCATGTGACTGGGGGTGTCGGGAAACCCAGATTCGTGGGTCAAAACGTGCTTGATAGTGACGTCTTCTTTGCCCTTCTGGGCAAAACCGGGCCAATGGGAGGCGACCGTATCGTCCCAGTCCAACTTGCCCCGCTCCCAAAGGACGTGCAGACAGGCAGCGGTCACGGCTTTCGTTGAAGAAAAGAGGACAAACATGGTGTCCTCGGCCACAGGCTTACCCGTCTCTTGGTCGGCTAGTCCGCCGTAAAGATCGAGGACCGGCATCCCGTGCCGGTAGACCGCTAATGCCGCGCCCGGGTGGATTCCTGTCGCGATCTGCTGATTGAATAGTTCTTCCACGTGACTGAGTCCCCTGGGATCCATCTGAGCTGTTTCCGCCGCTACCACCATTCAGTTATGTCCTCTGTATCCTGGGATGTTCCCTGGTGATTCTAGATGAGGTCCGGCCTAAACGACTGTTATCTCTGCGCCGCCGAGGCCCTCTATCATTATGGATGCCGTGTCACCCGCGTTCACCGGCTTGGGCGACACGATACTACCGGTAATTATCACCATTCCCGCCGTCAGACCCAAGCCCTGCTCCGCCAATTTGTTGGCCAACCAGGCCAGCGGCTCCAGAGGGTGGCCCATGACATCCGAGCCATGGCCATCGCCTACCATCTCGCCGTTGATACTCATCGAGCCGTAGGCGGTTTGCAGGTCCAGATTTCGCCACTCGGACACCGGGTCTCCCATGACTACACCGGCGTTAAAGACGTTGGCGGCCACACCGGTGATGAATTGGACTTTGGGATCCATGTCGGGGGTGCGTCGAATATCTATGACTTCAAAGGCGGCGGAAAGGGATTCGACCGCTTCGGAAACTCTTCCCCGGTCGTAGGGAGCGCCCGATGGAGCCAAGTCTATGCCGAGCCTGACCGCTACCTCGCATTCAAGGCCCAGTTGCACAAAATCGGAGGCCTTCAGGGTGCTCGGAGAACGGCGGATATTGTCCTCCAGCATGATTCCCAGACACGGTTCACTGACCCCGTTGGCCTCCTGTAGCGCTTTGGTCGTCGCGGCCAGCTTATAACCGGCTATGGCTCCCTGCTCTTCGGAGATATGTTTCTGAAACTCACGTTGGATAAGGTACGCTTCGTCCAGGTCCCTGGGCATCAGCCGGTCTTCCAAGGAATAAAGTTGGTGGGACCGGTATTGGCCCGCAAGGGCGAGGCCTGCCTGCTGTACTTTGACGTTTGCTGACATCTGGACGACTTCCTTAAGTTGGTCTGGGGCATTTCGGGCCCGTTACGTATAGGGCTGGAGTTCTATCTCATGGAGCGCGGGCACGACCTCGCTGCCCAGGAGTTCCAGAGACCGCATGACATCTTTGTGGGGAATGTTCCCGTCACTGCCAATCAGTATTAGGTAGCCGGGGCTCAATTTCTGGACCGTGTCCTTTAATTTGGCGATCACCGTCTTTGGGCTTCCCACCACAACTGCGTTTACGTCTTGGAGGTCCTGGTAGGTCATGGGAGGTCCCCCGCCCCCGCCCAAGCGTCTGGTGGACATCTGGCTGGCGACTCTGGATTGGTAGCCGGGGGGGTCGACGTGTTCTATGGGTCCGCGCATGCGGTGTTTCTGGGCCCAAAGAAAACCCTTGCCGATCTCCTGGGCCTTTTCATCGGTGTCGGCCACCAATGCCCGGACCTGGTACCCAAAATGCTTGGGGCCGGGAACGAAACCGACTTCTTTCGCAGTGTCGATGTAGACTTGTTTGAGCTCCTGAGTCAGGCCGATCAAAGCGCCCAGGTTCATGTAAGCATATTGGTGTTTGGCGGCCCAGATGACGCTCTCCGGGCTGCTGCCGCCGGGAAACCAGACCGGAGGATGGGGCTTCTGGATCGGAAGCACCCACGGATTCACCACCCGTCGCTGGTAATACTGGCCTTCGAACCGGAACGGGCCCGGCTCGGTCCAGCATTTGATTATCAGGTCGTGGGCCTCTTCGAACCGGTCACGGTTCTCTGTTGGAGAGATACCAGCCTGCAGGGTCTCCACAGCGCCGCCACGCACGAATCCTGAGATCAACCGGCCCTGGGAATAACAGTCCAGCATGGCCAGTTCTTCGGCCATGCGCACGGGGTCGTTGATGGGGATGATGTTGCCCAAGATGGCGATGCGGACCTTCTTGGTGAGGCGGCTGATCACTGCGGCGTCGATGTTGGCCGAAGGTTTCATATTCCAATAGGCGGCATGATGCTCATTGGTCATGATGCCGTCCAAGCCGGCCTCATCGGCCAATTGGTATTCTTCGTGGTACTGGTTGTAGAGGACGTGGGCTTTTTCCGGGTCGAAGTAAGTGTTGGGAAAGCCAAGGCGGCCGGAGTCATACTTCTCTAGGTCTTCTTCCTTGACGTGGATATAAGGCTGTTGAGAGTGGAAGAAAACTTCAACGTGGTCTTTCATTAGTCAAACACGTCCNGGTGTTGGGTCGATGGGTCAGGCTACGGCCTAGTATAGCATCCAGCTTCGAGCCAGNCGTGAAGTTGGCGCTAGGCGGTCTCAATGCCGACGGGGCAGTGNTCTGAACCCATCACGTCCGGCAGGATGAAAGCGTCCGTCAGCCGTTCGGAGAAGACCTGGTCCACGAAGAAATAATCGATGCGCCAACCCACGTTTCGATCCCTGGCGCGGGTCATCATGTCCCAGTATGAATAGTTCTCGGGCTCTTGGTTGAATATCCTCAGGGTGTCTTTGTACCCGTGGTCTAAGAACTCGTCTATCCAAGCCCGTTCCTGGGGAAGAAAGCCGGATACATTTGCGTTTTCTTTGGGCCGGGCCAGGTCGATCTCTTTGTGGGCGGTGTTCACGTCTCCGCAGACCACTACGTGTTTGCCGCTCGCTCTGGTTTTCTCGGCATATTCCAAGAACGCGTCGTAGAAGTCCATCTTGTATTGGAGACGCTCCGCCGATTGCCTGCCGTTGGGGAAGTATATTCCAAACAGAACGAATTCGCCGTAGTCGGCGATGATGGTGCGTCCTTCGGCATCGAACCGGTCGCCGAAGCCGAATTGAACGCTATCGGGCGCCTTCTTGGTGTAGAGTCCAACTCCGCTGTAGCCCTTTCTTTCCGGCGTCGAGAAGAAAGAGTGGTATCCGGCCACGGACCGGACCTCTTCGGGGAGCTGCTCTTCGTGGGCTTTGGTCTCCTGAAGACAAAGGATGTCGGGGTCTTCACTGCTGAGCCAATCGAGAAATCCCTTCTTGTGGACCGCCCTGAGACCGTTTACGTTCCAGGATATAACCCTCATGGGACCAACTCCTTCTTTGATTGACCGAAATTACATTTCCGGGGACTGATTCGATACCGTGCGGATACGTGGCCGATAGTAGCCTAGTCGAAATGTGGTGACAATTCTTTCGCCACCCGTTCCATGGAAGCCAACGTCTCGTTGTGGCCCCAGCCGCCGAACCCGAAGTATAGGATAACCTCTTCGATGCCGGCCTCCTCGCAATCCTTCAACACCCTTAGACAATCTTCGGGGCTGCCGGTGATGATGCTTCGGTCACCCAGATCTTCGGTGGTCATGTCCTGCATCCGCTCCACGATATCAACGAAATAGCGGATGTGGGCCGGCGCTGTTGCCCGGTCGGCGGGAAATGCCGGCAGGATACCGCGGAAATAATGGAGCAGTCGCTCTTTCGTTGCCAGCGTCTCTTCCTCATCATGGGTCACGTTGACGAAATAGGAGCACATTGCCTTGCGGCCAGGATGACCGGCTGCTTCAGATTCTTTCCTGAATTCGGCGACGGCGTTCTGAAGGCTGCCGAACATCATGGCGGCGGCAAAGGGCGCGAAGATGACATCGAACCCGGTCCGGGCGGCGTAGCGCAGGGTAGCTTCGCTGAAACACGCCACGTAGATCGGCGGGTATGGTTGCTGCACCGGCCGCGGTAGTACCGTGATCTCCGGGAATTGGTAGTGGACCCCTTGGTGGGAAGAGGTCTCTTGGCTCCAGGCCTTCTTGATCACCTCTAGGCCTTCAAAGAAGATCTCCTGGCTCTCGGTGAAATCCACTCCGAACGCGGCGTACTCCCGGGCGTCATAGCCCCGTCCCACCGAGAGTTGGGCCCTTCCATTGCTAAGCAAGTCCAAGAGCGCAAACTCCTCGGCAACCCGCAACGGGTGTTGTACCGGTAGCAAAACGGTCGCCGGACCAAGTTTCACCCGCTTGGTGCGCGCGGCCACGTTGGCTAAGAACACCGGCGCCGAAGGCAATACTCCGAATAACCCGAAGTGGTGTTCCGGCACCCATACTGAATTCAGGCCCAACTCTTCGGCGTGGAGGCATTGCTCCATGACTTCTTCCAGCAACCGGCTCGGGTCTTTGCGGTCCGCTCCGTACGCCGGTGGGTTGTCGGTCAGGGTAAAGTAGCCGAGTTTCATCCTGAGATTTTCGCTCCCGATGCCGGTTTCCAAAGATTGACCGATTATATCTGTTGACAAGCCCCAGTCAACCGGCGGTGTTCAGCGAGTCGGCGCCGGCTGTCTCGAGTTGTCGTGTTCGGACGCTGTGCTATTATTGCGCCCTCGATTGACAGCCTCATTTCAGGACGAATCTCTCATGACCAAAACAGGACAAGACCACCTAGATAGTTTGCGGGACGGGCGTAGCGTCTACCTGAACGGCCAATTGGTCGGCGACGTGGTGGACCACCCTGCCTACCGGAACGCCATCAGGTCAACCGCTGGGCTCTACGACTTCCAGGCCGCATCGGAGAACCGGGAACTTATGACTTTCGAGTCGCCAACTGGCGCAAGAGTGAACCGCTGCTGGCAGATGCCTGAGTCCTACGATGATCTGGTGCAGCGCCGCCGGGCCCTCGAGGCTTGGGCGGAACAGACCAACGGGTTCTTGGGCCGCTCCCCTGACCATGTGGCATCGTCTCTTTGCGGCATGATGATGCGCCTAGACCTGTTCCAAGCCCACGGCGCGGAACGGGCAAAGGCCTTCAGCGATTATTTTGAATACGTCCGGGATAACGACCGGTTCGTGACCTACGTGGTGGTCAGCCCGCAGGCGGACCGCTCTAAAGGTGTTAGCGGGCAAGCAGATGAATTCCTGACCGCCGGCATCTGTGACGAGGACTCGCAAGGGATCACCGTGAAGGGGGCTAAGATGCTGGGCACAAGCTGCATCCTGGCCAATGAGGTGTTGTTGGGCACTATCCAGCCGATGCAACCGGGCGAGGAGAAGTACGCCTTCTCGGCCTCGATTCCTTTGGGGACCAAGGGGGTCAAGCTACTCTCTCGTAAGTCCTATGAGGCGGCGGCGGTCTCGGAGTTCGACAACCCCTTGTCGAGCCGCTTCGACGAGAACGACGCAGTGGTCTATTTCGACGAGGTTAAAGTTCCTTGGGACAGGGTATTCGTGCACCGCGATCCATCCATGTGCCGGGCCCAGTATCATGAGACCCCGGCCCACGTATTCCACAACTACCAGGCTCAGGTCCGGTTGATGGTCAAGCTTCGCTTCTTGGTGGGTGTGGCGCGGAAGATTGCCGAGACCACAAATGTGCTCGCCTATCCTCAAGTGGTCGAGAGCTTGGGGGCTCTGGCAGGTCAGGTGGGGTTGATTGAGGGTATGGTCTACGGGATGGAGGCTAAGGGGACTTATGTTGGAAAGTATTACGTTCCTGACCGCCACCTGATGTACGCCTCACAGGTCCAAGCCCAGCAGATGTACCCAGAGGTGATTCAAGCCATCAGGCAGCTGGCCGGCGGTGGAGTGATCATGCTGCCGTCTGGAGCCGTTGATTTCGCCAGTCCTGAGACTGCCGGCTACATCGAAAAAACCCAGCAGTCGCCGGTGATGGACTCAAAGGACAGGGTCAAGCTCTTCAAACTGGCGTGGGACGCGATCGGGTCGGAGTTCGGCTCGCGGCACACTCAGTATGAGATGTTCTACGCCGGAGCTCAGTTTGCCGTCCGCAACCACTCTTACCGGACTTACGACTGGGAGAAGGCGACAGGTTTGGTGGACCGTTTTATGGATAGCTACGACCTACCGGAGTAGCCGCCCGAGTGTGGACCAAGATAGATGCTAGATCGCTTCGACGATCGTCTTGATCTTGGCGGTCAGGTCGGAGACGGAAAAGGGTTGGGCCAGAAACTCGGGCTGCAATTCCGAGCCAAACTGGTCGGAGATCTCTAAGATTCATCAGTTTGTCATGACGGAGCGGCGCAGACCGAGTGTAAGAGGCCGGCGTATGTCAGACGCTCGCCTCTTCTTTTTCCCTGAGGTGTCTTTGCCAGAATCGCTGGAGGGCGACCAGCGCCCAGAGGCCCTCGATCACGGTGATGGGATAGACCTCTTCCAGACCGCTGTACAGCGAAGTCATACCAGACCCAATGGCGAAAATCAGCACCAACCACTTGGAGCGCGCTTCAGTCCAGTAGGAAAGAAACATGATGCTAATGGCGATGACGCCGAATACGGTCAACAACTACTGTGCCTCTGCAATGAAGTAACGGCGCTGGAAGTACAGGGCAACATTGACCAGGCCGATGAGCACCGGCACTTCGACCAACGGACCTACCACTGCCGCCAGCGCCTGTCCGGAACCGATGCCAAAAACACCGACCGCCACGGCGATGGCCAGTTCGAAGTTGTTGCTGGCCGCGGTGAGCGCCACGGCGGTTGTCTTGGAATAGTCCACTCCCATGCTCTTCCCGATGTAGAAGGAAATCAGGAACATCACAACGAAGTAGATCGAGAGGGGAATCGCGATTCTCACCACGCTCAGCGGGATGTCCACGATGACTTCGCCTTTCAGAGAGAACATCACCAGTATCGTGAACAGCAACGCAACCAGGGTGACCGGGCTGATGCGGCGTATGAATACCTGCTCGTACCAGATCCGTCCCATGGCCCGCAGCAAAATTATCCGAGTGAGCATTCCGGCGAAAAACGGTATGCCGAGATAGATCGCCACGCTTTTGGCGACCTGGACGATGGTTATGTCGACTTCCAAGCCTTCCAGGCCGAACCAAGTGGGGACGATCGTTATGAAGATAAACGCGTAAGAAGAGTAGAACAGTATCTGGAAGATAGAATTGAGCGCCACCAGTCCGGCCGCGTAT
>NZVX01000059.1 GCA_002698265.1 Chloroflexota bacterium | reverse complement strand
GGCAGCCGGGAACAACAGCGCAGCGACGATGCCGAATGGCAATACATAAGACCCAGTGATGTCAAAGAGCAGCCCGGCCAGAAGCACGCTTCCGAACCCGCCGAATTGGTGGAACATGAATGTGATTCCGGAGATCGTTCCCATGGCCTTGAGCCCGTAAACATCGGCGGTGAGGGACGAAGTTAGCGGAAGCGTGGCCACCCAGGAGAAGCCGGCAATGGTGGCGAAGATCCAGAGGCCGACCACCGAATCAATGGTGAGGAGACATACGTAGGCACATCCCCTCATGAAATACACCAGAGCTAACCAGTTTTTGGTGCCGCCGATCTTGTCCGAAAGTAACCCAGCGCCCAAAGCTCCGATGATGTTCAGCCCCATCATGTAACCGAAGATAGTCGCGGCGGTTGTGCCGGAGATTCCCCGGTCCTCGATGGCGAATGGGATGAAATGGACCGAAAGTACAAACGTCGTGGCGCCACAGACGAAATAGGACCCCGTCATCTGCCAGATGGGAGCAGACTTGAAGGATTCCCGCCAAGTTTCCACTTCCAGAGGGCCTCTGGTCTCGCTACGGACGGGGTCAGGTCCGTCGTTGGTGGGTACTGGCGTGGGGTCGCCGTCTGGATTTAGGCCAAGGTCTGAAGGTCTTTCCCGGATGAAGAAATAGGCTAACGGCAGCGATGTTAGAACGATGATTCCCAGGGCGATCCAAGCCGTCCGCCAACTCGTTGCCTGGAGAATATACATGGAGAACGGGACCATGATCAGGCCGCCCAGGGATAGGGCCGCGGAGTTGATGCTGATGGCCGTTGCACGGCGGCGCTTGAACCACCGGGCCATAAGCGCGGCGGTGTTGGAAAGGGCAGGTCCTCCTTGGGCCATTGACGCTACAAACCCAAACATGAACACCAGGAAAAGGATGTGGAAGGTCAAAGAGAGCAGAATCGTTGCTATGCCGAGGATCAACAGACCCGTCAGGATCAATTTGCGGCCGCCGGTCCGGTCAAACAGTTGACCCATGAACGGCTGAATCAGTCCATTAGTAAAGACGCCCAGAGCCGCGGCGATGGACACAGTGAACCGGCTCCAGCCGAACTCCTCGCTCATCGGGATCACGAATACCCCGAAGCTGTTGCGGGCGCCGATGGAGACGAATCCGATGAATACGGTGGCGGCACATACGTACCAGCCAAAATAGATGGGCTTTTTGGTTTTTTCCGTCGTTTGCATCAAGGACCGGGTTAATCAGGACTCGGCGCGGTCGATACGCCGAGGCAATCACATTCGATTCTGTGAATCATATCACTACTACGCCGGCCAAAAGCGATGACGTATCGTGGAATTCGATACCGAGAGAGATGGAATGGTTGCAATTTAGCGGGACAACCAGGCGGAGAAATCCTCACTCGTACCGGTCCCGGCGCTCATAACGAGCCTGCCGTCAGTCAAGACCCGGCCCGGTTGGAGGCGTCCCCAGACCAACAGCGCCAGGACATCGGCGTCACAGGTGAACGTTGCCGTCGGATTTCCCTGGGCTGAATCAACTCGGTTTTCACCTTCTCCGATCACAATATCCCGTTGGAAATCGGAGGCCCCAGTGGTCCGGACCCGGTAGCGGGCGGGAGACTGCAGGGGCTGGAATTCGGCCAGGCCCAAGCTGTTTAACCAGACGGGCAGCCGCTCCAAAACCGCAGGGACGCACTCAGGTGAAAGCGGGGCCTTGGGGTTGGACGGATACCGGATGTCCCAGTAGTGGATGACAACTTCGCTTATGCGGATGGCGACGTAGGCCGATGCCGGTTGGAGCATCCTTAGTCCAAAACACTCTTTGGACCAGTCATCGTCTTCCATGCTGGAGAAGATCCCACCCAGCCGGTCCACGCTGGAGGCGAATGCGTCGGCCAGGTCAGAGCCGGCCGATCGGTTGTATTCCTTGGCCATACGGGCGATGAAGTCCGGAAGCTCGGCGGGTGGCATCGTCCCAATCTCGGGTAGTCCCTGAGGGGCTGAGGTGATGCCCGACCGGCCTTGGGAGATCGCATCGGAAAAAAACTCGGCTGCCCAGCCCAGGTGGCCGATGACATCCCCAACGGTCCAGCCTTCACAGGGACTGTCCAAGCCCCATTGGTCCGGGCCTGTACCCCGGAGGTACGCCTTGATTCGGCCGGTCTCGGTCGTAATCAGTTCTATCCCTTTCGCAGTCGAGACCACGGTCCTCCTAGAAACTTGTGGTTAACCTTTGAGTGCCTTGACGTCTTGTCCGGCGCTGTTGCCAGACAGCCTGCCGAAGACCATGCCCGCCGATAGCCCGGAGCCGCCGGGATAGTTGTGATAGAACAGTCCGCCGACCATCTCGCCAGCCGCATACAGGCCGGGGATGGGCTCTTGGCTGTTGGTGACGACCCGGCCGCGCGTGTCAATCTTGACGCCTCCGAAGGTGAAGCTGATGCCGCAGGTCACAGCGTAGCCGGTGTAGGGCGGGGTGTCGATGAGTTCGGCCCAATTGCTCTTGGGCGGCGTAATACCTACGGTGTTTCGGCCGTCCTTGATCGTCGGGTTGTGGGGGATGTCGGTCTGCACCGCAGCGTTAAATTCTTCGATGGTCTTAACGAAACCGGCTGGGTCGATGTCCAGCCGTTCGGCCAGTTCTTCCAAGGTGTCGGCTCTGGCCATGGTTACCTGGTCGATGTGGTATTCGTCCCGCAGAAGGTGCTTTACTTTGTCGTCGAAGATGTGGAAGCCGAGGCCCTGGGGTTGGGTCAGGTAGGCCCGTCCGAATTTGACGTAGGTGTAATTGCGGAAGTCTTCGCCTTCGTCCAGAAAACGCTCTCCATTGATGTTTACGATCAGGCCGAAGGGATAGGAGTGCTTCTGGTACAGCTCCGTGATTGTGCGATCGCCGAAAGCCGGTGCGTTCATATCCCAGGCCACGGCGTGGCAACTGCTGTAGTGCCCGTGGGACTGGGCGCCGACGTCCAGGGCCATCTTGATTCCGTCGCCGGTGTTGTAGGGGACGCCCCTGACTTTGACGTTCTCCCAACCCGGACCGAGGTACCGGCAGCGCATCTCAGCGTTAGCTTCGAATCCTCCGGCGGCAAGCACCACGGCGCTGGCGGAGATGTCTTCGAACCCATCTGGGCCCAGGACCGTGAGTCCATTGATGCGACCCTTCTGGTCTTGAAGTAATTTGGTAGCTTGGGTGGAGTACCAGACGTCTATCCCCATCTCGGCGCAGACATCGAACTGCTGGTCGGACAAACCCTTTCCTGCGCCCACCGCCTCCACCAAAAGGCCGCCCCAGAACCGGTACTTGTCGCCGTCCTTGAAGGCTTGCCGCCCGTAGGCCAGAACGAACCGGACGCCTTTGGACTGCAGCCATTGCATGGTGGGCAGAGACTGGCTGACTAATATCTGGGCCAGCTCAGGGTCGGATAGACCCTCGGTTACCCGCATCATATCGTCGTAGAATTGGTTCTCGGTATAGCTGCCCACTTCCACCTGGTTGACTTCGGTCTCAGACATATCGGGAATGACGGTCCTGATGTCGTCTAGGCCTTCGAAGGCGAAGCGAATGATGCCGCCGGTGAAGTAGGTGTTTCCGCCCCGAAAATATTCGGGGGCCTTCTCAACTACTAGTACCGAATCGGTATTTTCTTTGGCGGCGATGGCCGCGGAAAGGGCCGCATTGCCGGCGCCGACTACTATCACGTCATATTGACTTGCCACTGTGGGTACCTCCAGAGGGAATCCCTAAACGGGATTGGGTTAATGGGTTTAGGTTGAATTCGTTCAGCCTTTTTGGCGTGCACTATAATAATCCGTCAGACATAAACCTACAAGATGAATGCAGAGATTGGCCATGGAACGCTGCGAATGGGCGGCCAACGAATCGATGGTTTCTTATCACGATGAAGAATGGGGTGTGCCGCTCCACGATCAACGCCTATTGTTCGAGTTTTTGATCTTGGAGGGCGCCCAAGCCGGCCTCAGTTGGAACACGATATTGAACAAGCGAGAGAACTACCGGGCGGCTTTCGACAATTTTGACGTGCCGGCCATCTCCAAGTACGGCGACGGCAAGGTCCAGAGCTTGTTGGCGGACGCAGGAATCATTCGGAACCGCCTTAAGATCGCGTCAACGATCGGGAACGCCCAGGCTTTCTTGAGGGTGGTGGAAGAGGCTGGCAGCTTCGACAGTTATATCTGGGGATTTGTGGGCGGCAGCCCCAAAACGAATAATTGGAGCTCAATGTCGGAAGTGCCGGCGTTCACTGACGAATCGGACGCCATGAGCAAAGACTTGAAAAAGAGGGGATTCAAGTTCGTTGGGACGACCATCTGTTACGCCTACATGCAGGCCACTGGGATGGTTAACGACCATAAAGTGGGCTGCTTCAGGCACGGGCAGGTCTAGGAGAAAGCAGGTTGCTGCCATCCTTCGCCCGGTTTAAGATACACGCGGCCCAAGTCCTACTGGAGTTCTATTCTAAGACTAATGGGCTGCCTGATAAAATCCTGATAAACATTAGGGGGAAATCGCGAGCATGAAAGCTGCGAGACTTGTCGGACCAAAACTCTTTGAGTTTCTGGAAACTGAGACACCGATGGCCAACGACGGCCAGGTACTGATTAAACTGGAGCGCGTTTCTGTATGCGGCAGCGATTGCCGCCACGGCTTCAACATCCACCCCGAGGAAGAATATCCCATGGACATCGGCCGGCCCTGCCACGAGTTGGCCGGGACCATCGTCGAGAGCCGTACCGATGAATACCAAGAAGGGCAGCGCGTTATCGCGATACCGGACAGAGGTAAGGGCGGGCTCGTGGAGTATATGACTTCAGACCCCAGCCGGATGATCCTGCTGCCCGACGAAGGGCCGTTGGACGAGTGGGTCATGTGCCAGCCTTCGGGCACCGTGCTTTATTCCTGCCAGCAGATGCCCAACATCCTGGGCAAGAACGTCGTTGTCATGGGCCAGGGAAGCATCGGCCTCAGCTTCGCCATGATCACCTCTCGTATGGGAGCGTCCAGCGTCGCGGTGGTGGACCCCTTGGACTACCGGCTGGAAAAATCCAAGATCTTCGGCTCAACCCACCGGATCAACCCCGAAAAAGAAAACCTGGACGAAGCCATCTTGGAGATTACCGATGGTGTGGGCCCAGACGTGATCGTCGAGGCAGCCGGATATCCCGACAGCTTCAACAGTTGTTTCCGTCTGGTCCGCCAGTTCGGCACTATCATCGTCTTTGGCGTACAGGCCGACGACTTTGTTTCCATCGAGCATAACTACATCATGGACAAGCAACCACGGATGATCGGCACCACCGGCGCCCGAAGCGGTGACCCCACCAGCCAGATCAAACACATGGTGGCCCTCAGGCAGCGGGGCTGGTGCGAACCCGCCAATTTGATCACTCACCGCATGGGCTTTACAGATGTACAGAAGGCCTATGACATGTATGATCAACAGCAAGAAGAAGTTATCAAAGTGGTGATGGACATCACCGCGTAAGATTCTCGCAAAGTTTCAGGGGCGGCAAGGCCCGGGAAGTGTACCCGGGAAGAGTGATGAAGGGGTGTTGTGATGATGATGAAGCCGGCTTTTGAGATCAGGATGGTCAAAGAGAACCTGGACTTGTCCATGGCATTGTTGCAGGCGGTTCAGGAAGAGAAGGTAACCGCAAAACAGCTTTTTCGGGACGGTCCCGAAGATATGTTCGTTGCCTTCGCGGTGGACAATGACGGACCGGACCAGACGGAATTAACGCGGCGCGCAGCCAATCAGGCTCGCGCCGCGTTTGCATTGGCGGTTATCCAAACGCAACGAAGTCTGGACGGCGTGTTCGCCAACCAGCCCTTGGAAGAAGAAAACCCGGATCTTCAGGCGGCGCGGTGCGTGATGTTTCTGCTGAACAACACCGTCTTCGCCAATCTATTCACGCCTGTCTGGAATTGCCCTCCTGAGTACCGCCGCAGGTTCGAGGTGCGGCCCATCAACCTTCTGATTGATGCCGGAGAACTCCACGGTAAGTCGCTTAGTTGGGACCACGTTGGAGGCTTGCCCCAGTTCATCGACCTGCTGGTCTATTTCGCCAATTGGGCCGAAGACCTAACTGAGATCGAACAGCCTACCTCCGGGCAAAATGACACGCCGGCAGCCAGATGGGAGTCTGTCCCTGAAGATGAGGCCCAACCTGAGATAGTCATCGCCAGCCCAGCGCCGGCTCGGATGATCGATAGGCCGGTGACCAGGTTCGTAGATGTGCAGTGCGAGGTGGGTGACAGTAACCTGATTCTGGCGAAGGAACTCTACGAAGGGTTCCAGGAGTGGTGCCGGGATACCGGCCAAGACGACGTTTCACAGCGCAGTTTCGGCATGCAGCTCACCGCCATGGGTTTCCAACGCCGCCGCCGGGGCCGAGGGAAACACTGGTGGGACGGGATACGCTTAGCTGCTACCGCAGTTCCAGTTATCGAAGAAACAATGGTCGAGCGGAGTCCGGTACTGGCGAACGGTCATTATGAAGGCTACCAGGCGGAACTGCCTACCTAGGCCTACTGGCCGCCGGAACCCGGTGGCTGGCTTTTTCCGCGTCAACAGCCGGGCTGATTTAAACTGCCGCAGCAGCCCTTTCTCGTGCGCAGCTTGATGAAGTTGTTCCGAGCCACAAGCCTCAGCTTGCGCCAGATCGGCATCGGCTGTTTCAGATTGGTCCACGGTTGAAAGTCTTGTTCGTCGTTCTGGTTATTCGTGGCGCACATGGTTGCCGGATTATGCCATTCGGTTAAAATAGAGGCAACCGGACCGGGGAGACCATGATGCCAGATTACCTAGACCGCCTCTCGCGTTTCGTCTGCGAAACACGCCTGGAAGACCTGGAATCTTCTACTGTTAATGCCGCTAAATCGGTGGTATTGGATACCATCGGCGCAATGCTCGCAGGTAGCCGCCTTTCCGAGAACGTGGAGCTGGCGCGGTTTGCAGCCAAGACCGGCGGCCAGGGACCGGCAACCCTTCTAGGACAGCCCGGCTCAGCCATCGCGGTCTTCGCCGCCCTTTCCAACGCCACCGCTGGAGTCGCCTTGGAGATGGATGAGGGCAACCGGTTGGGTGGAGGACACGCCGCCATCCACGTGATACCCGCTGCGTTGGCCGTGGCCGAGGAACGGGGCGCCACCGGGAGACAATTCTTGGAGAGCGTCATCGCCGGATACGAGGTGACCTCCCGAATCGGCACCGGCACCAAAGTCAGAAAATCGGTCCACTCCCACGGCACCTGGGGGACAATCGGCTCTGCGGTGGCTACCGCCAAACTGATGGGGTTTAATGAGGCGCGTACGACCGAGGCAATCAACGTCTCCGCATCCATGAGTCCGGCCAATACTTGGGCCCCATGCATCGAAGGGGCGACCATCCGCAACCTCTACCCCGGCCGCTCCGGGTTTCAGGGGATCATGGCGGCCCAGTTAACCCTCTGCGGCTTCACGGGTCTAGAGGACGGCCCATCTGACATCTACAACACCATCTTGGGGGAGTCCTTCGACACCGAAGCAGTGGTGCAGGAGTTGGGCGTGCCGGGAGCCTACCGGATCCAGCACAACTACTTCAAACTACACGCTTGCTGCCTGTACAACCATCCAGTATTGGACGGTGTTCAGGCACTGTTGGGCCGAGAGGGTTTCGTCGCCGCCGACATTGACCGTATCAAGATAGAAGCCCCGGCGCTGGCAACGATCATGGTTGACCCGGAGCCGGTGAACATGCTGGCCGCCAAGTTCTCGCTACCCTACGCGGTGGCGACCGCGGTGGTGCATAACAGCACCGATATCACGGCCTTTTACCCGGACCGGCTACAGGATCCGGCGACGCTAGCGCTATCGCACCGTGTGGACATCGTTGCTGATCCTGAGATGGATCTGCGGCGTTACGACTATCCGGCGGCCAAGGTGGCCGTTTCATTGAAGGACGGGCGTACTTTCACAGAGAACGTGACCGCCCATCACGGAGATACGGAAAACCCAGCTTCCCGCGAGGAATTAGTGGCTAAGTTCAATTTCTTGGTCGAAGATATCTTGGGTGACGGAGGCGCGGCTCGGGTAGCTGAGACGGTGGGCCACCTCGATGCCTTGGAAAATATCAGGGAGCTAACTCGCTTGCTGAGAGGAAGCTAGCCGGGATTACCTGCCTCGCTCGTCTCCCCACAAGATGATGTGGAGCCGGGTGGTAAAACGGAACCCGTTTTTCACGCAAGCTTCGGACAGCCAGGCACTTTTCCTTGCCAGGGCGTCAGGCGTACGTCCTTCGGGCATGAGGAGCACTCGGTCCGGTTCCAGGCCGTATCGGTCCCGCAGAGCGCAGACCTCGCCCACATCAGACTCCCCAGTAACCACAAACTTGAAATAAGCCTCGGGCAACCCGGCAAACACTTCCAAGGCAGAAGGTACCTGGCTCCCCGCCGAGGGGTTGCCGGAGGTGCGGAGCTTGGGCGACACGTTCCAATGGCCGATGTAGCGGAGCATCTCCGGCGCCGGTACGATCGTCCCGTTGGTCTCCACCTCGAAGGTGTAGCCCTCTTCCGACAAAGACTTCACCAGAGGCGCCAGTCCGGCTTGTTGTAGCATCGGTTCGCCGCCCGTGATCACCAAATGGGAGCAGTCGAAGGCTTGTATCTTGGCCTGCACCTCGGACTCTTCCAGGTCCGCCACTTCCGTCTCATAATCGAAGTTCTGCCAGTCCCAGGTGTATTTGGTGTCGCACCAACGGCAACTCAGATTACAGGTCGCCAACCTCAGGAATACCGATGGAACGCCCATCGAGACCCCCTCACCCTGGATGGAGTGGAATATCTCTGGTTCTCCCTCTGATCTTCGGCTGACTTTAAGCATATTTAATCTGGCAACGCCGGGTCTGGATAGCCGGCGTCCTTGAAGCCGTTGGCCCTCAGGATGCAGCTATCGCACCGCCCGCACGGCGTCTCGCCGCCCTGGTAGCAGCTCCATGTCAGTTCTAGCGGGGCCCCGAGCTCGACGCCAAATTTAACGATATCGGCCTTGGACATCTCAATGATGGGTATCTCTATCTGCAGAGGCACGTGATATTCCGTCCAAAGCTTGCTTCCATAGCCCAGCGACTCCCCCATCTTGTCGAAGAACTCTGGCCGGCAGTCGGGATATCCGCTGTAGTCGATGGCGTTGGGCGCCATGTAGATGAGGGCTTGAACGTCATGGGGAGACACGTTTTCCAGCTCGATGGCATGGAGCACCTGGCTTTCCAGGTAGGCGGCAGCCAGCGACAGGAATATCGTGTTTCGCAGGGGAACGTAGGTGATGGGGATACTGTTGCCCATCTGGGCGGCTTCACGGTCTGTGGGCACTGGGAACCGGTCTGGGTTGGTCAGGGCCGAGTACCAGGCGACTTTGCCCAGGAACGAGATGTCCATAAGTTCCTGGGCCACACCGATGGACCGGGCGACTTCGGCGGCGCACTCGACTTCTTTGCTATGGCTCTGGCCGTAGTGAAAAGTTAGGGCGGTCAAGTGGTCGGTCTTGCCCTTGGCCAAGGCGGTCACTGTGGTTGAATCGAGTCCGCCGGAGAGGAGGCTCACCCCGTAGCTGGGCACGGCGTTAGCCCTCCCCGTGGTACTCGGCGAACTGGTTCACCGATTCCCAAAGCCGGACTTTGGCGGGATCCACGCCGCAGAGTTCAGCAGTCTTTTCGTACAACGCCCGGCTCATTATTTCGCACGAGGGGTTCTCATCCTGGAACTTGTAGAGCCGCACCAATTCAGCGCCGCCCAGCCCTTCTATGAGTTCGCTATCCCGGCTGTTGACGAGAAAGGCGTGGTCCCAGTTCTCGTCCACCCAGGTCTTGATCCGGTCTTTCAGGTCCGTGAAATCGTAGACGAGGCCCAGATCGTTCAGGGACTGAGACTCGATAAAGACCTCTGCCCGGTAGGTGTGGCCGTGGGGATAGGCGCACTTGCCGTCGTAGTCCAGGAGGCGGTGCCCACTATCGAAGGTGAACTCGATTCTTATCTGGTACATATTGGGCCAGCGCGCCTGGGCATCTACTTGCCGCCCTTATCCGGGCTGTGTTCGACGCTTACCGTGGTGTGTAAACCGCCTCGCACTTTGTAGTCCAGTGTGATCTTCATGGACCGGGGATGGCAGATGGCTACGAGGTCGTTGAGGATACGGTTGACGGCATGCTCTTGCACGATGCCCACGTCCCGGTAGGAAAGAAGATAGTACTTCAGGGACTTCAGTTCGATGCACGATTCACCAGGCACGTAGGAGATCGTCAGGACGCCGTAGTCTGGGAGGCCGGTCCACGGGCAGACCGCTGTGAATTCATCGGTGTCGATCTCAACCTGAGATTGCTGATCGGGATATTCGTACTGGAAGGTGAGCAGGCACGATGGGTCGACGGCCTCCTCGCCTTTCCAGGGGAGTTCCTGGTCTAGGCCCTCGTACTGCTCCTTAAGTTCGTTGATGGTCGCCATGGGCGCCTCCATGAGGGGAAATGCCAGCTTTCGATATTGCTCTAACTGCAATGATAGGTGGGCGGGTTGGAGGGTGTCAAAGCGTCTTGCACGGCCCGATGGCTGACGCTAAGATACGGGCACCTAGACGGAACATAGGATGCTCTGCCATGACACAGGTAAGCAACACCGCAAGTACGCTGGAGCAATTTGACGCTTTGTCCATAGAACAGGCCCAAGCCCTCTCCTTCAAAGACCGGGACCTGCTGTTGGACCTGATCATCTCCGACGGCCGCCACGAAGCGACCGACTCCACCTCCTACCGCACCGGCATGTACACAGATTACTTTGACGAAGATCTGACCAGAATGCTTAAGGTGAAGGCGATTAAGGTCTACGTCCGAGGCACGACATCTTCGAATTTTGCCGGGGAATTGGTCGGCGAAGACTTCATGGAACAATACCGCGCCTGTTTCCGGCACGTTGAGACATCGCTGACCGCAGGGCGCACCAATTTCAGCCGCGTGGTCAACATGGTGGTGTTCCTGACTGACATGGACAACTGGGGAAAGTTCAATGAGGTGTTCCGGGAGTTCGTGCCAAACCCGCCCTGCCGGGCGGTGATCGGCACCACCGGACTGGCNCAGAGGCAGTTGCCCATAGAGATCGTTGACTGCTTTGCCTATCGGGTGGCTGACTAAGAGTTTAAATCCAGATGGAGGAGTAAATGGCTAACCTGACACTGGCCTACAAAGCAAGGGCATACAGCACCGGCACCCTGGGCCGGGCCATCTGCAACGCACGCACCCACCACTTCGTTGCCGACGATGCCGGCGGCGAGGAGTTGGGCGCCGGGGAGTTCTTCTTTTCGGGGATCGGCGCCTGCGCTGTGAATATGGTCGAGCGCCTGGCTGACAAAGACGACATTGGACTGGAGTGGATGGACGTCAGCGTGGAGTCCTACCGTAACTCGGACGCCGACCATGGCGACCTAACACTTTACGACGCCATCCGGATCAAGTTCGAGATGTGGGGCGTGGACGACGAGGATGCTCACAACCTAGTTGAGACCTGGAAGAAGCGTTGACCCCTCTATGGTTCGGTCGCCGTGGCGACCTCTGACACCACCGTGGAGTTGGTCTCCCATTCCGAAAATCACCGGTAAAGTTACACCGAACGAGCCTTATTCACGATTCTAACAGCTGAGATGTCTTAGCCGGGGATTATATATGCGCATCTGCTCTTTCCTGCCCAGCGCCACCGAGATGGTTTACGACCTGGGCTTACAAGACCAACTCTACGGCGTGACCCACGAATGCGACTACCCTCCGGAGGCGCGGGACAAACCCCATGTCGTCCATAGTGTCTTCGAAGGACAGGAACCCACCAGCGGCGAGATCAGTAGGGTGATTGCCGAGCGTTTGAAAGAAGGGCTTGGCATCTACGATATCGATGCGGAATTGCTGAAAGCGGCAGAGCCGGACCTCCTGATCACTCAAGCCATCTGCGAGGTTTGAGCCATCTCTTCTCGGCAGGTTGCCGAGGTAAGCCTGGGACTAGCCAAAGAGCCCGAGATTCTATCGTTGGACCCGCTCCACATCGGCGACGTGGTCGAGGACCTGAACCGGGTCGGCCGTGCAACCGGGACGGAAGCCAAGGCTGCGGAGATCACATCCGGACTCACCGCCCGCATCGAGGCAATAACCGAGCGCGCCAAGGATGCCGACAATCACCCCAGCGTGCTTCATGTCGAGTGGGCAGACCCCGTGATGTGCGGCGGCCACTGGGTGCCGGAGATGACGGAACTAGCCGGCGGGACCAACAGCTTCGGCGACAAGGACACTGGGACATTGAAACTGGACTGGGACGAAGTCGTTGCCAGCCAGCCGGAGATTATCATAATGATGCCCTGTGGCTTTGACGTGAAGCGGGCGTTGGAAGACATGCCGGTGATGACGGCCAAACCAGGTTGGGACACGCTCCCCGCAGTGAAGAACAACCGGGTATACGTGGTGGACGCGGGCGCCTACACCAGCCGGTCGGGACCCCGTCTGGTAACTGGCCTTGAGATCATGGCGGAGATGATCCATCCGGAGTTGTTCTCGGGCCTGATACCCGAGTCCGGTGCGTTGCGCCTCTTCGGAGATCTAACGAAGACCGCCTAGGCTATTAGTTAAGCCTCGGCCCCTGGAATGGATTCTGCTTGACGATGCGCTCTCGAAGCGCTTCGTTGCCCTGCTTAAGCAATGGAATCAGGTCAGCTAAGCGGGTGGCGGCGGTCTCTGTGACCAAAAGACTCTGCCGCAAGTGTGGTTCCATCTCCAGATTGGCGGCGATGGCATAGGAAAGCTGGATGGGGTCTTCTGGGATGTCTACCCGTGACGTATAGCCCCCTGTCAGTGCCGTGAGGTTCCGTACCAGAGCCACATACTCCTCGTTGATCTGAGGGACCAACTCGGCGCATCCCTCACCCTCCACTTCGGGCAAAAAGCGGACCCGGCCCACCACATGGGGAACCCTCTGAATAATCTCTTCAATCTCGAACCGTTGCTGCCCCTTGGTCATGATGTTCAATCGGCCCTGGTCCAAGACCTCCGACCGGAGGATCCGAGTGGAAGTTCCGATGCGTTCTGGATCAGCCGGAGCGCCGACTTCCAGCCCCTCTTTGATCAACACCACGCCGAAGGGAGCATCCTGGTCCATGCACTCCCCGATCATGTCCTTATAACGCTCTTCGAAAATGTGAAGAGGCAGGTCCATGCCGGGAAAGAGGACTAGGTTCAGCGGAAAGAGCGGCAGTCTGGTGAGTCCGTCTGAGGAAGCCATAATACCCGGAGTATATTCCCCGGCCCGTCGGCAGTACAAGGCGGCAGAGAGATTAGGAAAGTCGTCTAACGGCGGTTCTTTGCCCGGCGGACCTGGAAGCTGGTTGGGCCTTTCTGATGCCTGGCCCACCTCAGGTAATCGGAGAACTCTGGATTGGCCCGCAGCGCCTCGATAGAGTTCAGCTCTTTGGCCAGAGTGGTTTCAGAGAACATGGCGTGGAGCTGCCGGTGGCAGGTGGGGCACAGCTTGACCTGGGGGCCGAGCCTGCCGCCGCGCGCGCGGGGAATCAGGTGGTGCGATGTGAACCGGGGCGACTCGCGCTTGCAGAGTCCGCAGACCAGGGTCTCCTCGACGGGCCGGGCCGGAATGACTTCGACCGCAGTGCGCCGCGCCAAGTTGCTAACCCTTCTCAGGCACTTCCAGGAAGCGCCATCCTGGAAGGTCAACCTGCCAATCGTCGTCCTCCCACAGCATAGGCAGGATCAACCCGTTCATGGCCCGGCCGTGTTCCACCTCGGTGGTGTCTTCTTGCATGCCGAATGGAAGAAATGCGAAGGCGTGCACGTCGTCCAGATAACTGGTGGGAGAGATGCCCAGGTCTGTCAGGTCTTCCAAGGGCCACAGGCTCAGGACAGTCTTCCGGAAGTCGTCCAGCATGGCTGTCCGCATCGGATGGTCTGAGTTGTACCCGGCGCGGTAGGCGTCCTGCATATTGACCCGGTTCTTGGTGGCCCACACGCCCATCCGCATGCCGCGGGTCTCCCTCGACAGCATGGACCAAGCAAGGTCCATATCGCCGTCTCTCACAGCCTCGGCGAAGACACCGGCCCGGTTGCCGCATTCGTCAGGGAAAGGGCTTCTCTTGTCACCAGGTATGCGCATCGATATTCCGTTTTAGTGCTAGTTTGTGGGCTGGAATTACCAGCCGATGGCGTAGCCGTCCCTTCTTGGGTCAGCGGCGCCTTGGAGTGCGCCGGACTCGGAGTCCACTTGAATCATCATCTCGCTGCCCTGGGCGCCCCAATCGGGCATCATGTTCAGTTGATGCCCCCGGATTTCCAGCGCCTGGCGAACGTCCGGCGCGAACCTGGACTCCATATGCAAAAGATTATCACAGGTGTGGGGCACGTTGGACTCGGTGGGACTGTGGGAATTTCGCCATCGGGGCGCTTCCACCGCCTCTGCCACCGTCATTCCGAAGTCGATCAGATGGGTGATGACCTGCATATTGGTCTGCACCTGGGTGTCGGCGCCCGGCGTGCCGCAGACCAGCATCAGGCTGCCGTTGCCTTCAGCTTTGCCCATAGATGCAGGGCCGTCGCCGTTGAAGACCATCACCGGGTTCATGGTGTGGCGCACCCGCTTGCCGGGCTGGAGGCAGTCCACATGGTCCGGGTCCAGATGCCAGTAGGTCATCCTGTTGTTGAGCAGGATGCCCGTGTCTCCGGCGACTAAGCTAGAGCCCAATGAGCTCTGGATGCTCTGGAGTTGACACACGGCGTTGCCCCACCGGTCCACGATCACGAAACAGGTGGTGTCCTCTTCCTGCACTGAGCCGGCCGTAACCCTCCCGGCGCCTCCCGAACTGCCTTCGAACACCCGTGGGTCGCCGTGGGTTGGGTCCGATGCTTGGTCCGGGTCGATGAGCTTGGCCCGCTCTTTGGCATATTCCTTGGAGATCAGTCCCAGGGTGGGGACGTCAGTATGGTCCGGGTCGGCCATGAAAGCCTCCCGGTCGATGAAGGCCAATTTCTTGGCTTCCACCATCATGTGGATGCTCTCGGCGGTGCTGCGGCCCAGTGATTGGAGGTCGAACTGCTCAACGATGTTCAGTTCTTGGAGTAGGACATGGCCGCTGGAGTTCGGCGGCGCCTCATAGACCGAGTACCCCTTGTAGGTGGTGGAGATGGGTTCCTCCCACCGGGAGCGGCAATCAGCTAGGTCCTTCATCGATAACAAGCCGCCCTGTTCTTGGCAGAATTTGACCATCGCTTCAGCGGTTTTTCCCTGGTAGAACTCGTCCCGGCCACCTGCCACGATAGCTTGAAAAGTCTTGGCCAGGTTCTTTTGGTAGATAATTTGCCCCGGCGCCGGTGGCTTCCCACCTGGGGCGAAGATGGCCTGGGAAGTGGGGAACTCACAGAGTAGCGAGTCGCCAGCGATGACTCTGGACAGCACGTGTGACACTGGGAACCCGTTGTCGGCCAGATCGATGGCAGCGGCGAACAACTCGGACAATTTCAACGAAGCGTATTTCTCGTGCGCTGCAAGCCAGCCGTCCAAGAGCCCGGGCACCGAGACTGAGAGAATCCCTTTTTGGGGTATGCCATCCGCCTGATAGCGAGCCAGGTCCGTGGCGTAAGGCGCTGCGCCGGTGGCGTTGCAGATGTCGATCTTATTCTGAGCTTTGTTGTAGATCATGATGTAGCCGTCGCCGCCGATGCCCGACATGTTGGGCTCAACCACATTCAGTGCAGCGGCGGTTGCGATGGCCGCATCCACGGCGTTTCCGCCTTTCTGGAGGATGGCCATCCCGGCCTGGGCAGCCAACGGATGCCCGGCGCACACCATCCCGTTCCGGCCCATAACCACGGGCCGGTTCGACTCAAATTTAACGCCATGGGGTGACTGCACCATGTTTTTCTCCTACAGCAGTTCCCTCTCCCGCGGACGGGAGAGGGTTAGGGTGAGGGCTTCGTTTCTTTAGCTACCGAATTCAATGCTAAAAGGATAGATTCCTTCACCCCGTCCATCTCATTCAAAACCTGATTGTTCCAAGGGCGAACGATCGAAAAACCACGGTTCCCGAGGTAAGCCGCACGCGCCGCATTGTACTCTGATGATTCCAGATGCTGCCCGCCGTCCAACTCTACCACCAGATTACTTTCAAGGCACACAAAATCGACGAAGTAGTTACCTATCGGATGTTGGCGCTTGAGCCGGTGACCGAATAACTGACGGCTTCGTAAATCTTGCCACAGAGTCTTTTCGGCGTCGGTGGAGCTTTTCCGTGGCTGGCGGCCT
>NZVX01000058.1 GCA_002698265.1 Chloroflexota bacterium | reverse complement strand
ACGGCGATCAACTGTTTGACCAGGGCCAGACCTTCCGGCGTGGAGATATTTAGCGAGGCGTAAAGCTTGGACTGGTTGTATACCTGAAATGCAGGACCTCTGGTTGAAGGGTCGGGCCGGCGGGCACTGCCAACTTTGATCACCTCAGCGCCCATAGACGCCAAGAAGCGTGTCGCGGTAGGGCCCGCGATGATCCAGCTTAGGTCGAGTACTCTTATTCCGTGCAGCGGGAGTTCACTCATGGTCTACGCCAAGCTGTCCAGAATTTCGCGGTTGTGCTCGCCCAACAGGGGCGCGGGCCGTTCCGTCAGGGGTAGTTGGGAGTTTGAGAACCTGTAGGCTGCTCCCGGGTACCTCAGCACGCCGGCTACGGGATGCTCCATCTCCACGAAGAACCCGCGGTGCGCCAGATGTTCGTCGCTGAGCAGGTCCTGGACCGTGTTTACCGGGAAGCAGGGGACACGTTGTTCTTGACCCATTCGCGCGATCTCGTGTTTGGAATGGTTGATGCTCCAATCACTGAGGAGTTTCCACAGAGATGGAGAGTTTCTCTGCCGGGCGTCGCGGGTGGCATAGCGTTCGTCTGTGGCCCACGGCGGGCCGCCCATCACCTGGAGCCACCGTTCCCATTGGGCGTCTTCTCTGGGGGATATGGCCACGTAGCCGTCGTTGCAAAGCAATATACCGCCGATGGCGCCGACCATGCCCCCGATAGCCGCCTCTTCCACCTTCGCCAGGTCCCTGGGCGGCGCAGGTCGGCCGTATGCACTGTTGGCCAGGCCACTGATGAGCTGGGTGACCATCGCTTCGAATGACGAGATATCGATCCGGCTGCCTTGTCCGGTCATCCGTTTGCGGTACAAGGCCATGAGAGTTGCCGTGGCGGCAGCCATGCCGCCCACCAACTCCGCCTGATGCCCGCCGGCTCGTATGGGAGGGTCGCTGTCCGGGTCTTTGACCGCCCCCAACATTCCGTGGGCATGGCCGCTCATGTGGTAAAGGACCAGGTCCGTGGCCTTGAAATCCTTGTAGGGCCCCCGGTTTCCGAAGGGAGTGATAGACGTGAAGACGAGTCCGGGGTTAGCGTTTTTCAGGCTTTCGTAGCCTAATCCATGCCCTTCCAACGCATCTGGGGGTGGGTTTTCGATCACGATATCGGCGCCAGCCGCCAGCTTTCGGAACGCCGCGGCCCCATCGGACGAGGACAAGTCCAGGGTTATCCCTTGTTTATTGGCGTTCATGGCCAGGAAAAGGCCGCTCTTTTCCGGATGCGGTGAATCGCCCGGGAACGGGCCCGTGCGGCGCGCAGAATCGCCTTCCGGCGGCTCCACTTTGATTACTTCCGCGCCCATCTGGGCCAGTATCTTGGCGCAATAAGGGCCGGATATTCCCTGTCCCACGTCTAGGACCCTGACTCCTGGCAATAGCCCGTCTGGCATCACCAAGAGACCTGCTGCTCAATCTGGTAGTCGCTCATTATTAGGCGATATTAGCGACGGGCAAATGGAATGTCCACTGACGGGCGTTTCCACACACCGAATTTCAGTTAATATGGCATATCGAAATGCAAAGCAACGATGGCGTTCTCAGCGATATCAAAGTTCTCGACTTGAGCCAGGGAGTGGCCGGGCCTTTCTGCGCCAAGTTTCTGGCCGGTCTAGGCGCGGAGGCCATCAAGGTAGAGCCTGAAATGGGCGACCCAGCCCGTCGGGCCGGACCCTTCTTGGGCGACAGCGACGACCTTGAGACCAGCGCTCTTTTCGCCTATCTGAATACCAGCAAAAAGGGGATAACACTGAACTTGGACGTCCCCAGCCAGGCCCAGTCCCTAAAAGAACTGGCCCAAGACATCGACATCCTGGTGGAAAGTTTCGCCCCTGGCTACCTGGAATCGGTGGGATTGAGCTACGAAGACTTATCTGGGACCAATCCGGGTCTGATCTACGTCTCCGTTACCCCGTTTGGCCAGTCAGGGCCGTACCGCGATTACAAGGGCTCTGACATCGTCGCCCAGGCTATGGGGGCATTGATGTACACCATCGGTCTCCCTGACCGGGAGCCGCTCAAGGTTGGCGGAGAGTCGGCTCTCTACACCACCGGCATCAGCGCCTTTTCCGCGGCCATGCTGGCCCTGCATGTCAGGGATGTCCAGGGCTTCGGGCAGCATGTGGACATCTCCGCCATGGAGGTCATGACCGTAGCCCAGATCCATTCTTCTATAAATGAACAGTTCGGACACACTCCCATTCGCCGTCCCACCAACCTGGTCCGGGCCAAGGACGGCTGGGTCAGTCCGGGGTTGGAGACCGGGGTCCAGCAGGGCACCTGGCCCAAGGTCTGCGAGTTGATGGGCGTGCCTGAATTGGCGGAAGACAACCGGTTCACCACCCAGGAAGCCCGGCGGACCAACCAGCAGGCCCTGCTGGAAGTAGTCGGCAGTTGGGCCGCCACCATGCCCAAAGAAGAGATATACCACACCCTCCAGTCGCTGCGGACCATCACCGGTTATGTGGCCACGGTGGAAGACCTGCTGGTGTCCAAGCAATTTGCTGAACGGGAGTTTTTTCAGACTCTGGCAGATCCGGTTTACGGAAACGTAGTGCATCCCGGTCCGCCGTTCCGGATGGACGATGACAGTTGGCGTTTGTTCCCCGCCCCCCGGTTGGGGGAGCACAATGAAGAAATCTTGGGTAGGGCATAGATTGGTCACAACACCGAACCATCTAGCGCTAGACGGTCTGAGAATCTTGGACCTGAGCCAGGTCGCGGCCGGGCCTTACGCCACCATGTTCTTTGGCTACATGGGGGCAGAGGTCATCAAACTGGAATCCCGCTCCCGGATGGACATTAACCGGGGAAGGGCCAGACCGGGGCCAAACGACCCTCGGGTCTATACCGGCGGCGTGCAGGGAGAGCGTCCGTACGACCGCACCGCCCACCATATCCACCGGAACATCAACAAACTGTCGGTCACCTTGGACCTGGCTGACCCCAAGGGTAAGGAACTTTTTCTCGACCTGATCAAAGTCTGCGACGTGCTGGTCGAGAATTACCGCAGCACAGTGATGGACCGGCTGGGCCTAGGTTACGACGCCGTATCCCAGGNAAATCCTCAGTTGATATACCTGAAGATCAGCAGCCAAGGGGCTACCGGCCCTGAAGCCAACTACGGCTCATTGGGCTCCACCNTGGAGCAAACNGCGGGNCTGGCCTCNGTCACCGGCTACGAGGACGGGTTGCCCCTGATGACCAACGAGGTGTATCCGGACCCGGTGGTGGGCATCTTGTCTTTCGGCGCGTTGATGGCGGCCCTCCGCCGGCGTCGGCAGACGGGCCGGGGGTGCCTGGTCGACCTCTCCCAAAGGGAAGTCACTTCGATGCTATTGGGCGAGTCTGTCCTGGATTTCTCGGTCACCGGCCGAGTCGCGGCGACTATGGGAAACAAGCACAGGGACATGGCGCCCCAAGGCGTCTACCCATGCTCGGGTGAAGATATGTGGGTGGCGGTGTCAGCCAGAACTGATGACGAATGGCTGGGGCTGTGCCGGGCAATCGGACAGCCCGGGTTGGCAGACGACGCCAGGTTCAAGGACACCTGGTCCCGCCAGGCCAATCCCGAAGCATTAGACGAGATAATCTCCTCCTGGACTGGAGGATTGGACCACTACCAGGTCATGCACCTGCTCCAAGCCGAGGGTGTGCCCGCAGGTGCTGTGCTCAAGGCCAGCGAGACCATCGTCGACCCGCACTTGGAGGCCAGAGGATTCTGGGATGTGGTCGACCACCCCGAAGCGGGTGTCTACAAGCAGACGACCACACCCTGGACCCTATCCAAAAGCCCTAGACAACCTACCGTGCCAGCGGCGGGTCTGGGGGAGCACAACTACCAGGTCCTGGGCGGCCTCCTGGGCCTATCCACCGGCGAGATAGATGCCCTGGTTGAGCAGGGAATCACCGGCGACGTACCGGACCCCTCTGCCTAGCATCCCTTAGATCAGTCTACAGCCCCATCGCCGCGAGGCCGACTTTGGCCAAGTCCTCGTCAGCGTTATGCCCGCGTAGCCCACCGACGCCGATCCCGCCCAAGATGGCGCCATCTTGGGTGATGACTACGCCGCCTTGTTCGTAGGTGACCATCGGATCGCCGTTCTCACTTACACTCTGGCCGATGTTGGCCATCCTCAGCCCCCAGTCGCCACTGTTCATGCCCAGAATGGCGGAGGTGTAGGCCTTGCGGACGGCGTGCCTGCGGGTAAAAACCCGGGCATGGTCCATCTTGGCGAAGGCCTCCATGTTCCCTGAGGCGTCAACAATGGCCATACATACCGGTGTTGCCGAAGTACCTTGGACCTGTTCCATCATGGCGTCCATTGCTGCGCGCACCTGGCCCAGCATCAGGTGGCGTTCGGCGATGGCCATGGCATTTTGCGGGCTGTCGTTGTGCGTTGACATCTAGTCAACCTCCTTCATCTGTTGGGCTCGATTTGTCCCATCGGGCATTGTAGCAACAGGGCGATGCCCAAATGCGTGTAAAATACCCGCAGCCGTGTTTATCGGTATCTTAAATTTGGCCGGAGTTCACGAAATGCGAGTGGGCGTAATCTCGGACACCCATAACCCAAGTGTCGGCGCGGAACCGCCACCGGAAGTTGTCTCCGCCTTTGATGGGGTGGACGTGATTATCCACGCGGGAGACATCTACCAGCCCTCTTGTCTAGATTGGCTGGAAAAGATCGCGCCGGTCTACGCTGTGGAGTTGGGCGCCGACGCCCATTTCAAAGAGGATGTCCGGGTCGTGGATATGTCACGGGTTCTGGAACTGGAAGGACATAAGATTGGACTGATCCACGATCTGATGGTGCCCGGCGTCGCCCAAGAAATCACTGAGTTCACGCCACTTTCCAAGTATTTCCCTCAAGACGCCAAGTTGTCCGACGCTCTCGGGAAAGTATTTGATTCCGACGTCGACATCGTCATCTTTGGCCACACGCACTACCCGGTGGTTGAGGAATTCCAAGGGATCTTGATGGTGAACCCAGGCAGCCCAAGCCTGCCAAAGCAGATTAGGCGTTTGGGGCAGGTGGCCATCTTGGAGTTGGGACCGGACCGCAAGAACGCCGAGATTCTGGACCTTTCCACTTTTAGTTGATCAAGGAGGCGACCAATGGGGCCCCAGGGACCTTCTTTACTACTGGAACAATTCGGCCCGTTGCAGGGCGTCCGGGTACTCTCGACAGGCAGCATAGTGGCCGAACCGGTGGCCGCCGGAATGGCGGCTGAGATGGGCGCGGAGGTCATTCATATCGAGCGTCCTGGCGGTGGAGAGGACTGGCGTCATGCGGAGTTTCCCATCGAGGCCCCGGACGGTGAGCAGGTTGCCAGTTCCTGGGTGCAGGACCGGCGCAACACCTACTACACAACCCTGGATTTCAGCACGCCCGAGGGCCAGGAGATCTTCTTAAATCTCATACGCCGGACCGATATCTGGATGGAGAGTTCCAAGGCCCGCACCTACGACAAATGGGGGCTGGATGACGCGGTCATATTGGAAGCAAATCCCAGCATCGTGATCTGCCACGTTTCCGGGTTCGGCCAGGACGGCGACCCCGAATACGTGAAGCGCGCCTCCTACGATTTCACCGCCCAGGCATTCGGCGGGATGATGAACCTGGCGGGTAAACCTGACCCCGATCCGCCGTCAAGGGCGGTGCCGTGGACCGCAGACTACATCACCGCCCTGTTCTGCCTGTGGTCGTCTCTGGCAGCCTATATCCATGCCCAGCGGACCGGCGAGGGGCAGGTGATCGATCTGGCGCAGTACGAGGCGGTGCACCGCATCCTAGCGGGCACCATGGTTGCCTACCATGAACTGGGTATGGTGCGGGAGAGGGCCGGCAACAAAGCTGGCAATGCCCAACCGTGGGACACCTTCCGGGCCAAGGACGGCTGGGTGGTTGTTGCCGCCATCGGACCAGTTGTCTACTCTCGCGTGTGCCAGGTGTTGGGGTTAGACCCTCAGGACGAAAAATGGATCTCCGCCCGCCGGGAGATCGAGTCACCCCAAGGGATAGAGTTCGACGCCATCCTGCGCGGCTGGGTGGAAGAGCGGACCATGGACGAAGTGGTCACAACTATGAACGACGCTCAGATCGGCTGCAGTAAGATCATGAACGCCCAAGAGATGGCCGANAACTCCCACTACCAGCAGCGNGGTGTCCATGTCGAGTGGGAGGACGAGCAACTGGGAAAAACGGTGAAGGGTGTGGGCATCGTCCCCAAGTTCTCGAAGACGCCCGGCAAAATCTGGCGCGGCTCGGTGCCCGTGGGCCACGACAATCAGTTAGTCTACCGGAATCTGTTGGGTCTGGATTCCAACGCGCTGGATAGCTTATCTGAGCGCGGGGTCATCTAGGGCCTGGTTGTATGATGTGGAGAATCCAAGATAAGGAAATGGACAATGCCCGCTGATGGAAATCACAAGAGAGACCAGCTAGACCTTAACAAGTTGAGTCTCGGCTTATTTGGCTTGAATTGTTCCGGCGGACTTGCTGTCACTACCGTGCCCGAGCGTTGGGAGGCAAGCTGGGAGAACAACCTGAATGCCGCCCGCATGGCCGACGAAGCGGGCCTGGATTTCATGCTGCCTCTGGGGCGTTGGAAAGGGTATGGAGGCATCACCGACCACAACGCCTCCAACTTCGAGACGCTGACTTGGGCGTCAGGAATACTGGCCAGTACTCGCAACCTGATGGTCTTCGGGACGGTCCACGTCTCGCTGTTCAATCCGGTTGTAGCCGCGAAGCAGATGGTGACTGCCGATCACATCGGGCAGGGCCGGTTTGGCATCAACATCGTCTGCGGTTGGAACAGCGATGAGTTCGACATGCTGGGTGTGAATCTCGCCCAGCATGACGACCGTTACGACCAAGGGCAAGAGTGGCTCGATGTTGTTACTCAGGCTTGGTCATCCACCGAACCCTTCGATTACGACGGCAAGTTTTATCAGGTCCATAAGACCGATATCAACCCCAAGCCCTACGGCGGCGGGCGGCCAACGATCGTGTGCGCCGGAAACTCCCCACGAGGCCGAGAATACGCGGCCCGCAACGCCGATATGATGTTCACCAACCTCCGGATGCACATCGATGAGGTACCAGGAACCATTTCAGAACTGAAAGGAATGGCGACCGGGTATAACCGGGAGATCGGAGTGTTTTCTAATGTCGCCGTGGTCTGCCGGCCAACCAAGAAAGAGGCCGAGGAGTGGTTCCAATACTACGCGGTCGAGAATGCCGACCCGGATGCCGTGGAATACATGATAGAAGGCCGCGGCCTCAAAAAACCCGGCGTCTCGGAGGAAGCGCTCCAGGCCGCTCGTCTGCGCGCGGCCGGCGGCAATGGGGCATTGCCCATAATCGGTGATCCAGACTACGTTGCGGCGCTGATGAAGCGTTTGTCTGAGTGCGGGATCTCGGCCCTGGCCATAGGATTCACCAACTACTTAGACGAGTTTCCATACTTTCGCGACGAAGTGCTGCCCAGGCTGGCGGGCGAGGGGTTGCGAGCTAGTTAGCCGGCTTTTCCGCGGTTATCAGGCCTAATTGGGTCGGCAGAGGCACCGACTTAGGGTTGATGAATCCGGCTTCTTCGAGCCAGGACGTGACTTCGGCGCCTTCGCGGTCGCCTGCGCCTGGGTTGAAGACCACTAGGACGTATAGGTCTTCCAGGGTGTCGAGGCGCTTGCGCTGAGGATTGTCATCTAAGCGCATGTAGTCCTGGACTATGACCAGTCCCCCGGCCTCGAGAATGTCGAAAGCGACCTTGAACAGCTTTCGGCAGTCCTCGTCCGGTGATATCAGGACAACCCCGGAAATGAGGCAAACATCGTATCCAGCGCCGATGTACGCTTCGAAAAAACTGCCCTCCACAAGGGATATCCGATCAGTGAGGTTGTTTTGTTCCACGAAGGTCTTGGCGACGATAAGCGGTTCTTTCTGGTCAACGACCACCGCCTTAAGCTGCGGATTGGCTTGGCAGAGAGCGATGCTGTAGCTGGCCGCTCCACCGCCCAAGTCAATGAGATTTCGTTTGCCGCCGAGATCAACACTCTGCACCAACTGGACGGCCTGCCCGGATGTCGCCCGGTTATGCTGGCCGATCATGTAGTCATTCCAATAGGTGGCTTCGTCAACGAATCCGGTTTCAAACGGTAGCAGTGTTTTGCCTTCTTTAATGACCTCATCAAGGCGGCCCCAGGACGCCCAGGTATTTGTATGGTGTACGGCGTGGTCCCCAACGTAAGAATCCTTTCCCTTGACCAAAAAATCCGACGCGGTTGGCGAGTTTGTGAACTTTTCGTCTGAGAAGATCAGCAGATCAAGAACTACGCAGCAGTCCAAAAATGCTTGGGTGTACCTTGGGGACGCGCCGATGGAATCGGCAACTTCCTGGGACGTCAGCGGGTGCCCTTCCAAGAGGGCAAATACATCTAGTTTGATCGCAGCGCGCAGTATCGCGGAATACCAGAAGTTCCGTGCCATCTCCCGGACGAATTCCGCTCCGGAGCCGGTTGGTGAACCGGATTGAGTCATCGTGTTGTTCCTTCCTTTTCGTACTCATCGTCAAGCCTCAAGCGCTGCTGAGGGACATCTTAACCTAGTCGACATCCACTGTAATCACAAACGCCCGGTCCTTCCGCGGAAGGACCGGGCGTTTTCATGAGCGTGATTAAGACCGGGAATAGCGGTCTCGGGTCTGGAAGGCTTGGGTTATTTAGTCCCTACTTCCCTTCTTTTGCCCACAGGGCTTCGAGGAGATTGCCTGGGGACATGGGCAGCACTTCCATGCGGACTCCTGTCGCGGCGTGGATGGCGTTGGCCACCGCGCCCATGGGAGGCACTATGCAGACTTCACCAACCCCCCGGATACCGAAGGGATGGCCAGGATTGGCGACTTCCACGATCACGGTGTCGATCATCGGCAAGTCCAAGCTGGTGGGCATACGGTAGTCTAGGAACGACGAGTTGGCCATCTCGCCCGAGTCGCTATAGACGTACTCTTCGTTGAGGGCCCAGCCGATTCCCTGGGCCACGCCGCCCTGTAATTGGCCTTCCACATAACTCGGGTGTACGGCTTTTCCAACGTCCTGTAACGCGGTGTATCTAAGAATGTCAACTTTTCCGGTGTCGGGGTCAACTTCCACATCTACAATGTGTACGGCGAAAGCGTTGCCCACGCCCGCGGGGTTCACGTTACCCCGGCCCACGACCGGGCCGCCGGTGCCGACCAACCGGGCGGCAAGCTGCTTGAAGGACAATTTCAGCTCGGGGTCCGACTTGTGAGAAGCTTCTCCGCTGACGAATTCCACGTCATCGAGATCAACGTCCCAGATGCGTGCGGCCCGCTGCAACAGTTGTTGCTTGATGTCCATGGCCGCCTCGTGTACGGCCCATCCGGACTTAAATGTTGCGCCGCTGCCGGCGGTCAAAGAGGTATAACCCACGGAGTCGGTGTCGCCCACGGCGGGGTGGACGTCCTCGGCGGGAATCCCCAGGACCTCAGCCACCTGCATGGCCATGGAGGCCCGGCCTCCGCCGATGTCCGGCGATCCTTCGATGAGACTGATCGTTCCGTCAGCATTGACGCTGGCGGTGGCGCAAGCAGGCCCGGTCCCATTAAACCAGAACCCGGCGGCGACGCCGCGGCCCTGGTTGGGCCCTTCCAGTTTTGAGTTGTAGTGATCGGTTTGCATGGCGGCGGCCAATGTTTCTTGGTAGCCGACGCGTTGCAACACCGGACCGGGGATCCGGCGGCTACCCTCTTGAGTACCGTTCTTCGCCCGGAATTCCAGGGGGTCCATGCCCAGTTTCTCGCAGATCTCGTCGATGACCGACTCTGCGGCGAAGGCCGCGGCCGGCACTCCCGGCGCCCGGTAGGCGGCCGCTTTGGGTTTGTTGACCACCACGTCGTATCCTTCGATCCTCCCATTGGCGATGTCGTAGGGAGTTAAAACGCACTGGCAAGCCTGAATGATGGGAGACCCGGGGAAGGCGCCGGCTTCATAGATCATAGTGATATCGGCGCCGGTGATCTTACCGTCATTGGTGGCCCCGATCTTCACCCTGATCGAACTGCCTGAGGTCGGGCCGGTTGCTTCGAACACTTCCGCGCGGCTCATGGAAATCTTCACGGGACGCCTGGCCTTCTGGGAGAGTGCCGCGGCCACCGGTTCCAGGTAGATAACGGTCTTTCCGCCAAAGCCTCCGCCGATCTCCATGGGTACCACCCGTATCTGAGAGACCGGAATGCCTAGGATCAGACTGGTGAGGTCCCTTATCTGGAAGTGGCCCTGGCTGCTGCACCAGATGGTCAATTTACCGTCTTCTCCCCACATCGCCGTGGCGGAATGCGGCTCGATGTAGCCCTGGTGCACCGTAGCGGTCCGGAATTCCCGCTCCACGATGATTTCAGCGTCCTTCAGTCCCTGCTCGGTGTCTCCCAACTCGAAAAAGAAGTGGTTGGAGATATTGGTGGCTTTCCCGGTGTCGTCATCGTCGCGCAGACCGCCGGGGCGAATGTTCGCGTTCTCCGAGTTGGCCAGTCTCTCGTGCAAGACCGCCGCGTCGTCCTTCATGGCCGATTCCAAGTCAACCACTGCCGGGAGAACTTCATAGTCCACATTTATCAACGCAACGGCTTCTTCGGCTTCCTGCATGCTGGTCGCCGCCACTGCAGCCACCGCATGGCCTTTGTACAAAGCCTTTTCGGCGGCCATACAGTTATTACTGATCCACTTGGGGTTGGCCATGGCGCCTTCACCCAAGTCGGCGACTTTGCCGCCTGGTTGGGCGAAATCTGCCGAAGTTACCACGGCTTTCACGCCGGGCAGGGCCAAGGCCTTGCTGACGTCAATGGACTTTATTCGGGCGTGGGCGTGGGGACTCCGCAGAATCTTCCCTTGGAGCAGCCGCGGGAGAGTCATATCAGCGCTGTAACGCGCGCGACCGGTTACTTTATCGTTGCCATCGGGGCGAATGGGCCTGGTGCCCACCACATCGAATTCTTCATTCACCAATACTACGTTGGAAGCCATTGCATTCTCCTATCGAACCAGCCTGTGACTTTGAACTAAGAGATTCTAGCATACGGCGAGGCTGGGGTGATGCTGGGGGTGGCTAGGCGGAATCCCCAAATCCCTGGCTTTCTTGCCCAATCCCCCTTAAACTCTCGGCTATTACTGGGGGATTACGCCGACCAACTAACACGTGAGCGCAACAGCCGAGCTAGAGAGGACGAATTTGTCGATTCCGAATGAGACCCCGGACACTGTTATCCGAGACTACGACAGGATTTAAATGTCCGACGATAAGTTAGAGATCCAGGTGGGCGAAAAGGCTGTCTCCGCGATAAGAACGCCGCCAGAGGGGGACGCCCGGTTCACGTTTGTGTACGCGCCTGGAGCTGGCTCGAACATCAACGATCCTTTCGGGGAATACCTGAGTTCGCGCCTCCCCAATGCCGGCGGCTCCATGGTACGGTTCCAATTTCCGTACATGGAGGCAGGAAAGCGGGGACCTGACCGGGCTCCGTTACTAGAGGAAACCTGGCGGGCGGTGATAGACAAGGTCCGGCCCAGTTCCGGCAAGTTGGTCGTGGGCGGGAGGTCCATGGGCGGACGGATCGCCTCTCGGGTGGTTGCCCAGGGAACTCGAGTCGACGGCCTTGCTTTGCTGGCGTATCCGTTAAACCCTCCACGAACTCCGGCTACCCCACGGAACGGCCATCTCCCGGACATATCCGCTCCCACTCTCTTCTGCTCCGGCACCAGGGACAACTTCGTCGCGCCCGGTAGTTTGGCCGTTGTGGTCGACGAGATGCCCAACGCTGTGCTTCACGAACTTGATGGCGCCGATCATGGTTTTGCAGTGTTGAAGTCCAGCGGCAGAGCTCGAGAGGATGTTTGGCAAGAAGTTGCCGATGTGATGTTGCATTGGGTTGAGGCAATCTAAGGGTGAATCCCCCACGTCGGAAGTTAACTTAAGTAGCCACTGGAGACGAACTGTATGGCAGTGAAAATGGGCGTGGCAATCGTCAGCAATAACGCCAGAGAGTTTATCCAGCAGGTCCGGATGTTGGACGAGGCGGGAGTGGCGATGATTGGCAACGGCGACTCCCAAGCCCTCTACCACGAGCAATTCATCCGCACCGCCCTATCGGCGGAGCACACCCAACAGGCGCGGGTCGGGACCTGGATCACGAACCCGGTGATGCGCCACCCCGCAGTAACAGCCGCAGCCATCGCCACGGTGGACGATCTGGCACCGGGCCGGGCGTTTTTGGGCGTCGGCACCGGCGATTCCACGGTCTATAACGCCGGGCTCAGGCCCGCCAACCTGGCAACCTTAGAGCGGTTCATCAACACGGTACGGGAGTTGCACCAGAACGGCGAGTCTCAGTGGGAAGGCAACCCTTGCTACCTGACCTGGGCGGACCGCCGCATCCCCATTGGCATGGCCGTTTCCGGCCCCAAGGCGATGCGCATGGCCGGCAGGATGGCCGACATCGTTTGGGTCTGTTTCGGTATCCAGGAAGAAGAGATCCGCATCGCCAAGCAGTACCTGGCGGAGGGCGCCAAAGAGGCCGGCCGCAGCATCGAAGACATCGACGTCTGGTGGATGGTCCAGTTCAATATCGCCGAGAGCCGGGAGGCGGCATTGGAGCCATTGATCGCCAACCTCGCAACCTCGGGACACATCATCTTCCGGTATGGACTGGACGGCAAAGCGGTACCTCCGGAGCACCAACGGGGCGCCAACGAACTGGCGCGTTTGTATCAGCCGTTGAAACACTTCGGAAATTCGGACCTGCCCGGCCAACTGGGACTGACGGATTACCTGGCCGACCGCCTGGCGATCGTTGGCAACACCGAAGAGGTCATCCAACGCATCAAGACCCTGGAGTCTCAGGGCGTAGATAAGCTCTTCTTCTATACGGCCCTGCCGGACAAACAACGATTGTTCAACCAACTGGCGGAAGAGGTGCTCCCTGCTGTTGGCTGAGCCGGGCGGCAACTTCAAATGGGGTCAATGATGTCCATCGGTTGGGCCATCATAAGTGCCGGGGACTTTGCCGACTCCAGGGGTGCGCCCGGCATTGACCAAGCCGAGGGCGCGGAGTTGGTGGCCGTCCACAGTCGGGACCAGGGCCGGAGCGACGTCTTCGCCGCCAAACACGGCGCCAAGGCCGCCTACACCTCGGTGGAGGACGTGCTAGCCGATTCCAGGATAGAAGCGGTCTACATCACCTCGCCGAACCACCTCCATGCGGAGTACACCACCATGTCTGCCAACGCCGGTAAGCATGTACTAGTGGAGAAACCCTTGTCGGTCAACCAGACCGAAGGTGTCTCAATGATTCAGGTGTGCCGTGAGCGAGGCGTGACGCTGGGAGTGGGGCTGCACTTGCGCCACCACCCTGGCCATATCGAAGCCAAACGGCTGGTGGCGGACGGGGCTCTGGGTACCATAGCGCTGGCCCAAGCTCAGATCGGCCAGGGCGAGCGGGGAAATGTACGGTCCGTGCCACGGGCCGGGTTGCGGGATTGGTGGACCCACCCTGAAATGGTCGGCGAGGCGTTCGCCATGTTGACGATCGGCGTCCACGCCATCGATGACCTGCAGTTCTTATTAGGACAGCAGGTAGTGGAATTAGCTGCGATCACCGATGGCCAAACTGCGGAGAGGCCTTTGGAAGACCTGGCCACCATGTGCCTGCGTTTTGATGGCGGCGCCATCGGTACTATGATCTGCGGGATGCGTCTGCCTGAGTACCAGAACGACGTGGCCATCTACGGCAGCGAGGGCAAGGTGATGTTGTCCGATGCGTCTTGGCCGCGCCTACAAGGCGAACTGCGGGTGTCCAGCGAAACGGTGAACACCACGGTTGCCTACGAGCCGGATTATGTCTATCTGGTCAAGAAGAACATCGAAGATTTCCAGCAAGCGATAGAAGAAGGCCGCGATCCGGTTGCCTCAGGGCTAGATGGACTCAAGCTGGTCCAGTTGACCGAAGGCATGGTCGAGTCAGCCAAAACCGGTAGGACGGTTAAGTTGGAAGAATTACCTGCACCGGGAGCGTAACAGTTGATTCTGGGGAATCGCACCCAATCTTAAAGTTAGGAAACGCAAATGTCTGCCAATCATCGGTCGGATAATTGATGTCAAAACCCAGGAGCGCGATAGAATTCGCACACGAGAAGTTGCGCTCGGGTAGAACGCTCGTCCGCGTCGTGATCGCGTAGTATGCCAGATATCTTATCTGGGCATTGGGGCTCTTGGCATTGGACGGGGTGACCGCTCTCTTGATATGGATCAGGGCCACTAGTGACGATGAAGACGCCGGCGAGACATACCAACCGGTGTTGACTGAAAGTATAGCCTCCAGCTTGGCCTTTGCCTCACTTCTCTCATCGGGCGATACGGTATCTACCTGCCGGCTAGAGTCATCTGTGCTCCCCGGTGAAGCGGAAGTTGTCTACGCGTCAAGCAAAACTTGGTTGGTGACCTTGGGAACCTGCACGTTCATTGTTGACGATGCCACCGGGGCAGTGAGTCGACCGTAATTATTAATGCCACTGGTCTGCCACTCCAGTATTCCGAACGCCAATGCGCTGGCTACTATGTTCGGGCCGCTATAAGAGGCGGGCGCGAAATGAGTCGAAACCGGGCCCGCCTACAAGAACCAGCCCATCCCTTTGTAATAGCCCCTAAGGTAAGCGATCTGCCCGCCATGGACGCAGTTGTCAAAGACCACGATTCCCAAAAATGTGCCTACTGACATAGGGGGCCGCGGGGGAATTTCAAGTTGGCGTTCCATGTCGGACGCAGACAGGGATTCGATATATTTAGTGGCTGCCGCCTTCACGCTCTCGTAATAACCGACAACCGATTCCTTGGGCGGAAGTTGCCAAGCCGCCACCTGTTCTTTGGTCCAACCGCCGCCCGTGTTATTCAGGTCATCATCGAGGCCGAATTTTTCATGCCAGCCGTCTTTGATCCACACTTGGGGAGTTTCTTGACACCACGTATGCACGAAGCGGTCAACGATCCTCGACATGTGAAAAAGGAGCCATCCCATGGAGTTTGACTCGTCATTGGGCCGGTCGCCCAGCATCGCGTCATCCACGTCTTCCAGAGCTTTGTCCACCATACCCCAGTTACGACTTAGGGCAGACATGGTGATTTCAGTAGCTGACATCTGTTCGCCTCCATGTGCTCAAGGTTGCAGGGAATCAATCTACAGGTGGCCAGCGCGGATGTCCAACCACAACCTTGTCGGTTATGAGATAAAGATTAGTCGCAGTTCTTGCAAAAGCGTGGTAGCCTCGGTTTTGGATTCCTGGTTCATTTGGGATTCCCGTGAGTACGCCTAGAATTAAGCCTATTGGAGCCGAAAGTGACTACCTGGACCGATGACCAACTGTCCTCAATCCACAACATGCTCAACCCCCGTTCTATCGCGGTGGTTGGGGCTACACCCCGGATGCAATACGGTGGCCGGATGCTGGCCGCCGCGCTGAATGCAGGGGAGCGGATCAACGTCTACCCGGTAAACCCACGCTACGACCAAGTTATGGACGTAAAGTGCTATCCCAGCGTCAGTGACCTCCCCGAAGCGCCCGACGTGGTGGGCGTGGTCGTATCCTCCGGCCAGGTGTTAGATGTTTTGAAAGAGGTCCACCAGAAAGGGACCCGGGCCGCAATCATAATCTCCGCCGGGTTCTCCGAGCGCGGCACGCCGGAAGGCCGTGACCTGCAGGCGCAGGTGAGTGCCTTCGCCAGGGAATCGGGGCTTCGCATCAGCGGACCCAACTGCCTGGGCCTGGCCAACGTGAAGGACGACATCTGGGTAACTTCATCATCCCGCGGCGCCGAGGGCCTAGGCGGGCCGGTGGGACTGGTCTGCCAAAGCGGGGCGTCGGCCTTTGGACCGTTCTTGAACCGGGCTTTGGACAGCGGAATCGGCCTTAGCTACATCATCTCCACGGGCAACGAGGCTGACTTAGACTTTTCGGATTTCGTGCGTTACCTGCTAGATGACGATGACACCAAGGTGATCGCTGGTTTCGTCGAGGGATTCAAAGACGCCCGCAAATTCATTGAGGTCGCCAAACTGGCGGCCGAACGGGGCAAACCCATCGTGCTCATCAAGATC
>NZVX01000057.1 GCA_002698265.1 Chloroflexota bacterium | reverse complement strand
TCCCGCGACGATACCAGCTTTGAAGTCAAGCAAAGAGATTCTTCGCCGCTGCAGCTGGATCGGAATTTAAGGTATCGAATGCGGTAGCTCTGCCGCACCATCATTGAGGTGAGAATCGCTATAGCGACATTTGACCAGGAGTGTGCCGCCCATCAGGAATCTCCGGGATGACTCATGTTTGGTTCGGATTTATTGTCGGCGAAGTGTTGCCCTCACTCGCCCTCTCCCATGCGTGGGAGAAGGGGTTTTTGTTTTCCCTCAGAGATTCGGTTATTTGCCGGTTAGTAGGCCTACTATTTCTGGGGCGAAATCGCGAGCCATCTGCTGGACCTCTGGGATGGTGCGTGGAGCCAAAGGGCTGGGTAGCACCACGATACGCACGCCGGGCATTCCCAGTGCCGTGGCCCGGGCATGAGCGGCCCTGGTGAAGGTGCTAGTTATCACGCTAACGGACGGCACGCCCTTGGACTCGGTCATCACTGTGTCGTGGAGACCCCACGCTGTGCAGGAGCCTCAATCGGCGATGGCGTGTATTACCACATCGCATTCGTCTGATAGAGACTGAATCGTCTCATCGGCGCAAGGGGCGCTATACGTGAACTTGGTTGCGTAGACGATCTTGGCGGCGCCGTAATCGTTGAGCAGTACTTCTTTGAGCTCTCCCAAAAACGCGTCGGCGTGGTATTTGCGGTTCTCTAGCAGGCCCACCACTTTGCCCTTGAGGTCAGGCAGGGCGTCGTTGAGACCCACCTCCTCGGGTACGTCCTCTGCGGTGGGATCGAGTATCTCGATGGTCCCGGTAGCCTGTGCCATTGTTTCCCTCCGGACTACTTCTTATGAAGAGAGATTAGCGACTCATCTGGAAGAATTTGCCTTCCGTCTTGATGGACGGGGCGATGACCATCTCGGCCTTGTGCAAGTCTCTGATGGTGTAGGCCCCGCACATACCCATCATCACCCTTAGGGCTCCGACGAAGTTCTGGGTGCCGTCGGTCTTGGAAGTCGGACCGTAGAGGATCTCTTTCAGTGACCCCTTGGTGCCGACGGAGATGCGGGTGCCTCTGGGAAGTTCGGGGTGGGGGTTGGCCATGCCCCAGTTGAAACCCTGGCCGGGAGCTTCATTGGCCTGGGCGAAGGGAGTGCCCAACATCACGCCATCCGCGCCACTGACCATGGCCTTGCAGATGTCGCCGCCGGTCCGGAAACCGCCGTCGGTGATCACCGAGACGTAGCGGCCGGTGCGGCGGAAATAGTCTTCGCGCGCCGCGGCGCACTGTAGAGTCGCGGTTACCTGGGGAACGCCTACTCCGACCACTTCCCGAGTGGTGCAAGCGGCGCCAGGGCCAACGCCAACCAACAGGCCGTCGATTCCGGTCTCCATCAACTCCAGGGCTACTTCATAAGTGACACAATTGCCGACGATTACGGGAACTTTCAGGGCATCGATAAGTTCGGAGAACACCAACCCGCGGTAGCTATTGGACATGTGCCGGGCAGTGGTGACGGTGGACTGGACCACAACCATGTCGGCCCCGGCCTCAACGGCTGCAGGAGACATGCGCTTGGTGTTCTGGGGGGTGAAGGAGACCGCGCAGGTGGCGCCGGTATTCTTGATCTCCCGGACGCGCTGGCCGATCAGTTCTTCGCGGATGGGTTCGGAGTAAACTTTCTGGAGGAATTCAGTAACCGTTTCTTGGGGGTGGGAGATTATCTCTTCCAGGACCGAGTAGGGGTCTTCATATCTGCTGTAGAGGCCCTCGGCATTCAGGACGCCCAGGCCGCCCATCTCATGCATATAAGAAGCGAACCCAGGGGAAACCGCCCCATCCATCGCGGAGGCCATAATCGGAATCTCGAAATCCAGGTCGCCGATGGTCATTTTTGTGGAGGTTAATTCGGGGTTGATGGTGACCTGACCAGGCACGATCGCTACTTCATCGAAACCGTAAGAACGCTCAAGTTCTTTGAATAGTCTTCTCCCCATCCCTACGCACCTCTTCCATTACCGATTCTTTCACTGATTTAATCAGTATTCTCATCAAAAATCAACCGGAATTCAAGGAGCGACCGGCGACCTTTTGGCGGCGCGAATTCCGGCCAGATCTTCGGAATCGATCCCTCCGATGACCCAAGTAAAAACGCGGGCGAAATCGCCTGCGAAAATCCCAGTGGATACTTCGTCTGAAAATTGGTGGCCCACATTCGCTGTTTCGCCCTTGCGGGGTTGTGAAAAATGGTGCATACTAACCGAGCTGATGTATCTCCTGGTGGTTCTAGCGAAGCGGCCCCACCCGTTCCCATCCCGAACACGGTAGTGAAACGCCTCAGCGCCTACGATACTGCTCTGGCGACGGAGTGGGAAAATAGGTCACCGCCGGGAGGTATATCCACTTAGCAAAGCTCCCACACTCGCTGCACTTTCCCAGTCTACGGCCCCGGTGAACCCAGCCAAGCGACCCCCATTTCGTCTTTTCCGTTCAGGCCGGTCTTCCCAAGAAATTTAGCTCCGGTTGGGTACACGCATCCAGCACATTAATTGCTGTATTGTGTCTTTACACATACTAGGGCCTCCAATATAATTGATGCACGAGGGTCGCGAGGGTGCAATTCCTGTCGGGATCCCGTCCCCGCAACGAATGGGACGAGTCCCCCAGGTTGTTACATCCGCTTCCTTGAATTTGTAGCGGCAGAATGGAAACGGACCATAGTGGCAAGTCTCTTTAAAAGGGACCACGGCGAATTGGGTTCCTCACCTCACTCCCATCAGGAGCGAAAATATGGGCAGTAGATTCGAGAAGTTCTCCGAACGCGCACGGCGGGTACTATCGCTGGCCCAAGACGAAGCCCAGCGGTTCAACCATAACTACATCGGTACCGAGCACATCCTCCTTGGCCTGGTTCGCGAGACCGAAGGTGTTGCTGCCCGGGTGCTTTCCAGCCTGTCCGTGGACCTGAGCAAGGTCCGGTCGGCTGTGGAATTCATCATCGGCCGCGGCGAGAAGCCGGCCCAAGGCGAGATTGGCCTCACCCCCCGTGCAAAGAAAGTAGTGGAATTGGCCGTCGACGAAGCTCGGCGGATGAACCACACTTATATAGGAACGGAGCACCTCCTCATCGGACTTTTGCGTGAGGGCGAAGGCGTCGCCGCAGGTGTCCTGGAAAGTCTCGGTGTAACCCTGGACAAGGTCCGGGCCGAGACCCACCGCATCCTGAGCCACACCTCCGGCACCGGCGCCCAAGGCAGCCGGTCCACTTCCAAGACTCCAACCTTGGATCAATTGGGCATCGACCTAACCGTCGCCGCCAAAGCAGATAAATTGGACCCGGTCATCGGCCGGGAAAAAGAGATCGAGCGGATGGTCCAGATCCTCAGCCGCCGCACTAAGAACAACCCTGTTCTCGTAGGTGAGCCCGGCGTTGGCAAGACTGCTATCGTAGAGGCTCTGGCCCAGCTGATCAGCGGTGGAGATGTCCCAGACACCCTGCAGGGCAAGCGACTGGTCACCCTGGACATGGGCGCTCTGGTCGCAGGCACCAAGTACCGCGGCGAATTCGAAGAGCGGTTGAAGAAGGTCATCGAAGAGATCAAGACCGCCGGCAACTGCGTCCTATTCATCGATGAGATTCATACGATCGTTGGCGCCGGCGCTGCTGAAGGCGCAGTTGACGCTTCCAACATCCTAAAGCCCTCGCTGGCCCGCGGCGAGATTCAATGTATCGGGGCCACCACCCTGGATGACTACCGCAAGTACGTTGAGCGAGACCCAGCTCTGGAGCGCCGCCTACAGCCCGTACGGGTTGAAGAGCCCTCCGACGATGACACCGTGGCCATCTTGATGGGTGTCCGCAGCAAGTATGAAGACCATCACAAAGTAGATATCAGTGACGAAGCCATCCGTACCGCAGCCCTTCTGGCCCAGCGCTACATCCCTGACCGGTTCCTGCCGGACAAGGCCATCGACCTGATCGACGAGGCCGGGTCTCGAGTAAGGCTCCGTGGCAGCGTCACCCCCGCGTCCGTGAAGGACGCCATGCAGGTCTTAGAACAGGTCCGCAAAGAGAAGGACGAGGCCATCGCCTCCCAGCAATACGAAGCGGCGGCGGAGCTGCGGGACCGGGAACTGCGGCAGAACGAAGACCTGGACACCCTGGAAAAGAACTGGAAAGAAGGCGAGAACGCAGAACGCAGGGTTGTCACTGAAGACGATATCGCTGAAGTCGTCAGCATGTGGACCGGCATTCCGGTAACGCGGCTGGCGGAAGAAGAGACCGAGCGGCTCCTTCAGATGGAAGGAGAACTGCACAAGCGGATCATCGGACAAGATGAAGCTATCATCAGCGTATCCAAGTCGGTGCGTCGCGCCCGGGCAGGTCTCAAGGACTCCCGCCGTCCCATCGGCGTGTTCATGTTCCTTGGCCCCACCGGCGTCGGCAAGACCGAATTGGTCCGCGCGTTGGCCGAGTTCATGTTCGGCGATGAAGACAACATGATTCGCCTAGATATGTCCGAGTTCCAAGAACGCCATACGGTCGCCCGATTGATCGGCGCACCTCCCGGCTACGTCGGATACGACGAGGGCGGGCAGCTAACCGAAGGCGTCCGGCGCAAGAACTATTGCGCGGTGCTCCTCGACGAGATAGAAAAGGCCCACCCGGAGGTCTTCAACATCTTGTTGCAGATTTTCGACGCAGGCCACCTGACCGATGCCCGAGGCCGGAAAGTAGACTTCCGGAACTCCATACTCATCATGACCAGCAACCTTGGGTCTGACCTGATTAAGCGGGAGACTTCTCTCGGCTTTGCAGCCAAGACCACCGATGCTCAGACCGACGATAGCGCCTACGAACGGATGAAAGACAAAGTGATGGAGGAAGTGAAGAGGTTCTTCCGCCCTGAGTTCTTGAACCGGATCGATTCCACGGTGGTCTTCCACCAACTCAAGCAGGACGAGATTCTGGAGATTGTCGATCTGATGATGAACCAGGTCCGGACCGAGTTGGATGAGAAAGAGATTTCTTTGGAGATTACGCAAGCGGCCAAGACTTATCTGGGAGAGAAGGGTTTCGACCCCGTCCTGGGAGCCAGACCTCTGCGGAGACTGATCCAAGACGAGATCGAAGACAGTCTCTCCGATGTTGTGCTCAACAGAACGCTGGTTGCCGGTGACGTGGCGATGATTGACCTAGATAACGACGGCGCCATCAAGATAACCTCCAAGAAAGCCAAGGCTAAGCCCAAAGCGAAAGCCAAGGCTGAACCGGAAGCTGAAGCCGAGACGGCCAACTCCGACTAAATTCTGACTACAGCAACCAAACACCCGGAATTACTGACAGAAGGCCCCACGATTGTGGGGCCTTCTGTTGTTATAATTGCCCCGATTCTTCCGGGCAATCTTTTCAGTAATGCCCCGGAGTAATTCCCCGATATCGATCTTGCCCCGGTAATATGAACGGTATTCTTAAATGCGATGGTGCGGTGTGGCCAAGTTGAAAGACCGTCGGCGAACAGTTTTCATGTGCCCGTCTTGCGGGAACGAATTTGCCAAGTGGGCGGGATTTTGTCCCGCACAAGGCTGCGGTTCCCAGAACCCTCTGGTTGAGATGGCCGCTGCGCCGCCAGCCGCCAAAGGCCGGCCGAGCTGGCTGGCAGCTAAAGCGACCGAGGTCGTGGAGCTCTCTTCTATCACCTCCGGCGACCAACCACGCGACCCGTTGCCCTCCCCCGAACTGAACCGCGTATTGGGCGGTGGAGTGGTCCCGGGATCGGTCGTCCTACTGGCCGGAGAACCCGGCGTCGGCAAGTCGACTCTCCTGCTTCAGTTGGCCCAATACGTGGCCGCCAAAGACCAAAAGGTTTTGTATGTCAGCGGTGAAGAGTCGCCCCAGCAGATAAAGTTACGCTCCGACCGATTGGGTTTTGCCGGGACGGGAGTCTTGATGTTGCCCGAGACCGACCTATCGGCGGTAATCGAGAAGTTGGACTCGGTACGGCCCGCTCTGGCTATCGTCGATTCGATTCAGACTCTATATAGCGACGACGAAGCGTCCGGACCCGGAAGTGTCGGCCAGGTACGCGAGGCTGGTTTGCGGCTGCTCCGGTGGGCCAAAGACAGCGGGACTCCGGTGTTCGTATCCGGCCACATGACCAAAGACGGCTCATTAGCCGGGCCCAGGGTTTTAGAACACATGGTGGACGTAGTCTTGTACCTGGAATCCCAGGAAGACGGCAGTTACCGAGTGCTACGCGCCGGCAAGAACCGGTTCGGCGCCACCACTGAGGTCGGTGTATTTGAGATGACGGAGCAGGGCCTGACCGATGTGTACGATCCTTCCAAGGCGCTGCTGTCCCAACGGGCTGGTGGCTCCATCGGAGCAGCCCTGGCGCCGGTGGTCGAGGGCAGCCGGGCGTTACTGTTGGAGGTCCAAGCTCTCACTTCACCATCCCAACTACCGGCTCCCCGGCGCGTCGCCAACGGCGTGGACTACAACCGGTTGCTCATGCTGGCGGCGGTGGCTTCCCGCCGTGCCGGTCTTGAGTTGTCCGGCCAGGACATCATCGTTAACGTGGCCGGTGGCTTCAAGATCAGCGAGCCGGCGGCGGACTTACCATTGGTGCTGGCCATGGCCTCCAGCCTCTATAACAGCCCGCTGGACGCTGAGATATTCGCCTTTGGCGAGGTTGGTTTGAGCGCTGAGATCAGGGCCGTTTCTCAGGCGCAACGAAGAGTCACGGAGGCGGCGAGGTTGGGGCTCAAAAAGTGCATTTTGCCGGAGACGAGTTTGGAGGGCCTGACAATACCCAAAGGCATGAAGGCGATCGGGGTAAGGACGTTGCGTCAGGCGATCAATGCGGTTCTCTCCAGAGATAGGAACAAGGACCGGTCTGAAGACCTAGCTTGGGAGCCCGTAGGAGCGCTGGAACCGGGCTAATGGCCCATATATTCCGCTCGTCTTAAGCCTGTCGAAGGGCCGCCTAAGTCATACCACGGGTAGAAAATTCTTATCCCGAGGCGGTGGTTCGACAAGCTCACCATGAGCGGACGGATGGGCTCACCATGAACGGGGATTCGTGCCCAACAGCCATCAATGAGTAGCCACTAAGATCCGCTCGTCCTGAGCCTGTCGAAGGGTCGCCTAAGTCATACCACACGGGGAAATCGCCTACCCCGAAATCGTGGTTCGACAAGTCCGATCACATCGTGACTCTCGACCTTTGGTCGGAGCTCACCTTGAGCGGAATCAGGAAATCCTAATGGGTGTGGCTTCCAGCCGAAGCTTGGCCGCCAGCCGTTTGGTCGGCCGCTGAGAACTCGTGGTCTTCGCAAGCCACCCAGCGCGAGCCATCCTGGTAGACCTCTTTCTTCCAGATGGGGACGATTTCTTTGATGCGGTCCACCGCCTTGTGACAGGCGTAAAATGCCTCTTTGCGGTGGGGCGAACCGACGGCGATGATCAGGCTGATCTCACCGATACCAACCGTCCCGATGCGGTGGCTGATGGCGATCTGCTCCAGACCAAACTCGGCCATCAATTCCTTGCGCACCTCTTCCAGCTTTTTCACGGCCATCTCTTCGAAGGCCTCGTACTCCAGAGTCAACACTCTTTTGCCTTCAAAGTTGTCCCTGGTGGTGCCCAGAAATGTCACAACCGCTCCGTTGGTGTCGCGGCGCACCTTGGCGGCGACTTTCTCTGGGTCCAGGGCGCCGTTCGTCAGTTCTATCATGTCGTTAACCCCCGCTCACCGGTGGAATAAGGCAGATATCATCGCCTGGCTGGAGGACTACGTCGGCGTCGGCATAATCGGCGTTGACCGCCACAACGATCTTCACTTCTGGCGGCGCTAAGTTCGGTACTTGCCTTCGTACCTCGTCGGTTAGGTCGGCCACCGTCGCTCCGTCCTCCACCGCCACCTTGATGATATTCTGTCCGGCCCGTTCCCGGTACAGAGCGAATAACCTAACGTTTAGTTCCATGCGCTGGATACCTATCATGCCTTTCGATTAAAAAAGNCCGGGCCAAAGNCGCCCGGGCCAGATACGAGCTTGAAAACCATTATCCCACAGCGGTCTGTGGTGCGCTAGTAATTCGTCNGGCTACCAGNGCAGATGATTCCAACCCTTAGATAAGAGCACCCCTTTTCCATTTAGCGCTGTGTTCTGGGCCCGGTTGAGCCTTAGAAAGTAGATGCGTCCCGGCACCATGGTCTTGATGGTGTTGGCTTTTGCGAAGGCGGGACGAGGATCGAAAAACTCCCAGCTCTTCGTGCTGTTGTCGAAGGTCCAGACGCGAATCAGATTTTCGCCGAAAGTTAACGATTCCAGGGCCTGGGTTGGCAGCGAGGATGGCGGGGGAGTGGGAAGCGGCTCGCTTACGGTCGCACCCTCAAGCACAGAAAAAGCGGTGACCCCAGTGATACCTCCCGCTGTGGCCGTAATGGTCTGGACCCCCGGCGAAAACACGGGCATGGAGAAGAACGACACGAATTTCCCTTGGCCATCCGTGGTGGAGGCCGACAAACTGGACACCGTTATGTTGCCAGCTCTGACACTGGTGACCACTGCGTTGGGCGGAAAACCTTCACCGGAAACTGTCACCGCTCTGCCGGATACCCCTATTTCGGGAGAAACGGTAATCTCGGCGCCGGGCACGGAATGGATGGCCGTGGCCGACCGGTCGAAACCCACCACTCGCGCGCGGACCGTGCTGTTGGATGAGGGAGCCGCTCCAGCAGGGACCTGGACGGTGATTAGGAAGCGGCCGCCGGCATCGGCGGAGACCACTTCTTGAAGGGTTACTCCGTATGAGATGTTCACTTGGCTACCCGCACCGGTACCCGTGTTAGAAGCTGGGAAGTCCTTGCCAGTGACTGTGAAGTTCGTATTCGCTCGACCGGACGCTGGGTCCAAGCTGATGTTGGGGTTTTTGATCGCAATCTGGGTTGTCTGCATGACACCCTGGTCATCCACCGCTCTGATGGTGACCGGGCCTCCGGCTACAACCTCAGCGGTGACAGGAAGAATGATCGAGGCGGTCCAGTTGCCGTTGGCGTCGAAGTTGATGGGGTAAGTTACGTTTGGAGATACCAGGGAAGTTTGCCCGACGGCGATGAGGCTGCCTCCCGATCCGGTGATCTGGTGCGCGCCGGACGGGCCTGCCCTACCCTCGGTCGTTGATGGGGTAAAACCGGAGCCCAAAAGGGTCACGGTCTGGTTGGGCAGCGCGTTCTGCGGGGTGACGCTGAGGATCGTGGCAAGGTTGGGGGAAGCAGCTAAAGAGCCCGAGTTAGCCCCCAGCGCAGCTAAAAGCACCGCCAGAACCATGAGGAAGACGAGCCTTGGCCGAGGGTACACCGCCACCCCTCCCTAACCTATTGAACCTATATTATCAGGCGGCGGGCAGCGGTCTAAGGCGTATCTTATGCGGCTTATTGCAATTCAGGCGGCTAGTGCATCACAAGTCCGCCGTCCACGTTGAAGGCCTGGCCGGTGATGTTGCGGGCGCCCGGTCCCGCCAGAAACACCGCCATGGCAGCGATGTCTTCCGGGTCATTGGGCCGTCCGATGGGTATCTTGGCGTCCCTGGCATCCGCCAATTCACTCATGCTCTGCCCGGTGTGCTCGGATCGGCCGGCCATGGTGTCCGCCGCCATAGTAGTCAGCGTGGAGCCGGGGCAGATGGCGTTCACGTTGATGTCATATTGGCCCAGCTGCAACGCCGCGATGTGGGTCATGGAGATCACCGCGCCCTTGCTGGCGGCGTAGGCGGCGTTGGACGTGCCGGCATAACCCTTTCCAGCGATGGACGCGATGTTGATGATCCGGCCTCCTTGGCCTTGGTCGATGAGCTCCCGGGCCGCCCTCTGCATGCAGAAAAACACGCCTTTGGCGTTCACCCGGTGGATCCGGTCCCAGTCCTCTTCTTGAACATCCATGATGTCCAGGTACTTGGTAACTCCTGCATTGTTCACCACGACGTCGATACGGCCAAAGGCGTCTTTCGCTTGTCGAAACATGCGGTCGATGTCCTGCAGGTCGCCCATATCGGCGGGTAGAACGATGCTTTCCCGGCCCAGTTGTTTCACGGCCACGGCAGTGTCTTCGGCAGTGGAGGCATCGATGTCTGACACGGCGATGTTGGCGCCGGCTTCAGCCAGTTGCAGGGAAATTGCCCGGCCCATGCCTCTGCCGGCGCCGGTGACCAGGGCGATTTTATCTTCCAATTGCATGGTTTACCTCTGTTATTAAGGGCGTCGATCTCAACGCCGAAATATCCAGGCAGCATTTTGAGCGAGTGTAGCCGCGCCCAACCTGGGCTGTCAACGAAGGGCTTCCGTTGACAGCCATCCGAGCCGAGATTACACTCGCGGCAACTTGCAGCCGAGGCTAGAACGTAGACGAGAGGGACGATATGGCAGTTGATACGCACGTCGATACGATAGTACGTGGCGGAAAGGTTGTTACTTCATCCCAGGTGATGGACGCCGCGGTGGCCATCAAGGGCGAGAAGATCGCCGCTGTCGGCCCGGAACATCTGCTTCCAAAGGCTGACCGGTACATCGACGCCGAGGGTAAGTTCGTGCTG
>NZVX01000056.1 GCA_002698265.1 Chloroflexota bacterium | reverse complement strand
CAGATGGGCGGGTAAGGCTTCTGCACCGGCTTGGGCAGGAACGTGATGTCCGAGAAGTTAACGTACTTGCCTTCGAATTTCGGGTTGTCCTTGGTCCATAGCTCGATAAACGCCCTCAGGTATTCGTTGGTGACCGCGCCGCGTTCGGCGAAGGGCGGTGCATCCAGCAGTTCGAACTCTTCTTCCATCCAGCCGACCCCCGCGCCTAGGATCAACCTTCCCTTGGAAAGCATGTCCAGAGTCGAGAGCATCTTGGCGGTGAGTATGGGGTTGCGGTAGGGGATGATCATGACGCTGGTGACCAGTTTTATACTCTCAGTGATACCCGCTAACCAGGCCAGAGTCGTTACCTGTTCCAGCCGTTCGTCCGATGCGGTCTGGTGGGCCTGCTGGATGTCGCCGGTGACGCTGTAGGGGTATTGGGACTCGACTGTCCGTGGCTGTACCACGTGGTCCGGCATGACCATACAGAAGAAGCCTAGCTGGTCGCCCAAGCGTGCGATGCTGGCTAGATTGTCGGGCTGAGCGGCGGGCCCGCCACTAGGAAGGTAGAAACCGTATTCCATTGAACTCCTTGATTAATCCGTTCTATCGGTCCGGGCTGCCGGTCTAGGTGACGGCCATTACTTCATCGGCGAACCGAGCCATGCGGTCTTCTGTTTGTTTCGGTTCTCCGGTACGGAAGTCGAATATCAGGTGAGTCACTCCGACATCTGAGTAAGTCTGCACGTCCTGGCGGACCTCATCGGCTGAGCCGGTGAACCGCCGCCTGGGGCCGCTTGAATCTCCCGCATCATACAGCGGGGCCTTCACCGAGACTTGGATCTTCGATGGGTCCCGGCCAGCCTTTTCGGCGTAGTCCCGCAGCAATACCAGGTTCTCAGCCAGTTCTTCCGGTTCCAGCGGGGCCGCCGGTATCGCCCCCACCGGGTGCCAGCAGTCGCCGATCTGCGCCGCGCGCCTGATGGCTGGTTTGCTTTGTCCGCCGATCCAGATGGGCGGGTAAGGCTTCTGCACCGGCTTGGGCAGGAACGTGATGTCCGAGAAATTAACGTACTTGCCTTCGAATTTCGGGTTGTCCTTGGTCCATAGCTCGATGAACGCCCTCAGGTATTCGTTGGTGACCGCCCCGCGTTCGGCGAAGGGCGGTGCGTCCAGTAATTCGAACTCTTCTTCCATCCAGCCCACGCCTGCGCCCAGGATCAACCGGCCCTTGGAGAGCATATCTAGGGTTGAGAGCATCTTGGCCGTGAGGATAGGGTTACGGTAGGGGATGATCATGACGCTGGTGACCAGGCGAATGCGCTCGGTAACTCCGGCCAGGTAGGCCAGGGTAGTGATTTGCTCCGGCCACTCGCCGTCCCCCGATTGTCCGGCCGCCAGGATGTCGCCGGTCAGGCTGTAAGGGTAGGTCGAGTCCACCTGGTTGGGTTGGAGGATATGATCGGGCATCACCATGCAGTAGAAACCCAACCGGTCGCCCTGTTTCGCAATGTCGGCCAGCGCGTCGGGCTCGGCGCCGGCGCCGCTGTTGGGAAGGTAAAAACCATATTCCATGGGTGCAGACTCCTGAGAAAACGGCCGGCAGCCGGACCCGATTGTGGGATCTTGCTAGGCATCATAACGTGCCTGAATCCTAGGCCGGCGAGGCAATCCACCAAACTATATAGCGGCGTGGCTGGCGTGTCCAATACTTAGCCCGATTTCTTGACACCCAACAGGGCGACAGATAGACTTTCCCTGCACTGGAACAGGAGGTATTTCGTGACTACTCCCGCGTCATTTTTGACCGAAGAAATGATTAAGCAGGCCATCGGACAAAAGAGCGCGCCGACCACCATCGACATCGAAAAAGGCGCGATAATCAAGTTCGCCCAGGCCATAGAAGATGACAACCCGGTCTATAACGACGAGAAGGCGGCCCGGGAGAGTCGTTACGGCGGACTGATCGCCCCGCCCACCTTCCTACGTTCCGTGGGTGTGGACCGCCCCACCTACCCCTTCGATATGCCCTTTACCCGGCTGTTGGACGGCGGCAGCGACTGGGAGTACTTCCACCCCGTGCGGGCCGGCGACTGGATTACGGCCATCTCCGAGATAGCCGATATCAACGAACGCACCGGACGCATGGGATTGATGATCATCACGTCTATCGTGGTCACCTACAGCAACCAGTTCGACCAGGTAGCTGCCAGACAGACCAGCACTTCGATCAGATACTAAAGCCGCGGATATTAAACGCCGGTAACGGCGATGGGAGCCCAGCATGGCCGATCAGGTTTTTTGGGACGACGTAGAAGAAGGCACGAAATTGCCGGAAGTGGTCAAGAACCCGACCACCCAACAGTTGGTGAAGTACGCTGGCGCGTCCGGCGATTACTACCAGATCCACTACGATCAGGGTTTCGCGAAGAATAACGACCTGGACGACGTGATACTACACGGCGCTCTGAAGAACGCTTTCTTGGGGCATCTGGTGACCAAGTGGATGGGCCCCGACGGCGACCTGAAGCGCCTGGCCTGCCAGTACCGGGGTATGGACATCCCCGGCACCCCGGTCACGGCCAAAGGCGTTGTGACTAAGAAGTACCAAGAGCAGGGAGCCAATCTGGTCGACTGCGATATCTGGCTGGAGAATGAAAAGGGCGAGAAGACCACGCCTGGTTCGGCGACCATAGCGTTGCCCACCCGTTAGTTAACGGCCTTCGAATTCTTTCAAATTTCTAGAAACAAGGGCAAACATGGTTGCCCATATCTAACTTAAACCAAGCCTAGGGAGGCAAAAATGGCGGAAATGTTGAATGGCAAAGTGGCCATCGTCACCGGCTCCGGCCGAGGGATTGGCCGCGGTGTGGCCAAGCTAATGGCGGCGGAAGGCGCCAGCGTGGTGGTCGTTGACCCCGGCGTCAACGTCGACGGCAGCGGTGAGGACCAATCGGTGGCGGAACAGGTCGTTGCCGAGATCAAGGCCGCCGGCGGAAACGCCGTCGCTTGTATGGAGTCGGTCACGGAGATGGAAGGCGGCGAGAAGATCGTGCAGGCCGCCGTGGATAACTTCGGCAAGCTGGACATCGTTGTCACCTGCGCCGGGATACTCCGAGACCGCATGATCTTCAACATGTCGGAAGAGGAATGGGACGACGTGATCGCCGTTCACCTCAAGGGCACCTTCACCGTGGTCAAGAACGCCAGCATCCTTTTTCGCCAGCAGCGCTCGGGTCGAATCATCACGTTTAGCTCAGAGTCCGGCCTCATGGGCAACTCGGGCCAGGCCAACTACGGCGCCGCCAAGTCGGGCATCGCTGGGTTCACCAAGGTCGTGGCCAAGGACATGGGCCGCTACGGCGTGACCGTCAACTCCATCGCGCCCCGGGCCAGCACCCGCATGATTGCTGACATCCCCGGCAGCGCCGCGGAGATCCGGGCCCGCAGCGGTGTGGCGCCGATCGCCGGCGAAGAAGACCTGGCGAGCTTGGATCCCGACCACATCGCGCCTTTCGTCGCCTATCTGGCCAGCGATTTCGCCGATAACGTCAACGGCCAAATATTCTTGGTCTACGGCGACACCATCTCGTTGGTCTCTCAGCCGAGGCCGGAAAGGGCCATCTACGAGCCGTCCGGCACCTGGGACATCGAGAAGTTGTCCGTGATGGCCCGTGACGTGTTGACCAAGGACATCGCCAACCCGGCCCCGGCCAGAGAGCCAAGCTAGGAGTGGCTTCTGATAGGTTTGCCGGCACCTGGCGGTTGCTGGAGTGCTACGGAAAGTGGTCCGATGGCCGCATCAGCTACCCCTACGGGGACAAGCCCGAGGGCCAGTTGATTTACGACGGGCACGGCAACTTCTCCGGCCAGATCGCTGGCAGCGGTCGACCGGCATTCGAGACAGGGAACCTGTTGAAGGGGACCCCAGAAGAGATAAAAACGGCCTTCGAGGGGTACATCGCCTACTACGGGATCTACGAGGTGGACGAGGCAAAAGGCCAAGTTACCCATCACGTTCAGAGCGCCCTGTTCCCCAATTGGATCGGCGATATCCAGACCAGGAACTTCGAATTTGAAGGCAAAAAATTACGCCTGAACACCCAGCCGATCAAAGGGTCCAGGGCTGACCTAACGAACACTCTGCTGTGGGAGCGGGCCCAAGGGCTCGGCCCAATCAAAAATGACAAGTAACCAGATGGAGATAATCTGATGGCTGACCTGCTGAAAGACAAAGTGGCGATCATAACTGGCTCGGGCCGCGGCATCGGCCGGGGGGTTGCCAAGCTGATGGCCGCCCAAGGCGCCAAAGTAGTAGTCGTTGACCCCGGCGTCAACGTAGACGGCACCGGCGCCGACTCGTCATTCGCTCAAACGGTGGTGGACGAGATCAAAGCCGCAGGTGGAGACGGCGTTGCTTGCCTGGAATCCGTTGCAACAATGGCTGGCGGCGAGAAGATAGTCCAGACCGCCCTGGACAGCTTCGGGAAGTTGGACATCGTGGTTACCGTGGCCGGGATACTTCGGGACCGCATGATCTTCAATATGTCCGAGCAAGAGTGGGACGACGTTATCGCCGTTCACTTGAAGGGCACTTTCTCAGTCGTAAAGAACGCCAGCGTCATCTTCCGCCAGCAACGCTCCGGCCGAATCATCACTTTTAGCTCCACGACGGGTCTGTACGGAAACTCTGGGCAGGCCAACTACGGCGCGGCCAAGGACGGCATCGCCGGGTTCACTAGGGTGGTCGCCAGGGACATGGGACGCTACGGCGTGACCGCCAACGCCATCTCCCCCAGCGCCGCCACTAGGATGATCGGCAGCATTCCCGACGACGCTCGTGAACTACGCGCAGCCCGTGGCATCAGCACCGGCGCCGCCCTGACGCTCCGGGGCCAGGCCGACGATATTGCTCCGATGGTGACCTGGCTGGCTTCCGACGAGGCGGCCCACGTCAACGGCCACGTCTTCCACGTTACAGAGGGCCTGGTGACTCTGCTCAATGAGCCGGAGCCGGTCAAGACCATCCAGAAAGACGGTATCTGGACCGTGGAGGAACTGGTCCGTGTGTTCCCAGTGACCATCGGCATCGAGCTGGTGAACCCGGCGCCCAGCCAAGTGCCCAAGGTATAGCGGCCTCCTCGGAGGCGCCCGTAATGGCAAACGTCTGGCTTCGATTGAGGCTCCAGCATTGGGGCCTCAATCTATTCACACACAAAGGATAACCGAATGATTCGCAACTTTTCCGCTTCTTATGCCGGCCATGTCGTCGACGAAAATATCGGCCTCGCCGGGACGCCGGCCAATGACCGGTGGTACACGAACGACCAATTGGTCGAGACGTTCGACTGGGCTTTGGACATATCCACGCACCTGGAGAAGATCGGCTTTCAGGAATTCTGGATGGCGGAGCACCATTTTCAGCCGGAGGGCTATGAAGCTATCCCTAACCTGCTCATGCTTGGCCTTTACCTGTCCACCCAGACCGAGAAGCTGAGATTTGGGTGCGGATTCAACATTGTACCCATGTGGCACCCGCTTCGCCTGGCCGAAGACTTCGCCATGGCCGATATTCTGAGCAAGGGCCGGATCATCTTCGGTGTGGGACGCGGCTATCACACCAGGGAAGTGGAGACATTCGGTGCGCCCATGTTGGACTCCGACGCCAACAGGGAGCTATTTGAAGAGCAGTTGGAGGTCATCACCAAAGCCTTCACCCAAGAGACCTTTTCCCACCAGGGGAAGCACTACCAACTACCACCGGAGGTACCCTACCGCGGTTACCAGCTCAAGGAACTGACGCTGGTGCCCCGTCCGCTGACCCAGCCGGTGGATATCTGGCAGCCATTGGTCAGCGCCAACCCCAGGGGAATCGACTTCATGGCGAAGATGGGCATCAAGCCGTTGATCGCTAACAACCCGCTCCCAGCCCTGGAAGAGAAGCTTCAGATGCTGCAGTCGGCCCGCGCCAAATACGGAAAGGAAACAGGGCTTGGCGAAGATGTGGCCCTAGGCTTCCGCATCTTCATCGCCGAGTCCAAAGAGAAGGCGATCAAACAGGCCCGTCCTTATTTCGAAGAGGCCATGAAGTTCGCTGGGCCGTTGGGCGTCATGCCTCTGACCGATGAGCAGAACGTATCGGTGGTCAACAAGGGCCAGACTCCTGGCGTCGTGCTGCCCACGTTGGATGAAGCGGTGGAGGCCGGCTCATGGCTCTGCGGCACGTCCGAAGATGTCGTGGAGCACTTCAAGGGCATCGAGGAGAAATATCCGGGCGTGGAACGGGTCAACATCGGCGCCGTGATGGGGATGCCGCTGGAGGTCTTCAAAGACCAACTGAGCATCATTTCTGAAGAGGTCATGCCCGCGTTCAAGGGCTAGTCGTCCGTTAACAGACCGGGACTAGTTACTCCAATGGCACGCTGTGGAACACCCCCTGTGTGATGCCGGGTTGTAGCTTCTCGGCTTGGCGAATGGCGTAGTGGTCGGTCATCCCGGAGACGTAGTCCACGGAGGCACGGGCGGGGTCGGCGCCGGGGCTGAAGTACGGCGGCGGGATCTCCTCGGCGTTCTCCACGAAATAGCAGTAGAGAAGCTTGACCACGTCGCGGCCAACCTCAGACTGCTTGGTATTGCCGAGGGGCAGATAGATGTTCTGGAACATATAGTCCCGAAGCTCCATCATTGCTTCCCTGGCTTGCGCGTCCATGCCAATGAGGGGTTTTCCATCGACATCTTCGTCCGACAACCCTGAGGCGGGCCACGATTCCTGAACGATGCCCGTAACCAGGGAATCGATCCTTTGGGAATGGGTTGTCCCCAGGACCCGGTTGGCCTGTTCCGGTAGGTCTTCCACTTTCAGCATCCCGGCCCGGATGGCGTCGGCGATGTCGTGGTTCAAGTAGGCCACCGAGTCGGCCAACCGCAATATCTGGGCCTCCAACGTCAGTGACTCGTCCAGCTTTACGTCCAGGAAATCGCCTTGCGGTTTGGAGTGGGAGATGATGCCCTGGCGGACCTCCCGGGTCAGGTTCAGTCCTTCGCCCTCGCCGGCCAACCGCTCAACGATTCGTAGGCTTTGGGCGCTGTGGGTGAAGCCCTCAACATAGATTTGGTCCAGTGTCTCCTCGCCCAAGTGTCCAAAGGGCGTATGTCCAAGGTCGTGGCCGTAGGACATGGCTTCGACCAGGTCCTCGTTCAGGTTCAGGGCCCTGGCGATGGTGCGGCCGATCTGGGCCACCTCCAGCGTATGGGTCAGACGGGTGACAAAGTGGTCGCCGGATGGGGCTAGGAAAACCTGTGTCTTGTGCTTCAGGCGGCGGAAGGCGTTGGTGTGGATGATCCGGTCGCGGTCACGCTGGTACTCGGTGCGCAGGGGAGACGGCGTTTCAGACCGATCGCGGCCCAATGACCGGCTGGATCGACTAGCAAAGGGAGAGAGGCCCTCTTCCAGGGCCTCCAGCCGCTGTCTTACTTGCAGGTCTTCAACCGGACTGGGCATTTTCTAGAGGCTCCTCTGTTTCCGCATAGTTTGGCCGCTAGTCCTTGAGAGGGATGGTGCCCCAGGTGATCGCTCCGGAGTCCTTGGAGAGACCTTTCTCCTGGGCCAACTCGCGGATGTTGAGCAAGGTGGCATTGACCTCGTTGGTCAGGAATACCCAGTCGGGCTCTTCTGGTATCCAGTACGGCGAATTGATGCGCACCACCTGATTATCCTGAGCGTTCAAGTAGATTCCGAATTTGGATGCTTGCTGCATATGTCTCTCCGAGGCCTGTTATTGGCCCATAGTTGGGTTAAACCGTCTGTTTGGCGGGTTCTCTGACCGTATTCCCGCCATAGACGCCGCGGTACTCGGACGGTAATTGGTCGGCGATGCGCCCCATCACCATGTCCAGCAAACTGGACATCACCTCTTTGCTGGGCTTGCCCTCTATCACCGGCAGGGTGAAGGGCGGCCCGATGCTGGCTTTCATTCTCCGGAACGGGAAAGGGATGCGCCACAGGGGAAATTTCTCGGTGCCCGTAACCGCCACCGGCAGGATGGGCGCCTGTGATTTCATCGCCAGGTAGACCACTCCCAGCATCCCTTTTTGCATGGTGTAATCCGGGCTTCGGGTGCCCTCCGGAAAGATCACCACTGCCCTGTCGCGTTCCAGATTCTGCATCAGTACCCGCATGGCGTCAATCCCGGCGGCCGACCGGTTGAACGGCGATACATGAAACGACCGCATGAAGAACCGCGTGATGGGGTTCCAGAATAGTTCTTTCTTGCCGATGAAGAACAGTGGTCTGGGAATGGCTGCCACCAATAGCGGCGGGTCGTTCAAGGATAAATGGTTGGAGACAACGATCAGCGGGCCGAAGTGGGGCACGCACTCTGCCCCGGCAACCTCCAGACGGCCGAATGCCCGGAAGCAGAACCGTCCAAGAAGGTTGCCGGCGCGGTAGGATAACGTAGCGTCCTTGAACCTGATCAAAGGCTACTCACCTGGTCAATGATTTTTTGGACCACCTGCTCTATATCCAGTCCGTCGGTGTTCAACTCCCAGGCGTCTTGGGCCGGCCTGAGGGGAGAATCTTCGCGGCTGCTGTCGGTCCGGTCGCGCGCCAGAGTCTCGCTCAGGACAGTCATAAGCTCGACGGCCTGTCCCCGCTCCTGCATCTCCTGCCAGCGTCTTTGTGCCCGATTCTCGGCAGACGCCGTGAGATAGACTTTGAGGTCCGCGTCGGGTAGGACCAAGGTCCCGATATCGCGTCCGATCATCACGATCTTTCCCCTGCCGGCTATCTGCCGTTGTTGGGCCACCAGTTCTCTTCGCACCGGCGGGGCTTTGGAAACCATGGAAACGTTTCTATCAACTGAGGGATCCCTGAGTTCCGGGCCCAATGTGTGTCCTGCGGCCAACACTTGATCGCCGTCATCTCCCACCAACCCAAGTGGGTTGGCGCGGGCCAGTTCCCCCAGGGAAGTCTCGTCTTCAACGGGGACACCATTCTTCAGGGCCAGCCAGGTGATGGCACGGTACATGATGCCGGTGTCCAGATGACTGAACCCCAGCGTCCGGGCCAGTTCCCGCCCCACTGCTGTCTTTCCGGCGGCCACTGGGCCGTCGATGGCGATTACACTCACTTCGCGGGCCAATTGTTCCCTCTGATCGAGTCCCCTGAATGTGCTTAAATTACGCATGGGCATTATACACCGCAGCCCAGACCAGATTACCTCTGAGGCGGCCCATGATTTCCCGGCCGCATTCGTGTGATCATGTCTTATAATGTGGGCCCTTTTTTCGTCAAAGTTTTGACGGGGCTAATCTCAAGAGTAGAGACCCACGCCCACGGGAAGGGGAGAATCATCAATTTCCGCCAACTACTAACCTTGCCAATGGTATGTCTGTCGCTATCCGTTGTTCTTGCCGCGCTGGCAGCGGTGTTGACGGCCGCGATCATTGCTAACCCCGAACACAGTCAAGACCTGGCGGTGATGAATTGGATCACGGGCTGGGACCTTCCAGGGCTTACAGGGTTTTTCACCACAGTTAGTTTGTTAACAAGCCTAGAAGCCGGAATGGTCTACGGCGTTGTGGGACTGGCTGGTCTCTTGATTGCGCGAATGCAATGGCTGGCCTTGGCGTCCGTGTTGGTCGGAGTGGTGGTTGGCGTCGTGGCATTCCTGGGTGACTACGCCCTGAGCGATCTGGTTGAACGGTCACGGCCATCGACTGGAAGCGAAGTCATCAGTTACCCAAGCGGCCACGTGTTTGGCAGAACGCTGCTATTCGGGTTCCTGGCGTTCTTGGCCTTTGAACACCGTGCGCATCCGAAAATCTCAATTGTTGTAGCCGGTCTGTTGATTCTCTTGGTCATCGCAGTAGACCCTTCCCGTATCCACGAAGGGGATCATTGGCCCAGCGACGTGATCGGCGCCTATGTCTTCGGCGTGATGGCGCTGGTGGGTCTGATCGGTCTTCGAAACGCGATGGCAACCGCCCGCTAATCTCTAGGCGTCCTAGAATTCCCTCGTGCTACACTCGGATCACCTGTAGATTCGTGTTGGATTCGACTGGGTGGGCCGGGAGATGAGGGGTTATGAATTGGATCGATATCGCTATCCTGGTTGTTTGGGGAATGACCGCCCTTTGGGGGTTTTCCTCCGGCCTGCTGCAGATATTGGTCCCCCTTGTCTCACTGGTGATCGGCATGGCGCTCTCCAGCCGCATCGGCGACTCGGTGGGAGAGATTTTCTCGTCATTTACAGATAACGAGAACGCACAGACCGTGGCCGGCTTCNTTTTGATCTTCGGGTTGCTGTTCATCCTTGGCGGAATNATCAGCNTNGTTGNTCGTAGAGTGCTTGGGATAATCCCCCTCTTTGGAATGGTAAATAGTCTGNCGGGGATGGCCGTGGGGCTGTTGGTNGGATTCNTGCTGGTGTCCGGTGTCCTAACTGCGATACAGAAATTCCCCGTTCGAGATTTGGATGTGACCATTGACGAATCCACCCTGGGGACTTTCATGGCTGACCAATTTGACGTGGTGATCCGGGGAACCAAGCTCATCCCCGGCGATTGGGACGACGAACTGGATAAGCTGACGAATTAGCGTCGTCGGCGGGCCCCGTGGCTGTCCACGGGCCGGCATATCCTTGCCGGTCTCGGCCATTGTGCTACTATGATGGCCAATAGGCTCCCGGCGTGGGTCAGGTTCCGGTAGACTCACAGCGTCTTTGGGTTCGTGCGCGCATGTATGGTAGCCCCGGTGATGTCCGGGTGGAAACTTCCCCAGCCGCTCTTCCAACGGATCTTGGATGGAGCGCGGCCAAACTCGGTGAGGGAGGATCAACAGCCAGCCGGCATGGTAAAGCAAGCTGAAAAAGCGCAAGCAACGGCAAATGGCGCTTCCGGCAACGGGGTTGCGGAGGCGGTGGACGTTGACGTTCTGATTCGTGCGCCGGTCTTGGTCTTGAACCTTAATTATGTTCCCGTGAACGTGTGCACCGTACGCCGCGCCATCGTCCTGGTCACCAAAGGCAAAGCTGAGCTTTTGGAGCACCACCTGGGTGAACTCCACACTGTCTCCCGGGCGGTCGAAGCCCCCTCAGTGATTCGGCTGGAATACATGGTGAAGCGGCCGTTCCTTCCGAGGAAACTCTCTAAGAAAGAAGTATTTCTGCGGGATAAGTTCACTTGCCAGTACTGCGGCAAGAAGGTTCACGACCTAACGTTGGACCACGTGATTCCCCGGCGGCAACATGGCGCTCACACCTGGGAAAACGTGGTGACGGCCTGCAACAGATGTAACCTTCACAAAGCGGGGAGAACCCCGGCGGAGGCGAAGATGCGCCTACGAACGACGCCGCGGGCCCCGGACCCCAATCCGTATCTGATCCTGCAGAACCGGGTGATTCTGGACGAGTGGGAGATCTACATCCCGTGGTCTATCCGGGAGTAAAGGGTCAGTTGCGGGGCCGTTGGCTCCTGGTGACGTCGGCTAGGGGCAACTCCAGCACTCGGTCATTGCCATAACTCACGGGATCCAGTTCCCGCCAGCAGGCACCCACTACCCGGGTCATACTTGGCCTGCTTCGATCGGTAGATTCAGCATCAGAACTTCCATCGCCAGCCTGGGACTGACGTTGCTATCTAGATTGGACAATGTCTGCATCAGGCGGTTTATGAACTGCACGATTTCCGCTGTGCTTAGGCCTGATGCCTGGCTATTTAGTGACTCCGCGTGGTCCGAATTATGCAAGAACTCTTCCGCTCCCTCTTTGATGAGTAGCAGGTCTCGCCACCAACGCAGCCAAAGGGCCAGCAGGTCCTTTGCCGCCTCACGGTCGCTTCCAAACAGTGAAGCGACTTCATTGGCGTAGGTGAACCGGGTTACCAATCCTGCATCCAGGGTCTCTTGCATCTTTTCCAGGTCGGCGTCTCGCTGCTCCAACACCTGTGCGTCGTTCAATGCGCCGATGGCCCAACCGAAACAGCCCCGGGACAACCGGAACAACTGCTCTGCCTGTTCCGGCGTGGCTTCATGGGCGGTGATCAGACAATCGACCATCCGGTCCTTGGAAAGAGGGACCAAGGTCATGCTCTGGCAACGCGATTTAATGGTGGTTAGTACGGCCTCTTCGTTGGAGGTTAGCAGGAGGAACATCACCTGGGGAGGCGGCTCTTCCAGGGTTTTCAACAATGCGTTGGCGGCTTCCTCGCTCATGGATTCAGCGCCGTCGATGATCACTATGCTGGTAGACCCTTCATAGGGATTCAAGTTCACCACACGCAATGTCTCTTTTATAGCTTCCAAGCCAATCATGGTCTTAGGCCATCCGAATTCTTCGCCTTGGCCTGGGTATAGAACTCGAACATCGGCGTGGTGCCCCAGGGCGATCCTGGTGCACTGGGTACATGACCCGCAAGGAACGCCCGGTCCCTCTAAACAATTTATGGCCTGAGAAATGTTAATAGCAAGAGCCATCTTGCCCACGTGGGGCGGTCCACACAGCAGATAGGCGTGGGACTGCCTACGCTGCTGCAGGCTGGGCTCAAGTCTCTCGAGCAAATGGTCTTGGCCGTAGATGGTCCACATATAAGTCCGTCTCTCACGTAATGAGAAAGTGTCGATCGTTTGCGTTGCTGGATGCTTGAATATCAGGCGGCGCGGCTAGACCACGTCGCAATACATCATGTCTTGGTAGCTCTCCCTCCGGCGGATCAGGCGGCTCTTCCCGTCCTTCACCAGAACCATCGGTGGCCGGGGGTTCATGTTGTAGTTGCTGGCCATAGAAGGGCAGTAAGCCCCTGCGGCGGGGACGGCCAGCAGGTCTCCCGATGCCAGATTTGGCAGCATTATATCGGTTGCCAGCAGGTCTCCCGACTCACAGTATTTGCCTGCAATGGTAACTTTTTCCGCAGGCTCCATGTTGGCCTTGTTGGCGGCGACCACTTCGTACTCCGCTTGGTAGAGGGCGGGCCGGATATTGTCGCCCATGCCGCCGTCGACGCTGACGAATTTTCGGATACCGGGCACATCCTTGATACCCCCGACGCGGTAGAGCGCCACGCCGGCCGGCCCGATGATGGACCTACCGGGTTCGATGACTAAAGAGGGCAACTCCATGCCAAGGTCCTGACACGTCTCAACCATGGTGGAGACGATAGCCTCCGCGTAGTCGGACACCGGAGGCGGCTCATCGTCGCGAGTGTAGCCGATGGCGAAGCCGCCGCCAGGGCTGAACCGCTGCATCTCAAGGCCCTCTTCCCGGAACTCGGCGGCGAACCGCAGCACCAGGTCCGTGGCCACACGGTAGGGTTCTAACTCGAAGATAGGCGAGCCTAGGTGGAAGTGGAGGCCGCGCAGATTCAGGTTCTTAGCTGCCAGACTCATACGTATCGCCTCGGCGGCATGGCCGGTCTGGATCGAGAAGCCGAACTTTGAATCCAAAGTGCCGGTGGTGGTGTACACGTGGGTGTGTGGGTCTACGCCCGGCGAGACCCGAACTAGGATGTCTTGAGTCTTGCCAATTTCACCGGCCAGGCGGTCCAGAAGTTGAAGCTCATGGAAGCTGTCCACAACGACCCAGCCGATGGAGTGCTCCAAAGCCTCCGTCAGTTCCTGAGGAGTTTTGTTATTGCCGTGGAAGTAGACCTCATCCATGGGGATACCGGCGCTGATGGCCGTGGCCAATTCGCCGCCTGAGACCACGTCGAACCCCATTCCCTCTTCTTGGAACATCTTGGCCAAGGCCGGGTTGATGTAGGCCTTGCAGGCGTAGCTGACGTTGGTGGCCGGGTAGAGTTTGCGAAACTCATCGATGAAGCTACGGCAGCGGGCTCGTAGGGTGTCCTCGTCCAGCACATACACCGGCGTGCCGTACTCGTCGGCCAGGTCGGTGGCTCTGATGCCTCCCAGCACCAATTGTCCTTGGGAGTCGACCTCTGCGGTATCGGGAAAAACGCTCTGTGGGAACATCGTAATCCTAGTTGAAAGCCCTATAGTGACAAGCCTGGGAGAGCTGGGTTCCATCATCGAATCTGCTATCGAAATGATAGTGCCAGCCTGAAGATTGCGCAACCGAGACTGTCGTTCTTGGGCCGTTGACGCAATATCTGACCGAGTATATACTCTGGGCACTCCGGCCCCCTGAGGCTAATTCACGCCTGGAGACCTACATCCACCACGCGAGGGAACCATCTTGAATATTCATGTAACCGTGAACGGTAATGCCCAAGAGAAGGAAGTGGATCCACGTTTGCTCTTGGTCCATTTTCTCAGAGATGATTTGGGACTGACGGGCACCAAGATTGGATGCGACACCAGTCAATGCGGCGCGTGTGTGGTGAAGATGGACGGCAAAACGGTGAAGTCGTGCACCTGCCTGGCGGTCCAGGCCGACGGCAGCGAGATCACCACCATCGAAGGTGTGGCGCAGAATGGCGAATTGGATCCGGTACAAGAGGCGTTCTGGGAGAAGCATGGCCTCCAATGCGGCTATTGCACCGCCGGGATGATCATCACGGCGATGGAGTTGATCGAAAAGAACCCAGACCCTTCTGAAGAACAAGTACGCGAGGGCCTGAAGGGCAACATCTGCCGCTGCACCGGTTATCAAAACATCGTTCGGGCCGTTCTGGCGGCTGCCGAAGCCAAGAGGAGTTAGCTATGACGACGAGAATATTTGGCTCAGGCATACGCCGCCGTGAGGACCCAAGGTTGATCACCGGCGGCGCGACTTATACCGATGATGTCCATCTCCCAGGGATGCTGTACGCGGCTATCAAGCGAAGCCCCCATGCTCATGCCAAGATCAACAACATCGACACGGCCTCAGCCTCTGACGCGCCGGGCGTGGTGGCGGTCTACACCAGCGCAGACACCGATGGCGTGCTGAATCCCATACCCTGCGCCTGGATCCCGCCGGAGTCCGACGTCAAAGCGGTTGACCACCCGGCCCTGGCCAAAGACGTGGTCCGTTACCAGGGTGACGCGGTGGCGGTGGTAGTGGCCGAGAACCGCTACCAAGCGGAAGACGCGCTAGAACTTATCAACGTGGACTACGACCCGTTGCCGGTAGTGATCAGCCCCGAGGCTGCCATGCAGCCGGGCGCCCCCCAATTGCACGAGGATGCCCCCAATAACCAGGCGTTTCACTGGGTGGCCGCTGGAGGCGACACGGATGCGGCCTTCGCCGCTGCCGATGTCATCGTCAAAGACACCATCCTCCAACAAAGGCTGATCCCCAACGCCATGGAGCCCCGCTCGGCGGTGGCAACTTGGACCGGGTCCATGGGGGAGCTAACCCTATGGAGCACCAGCCAGAACCCCCATATCTGCCGGTTCTTGGCTTCGTTGGTGACTGGGGTAGGCGAGCACAAGATCAGGGTCATCGCCACCGAGGTCGGCGGCGGTTTCGGCAGTAAGATTCCCGTGTATGCCGACGAGATGATCATTTCCTTCTGCTCGATGCAGTTGGGCCGCCCCGTAAAGTGGACAGCCACCCGATCCGAGGGGTTCCAATCGACGATTCACGGCCGCGACCACGTTGAACATGTGGAGATGGCCGCCACCCGCGAGGGTAAGATCACGGGCGTGCGTTCGGTGGTCTACGCCGGTATGGGCGCCTACTTGTCTACGGCCGGCCCCGGTGTCCCGACCATCCTCCACGGACTGATGTACAGTGGCCCGTATGACATCGGTGCGACCAGGGCCGATGTTTACGGGGTGTTCAATAACGCGACCCCGGTAGACGCCTACCGTGGCGCCGGCCGTCCCGAGGCTACTTTCTTGGTGGAACGGCTGGTCGATCTGCTGGCGGTCGAGCTGGGCGTCGACCCGGTGGAGTTGCGGCGGAAGAACCTGATTCCCAAGTTTGAGGACGGCCACGACGTTGCGACCGGCATCACATATGACAGCGGCGACTACGAACCGATCTTGAACATGGTCTTGGGCCATGTGGACTACCAAACCCTTCGCCAAGAGCAGGCCCGCATGCGGGAACATGGCTCATACATGGGTATAGGGGTCACCTGCTACGCTGAGATCTGCGGCTTAGGCCCCTCACAGGTGGCCGGCGCCGTCGGCTTCGGCGGCGGTTTGTGGGAGAGCGCCATAGTGCGCTTCCATCCCACCGGCAAGGTGAACGTTTACTCCGGAACTTCGCCCCACGGACAGGGAGAGGAGACCACATTCGCCCAGATTATCTCCGACGAACTGGGCGTCGATGTAGACGACGTGACCATCGTTCACGGCGACACCAGCAACACCCCCATGGGCTGGGGCACCTACGGCAGCCGGACCACTGCGGTGGGCGCGGCAGCTATGGTGCTGGCGGCCCGCAAAGTCAAAGAGAAGGCCCGCCTTCTGGCTGCCCACCTGTTGGAAGCGGCCGAAGCGGATGTGGAATACGAGGACGGCAAGTTCTCCGTCAAGGGCTCGCCGGATCAGATGAAGACGATCCAAGAGATGGCCACTATGGCTAACGTGGCTTGGAACCTGCCAGAGGGCATGGAACCGGGACTGGAGGCCTCGGCGTTCTACGACCCGCCCAACTTTGTTTACCCCTTCGGCGCCCACGTGGCGGTCGTGGAAGTCGATAAAGACAACGGGCATGTCGTGATTAAACGCTATGTGGCCGGCGATGACTGTGGCCCGCAGATCAACCCGATGATCGTAGAAGGCCAGGTTCACGGCGGCGTGGTGCAAGGCTGGGGCCAGACCCTTTGGGAAGGGGCGGTCTACGACGACAACGGCCAGTTATTGTCCGGCTCTATGACCGATTACGCCCTGCCCAGGGCCCACATGCTGCCCGAGATCGAGGTCCTCAGCACGGTAACGCCGTCGCCCCACAACCCGTTGGGCGTGAAGGGCATCGGTGAGACTGGAGCAATCGCTTCCACAGTCACCGTCTACAACGCGGTGATCGACGCACTACGGCCACTGGGAGTCACCGGCATAGATATGCCGCTAACCCCGGAAAAAGTCTGGCAGGCCATCCGCCAGGGACAGGGGAGTTAATCGATGTTTGCAGCAGAGTTCGAATATCAGAAAGTCAGTTCAGTCTCGGAGGCCATTCAGCTTCTGAGTAGCAACGAAGACGCCAAGATCTTAGCCGGCGGCCACAGCCTGATTCCCATGATGAAGCTACGTTTGGCCCAGCCTCCGCTGGTCATCGACATCGGAGGCATCGATGAGTTGAGGGGAATCTCTGTGGACAACGGCACCCTCAGTATCGGCGCACTGACCACCCACGCTGAGATCGCCGAGTCCCACGTGGTGCAGGGCGTCGCGGGCATCCTATGGGAGGCCGCCTACGGTATCGGCGACCCTCAAGTCAGGAACTGGGGGACCATCGGCGGCAATGTCGCCCACGCCGACCCCGCGTCAGACCTTCCCACCGTCCTTACCGTCATGGACGCCAAGTTCAAGATCCAAGGTCGTGGAGGAATCACCAGCCGTGGTAGCCGGACGGTTTCGGCTGACGATTTCTTCGTCGGGTCGTTAGAGACTGTTCTGGAGAAGAACGAGATCCTCACTGCCATAGAGATTCCGGTGTTGGCTGAGAACCAGCACGCCGAGTACGCCAAGATGGCCCATCCGGCCACGTCATTCGCAGTGGTCGGCGCCGGAGTGGTGGTGACAGTGGAGAATAATATTTGCACCGCCGCCAGAGTGGCGGTAGGTGGACTCACGCCCAAACCTACCCGGGGCCCGACGGTCGAAGCGGCGCTCGTCGGCAAGGAACTGACCGATGAGAACATCGCCGCCGCTACCGCCCTGATCGACGGCGATCTGGGCTCGGACATCATGAGCGACATATTCGCTTCAGCCGAATACCGTCGGGCCATGGCGGCCATCGAGCTCAAGCACGCCATCTTCCACGCCACAGGCCTCGCCCACCACTAAGGATTCACATGTAGCAGCGCGATTGCGAGGGCATTCCGACATTGTCGGGATGCCCTTTGGATATCGAAATTCCCTCCTCCAATGTCACCCCGAGGAGCGCCGTAAACCGACGAAGAATCCCGTTTAAGTGGAAAAACACAGCGCAGCTGGAAAAGGATCCATCGCCACACCTGGGGTGACGGTGGGGCGGCGATCGCACTGACTACCCGACCCCACTGTCATTCTGATGAACGCCGCAGGCCGACGAGGAATCTCATTGCTGGTGAGAAGGACAGTTCGAGAACAACGAGACTCCTCGCTACACTCGGGGTGACAGAGGGGTGGCGTCTGCTGGGGTCAGGTTATTTTTGTGTTTAAATTACCCGCCTGATAAGATATTTAGAGTTGCCGAATATCCAAAAATCGGGACCTTAGGCGTTGCGAGAAACATGAAGATACTGGTCATAAACGACGACGGAATCACAGCCCCAGGCATCTGGGCCGCGACTCGGGCCCTGCGGCAGGTCGGCGAGGTCGTCGTCGTGGCCCCGGATCGGCAGCAGAGCGGCGTAGGCGCCAGCCTGACCCTCCATGCCCCGGTTAAGGCCGATCCTTGGAGCGTCCAACCAGAGTTCCAAGACGGTTCCGAGGACGGAAAAGACGGGATCTATCCGGTCAGCGCCTTTGCGGTGGAGGGCACCCCCGGTGATAGTTGCATCCTGGCGTTGGAAAACCTGGTCAAGGACGTGGACCTGGTGGTCTCCGGGATCAACGCCGGGTCAAACGTCGGCTGGGACGTCATGGTTTCGGGGACGGTCGGCGGAGGTTTGCAGGGTTTCATTCGAGGCATCAACACCATTGCAATCTCGGTGGCGGCGGTGACCAACACCAAATACGACATCGCTGAGAAGATCCTCAAGCCGCTCGCCGAAAAATTCAAGGACTATTCCGGTGACACCCTGTTTCTGAACGTAAACATCCCCAAGATTGAGATGTCCCAGGTGACTGGAGTACGGGTTACCCAAATGGGAAGCCGGTCATGGGGCGAGAATGTTAGGGCTGAGAACGTGGGGCCCGAGAAACGGTATTGGATCTCCAGGAACAAGTCTATCAGTGATACACCCGCACCTGACAGCGATATCGCCGCCCTGAAGAACAACTGCATCTCCATCACGCCACTGCGGCTCGGATTGGGCGACGATGCGGCCATGCCAGCCTTGGAATCACTGCTCGGCGACATCCCCCAGCAGATGTTGAACCGGCCCGACTAGCCCGGTTACCAGAGCTTCCGTCATTCCAGCGAAAACTGGAATCCGATCTATAACGATCGTTGTTCGACGGTGTCTCCCCTAACGTGTCATCTAGGTAGGGAACGTCGGGACGATTCATCCAAGTTTCCACTGTAACTGGGCTAACTAGCGCGGACGTTCTCCGGTGCCAAGGCCAGACCGACGCCAATCATGCTTTCTTGGGTGATCAGCTCCGCTAATTGCTCCTCGCTCATGCCATCGGTCCCAGCAGGACGCATGGGGAGCACCAGGTAACGGTAATCGGCGCTGCTGTCGATGACCCGCACCTGGACAGCTTCATCGATCGCGGTCCCAAATTCTTGCAGCACGCCCCTGGGGTCGACGACCACCTTCGAGCGGTAGGCCAGTTCCTTGTACCAGGCGGGTGGCCGGCCGATGATGGCCCTAGGGAAGCACGAACAAAGCGTGCAGACCGCCATGTTGTGGACTTCGTCGGTGTTCTCTACCACCGTGATCTTGGGCGAAGTCTCGGGGAGATCGTATCCTAATTCCAGGAACGCGGACTCAGCATCAGCCAACAGGCGCTTCTTGTACTCCGGGTCTACCCAGGCGTGGGCTAGGATTTTGGCGCCGTCTTTCGGCGAGCGGGAGTCGATCTTATCGGCCATTGTCAAGATGTCGTCCAACGTGCAGACGCCTTTCTCGATCAACAGTGCCTGCATCGCCGCAGCCCGCAAAGAGTAATACTCCGCGTTGTCTCCGTGTCCATGCCCGTCGTGGTGTCCGTTCTCGACCATTGGGTCCTCTCCTGCCCCTCCGGGGGACTAGATGGTTTCCAGCCAGTGTTCGTAGATGTCTATGAGGAGCTTATCGCTGGCTGACCCTTTGTAGTCATGCCAGAGGTCTGTTTGGGCGAATTCAACTTGGTACAGCGGTTGGGCCGGGAGCCCGTCACCGCCATAGGCCAGGGACTCTGGGTTCGGGAACGCGCCCCATAACGTGTCGATCTTGCCCTGTTTGCCCTGGACGTATTCCGGCGTCCGGAAATGGGTTGGTGGTACGCCCACCCTGATGCGGACCTGGTCGCCGACCTTGAACTTTGCTGCCGCTTCACCTGCCACGGTTAGCTCTGTTCCTGCTTCAGGTCGGCCACTTTGGCGTCGATCTCTTCAGTGGTCATGACGCCCTGCTCAACCAGCAGCATCTCCATAGCGGCCGTCCACTTTTCGTAGTAGGCCAGTGACTCGTAGGTCGTTAGGTCCAGGCTCTCGATTGCCCGGCGCAACTGGTCGGTGTTCTTGAGTCCCTTGTCGCCAAGCACGCCGTTCAGCGCGTCAACCTGGCGCTCCCATTCCTCCATCTCGTGCTCAGAATGGTCAACGGAATCGTCGTTGGGCCAACCGCCGCGGTCGTGTACTTTAGGCATCATCAGCTCCTACAGTTGCTGGCAAAGGCGAATATGCGCACATGGTAAATGTGATGCAGAGAGTTGGCAAGGGATTCCCCGAAGCTGACAGCTGTGAGTTTTACACCCACATCTTGGCCACGTCGATGGCCCGCATGAATTCCACGTTGGGAAAGGACTTGATGTGCTCGATCAGACGTTCCAGCATCAGCAGCCGGCCCGGACGGCCGATGTACTGGGGGTGCATGGTCAGGGTGAAGGCCCGGCCATAGCGGTAGAGACCTTTGAACTCGGCGGCCCAGGTGCCGTAGACCTCATCGGGGTTGCGCATGGGTCCCAGCCGGTTGGCCACGGGCGCGTAGACGAAGTTCGGCGCGTCGTCCAGCAGCCAGTGGATGGGCAGTTCAACGATGGTCTTACCGTTGGCGGGGGAGTCGACGATATACGGCGCGTCGTCGCCCATCAGGCTGCTGTCGTAGATGAAACCGTGCTCGGTCAATATCTCCAACGAGTGTTCGCTCAGTTCCCAACTGGGGGAACGGTAGCCCAGGGGTTTCTCGCCAGTGATGCCGCTTAGGATGCGGATGCCAGACTCAATCACATCGATCTCTCGCTCACGGGTCAGGGAGGATGGCGGCTCGTGCATGTAGCCGTGGTGAGCGACCTCGTGGCCCCGGCGGGCTATCTCGCGGACCATGTCTTCGTGGGTCTCGGCTACGTAACCGGGTACGTAGAAGCTGGCTGGTATACCGTGGGCCTCTAACATGTCCAGGATGCGGGGCGTGGCGACCGAGGGGCCGTATTCGGCCATGGACATCAAGCTGGGGTGATATGCATAACTGGGGTCGCGGTTTAACCATGACGACACGCCGTCTACGTCGAACCCTAGAAGCACTACGCACTGCGTCTCACCGGGCCATATTCCCGACATAGCTCTCCCCCTTTGCTTGAATCCGCCTCGAGTCTGATTGGGAGACATTCTAGTCCAAGGAGACCGCCCGGGGAAGGGGCGGTGGCCCGATGTGATCAGATGACGCGCCACGCGGGACCGCAAAGGCTACGACATGCCTGATGCGGGCACCACTTCTTCGACGATCTCCAAGATTTCTTCGATGGAGACAGGCTTGCTTAAACAGGTTTTGGCGCCTTCTGACAATGCTTGTTCGATCAGAGACTCCACCGCATCACCGGTTATCATCACACGATGCACTCAGGTAGGATCTGTTTGATTTTTAAGAATGTCTCTGCCCCATCCATGCCGGCCATCCGGATGTCCATGAATATCAGGTCGATATTTCCTTCAGAAGCCATTTCGATTGCTTGGAACCCGTCTTTGGCGGATACGACCTCCCGGCCCTTGCCGATCAAGATGTCTTGAAGCGCCGTCCTGAGGTCTGTGTCGTCGTCCACAACCATGATTTCGCGAGTCATGTATGAGAGCTCCTTGAATCTAACAATATTCGGGGATTCTGGCATCGAACGTAGTCCCGGCAGACTGACCTACGTTGCGGCCGGAACTGATCGTTCCACCATGCCCTTCGACGATCTTTTGGCAGACCGCCAACCCTAACCCAGTACCCTTTACCTTGGTCGTGAATAAAGGGTCAAAGATCTTTTCTAGGTTTTCTTGGCTGATGCCGTCTCCCGTGTCAGAGAAGGTTATCTGCACAGCGCCGTTTACATTTTTGGCTGCGATGGTCAAACAACCTCCGTTGGGCATCGCTTCTTAGGCGTTGTTGGCGAGGTTCAGAAAGACGCGCTGCAGTTGTTCTCCGTCTGCCATGACCGGCTGAATGTCTGACTCGATGTACTTCGGGAAATCGATGTCATCACGCTTGGATAAGGTTTCCAATGCCTGCTCTAGCACTTGAACCAGGTTTGCCTCAACCAACGTGGCCTCTTTCAGCTTGGCGAAGTCCATCAGATCAGCGATGCTTTGGTTGGACTTGTTAATCGGTTATCTGGATGCAATTGTTGAGTTTGGCGTTTCCGTCAAAGATGCCGTTGTTGACTAATTCTTTCTTCAACAGGTAGGCGGCGTTTCTGATGGCGCCAAGGGGATTGCGAAGGTCGTGAGCCGTGCCCGCCGATAGCTGTCTGATCACCGCCAGTTTCTCGCTTCTGAACGCTNACTTCCTATAGGCGTTCANCGATAATGGGACACTTTTGCTGGTTGCCAACACTCCTTTGCATNGCGTCAACGGNAATGNATCAATAATCGCGAATCGTCAAGACATCAAGGGTAAAGCTNCGTTCTGAANGCGCTCCCTGCGTCTAATCCACCNTTCACAACCCGCNCCTGACCGTCCAAACGGTTTCTCCCNGCCACCTGATAAAATAGAGTCCGCTGTCNAACCGCTTTCCGGGCTTCCTCATCGAGGCTGGTTGTGCNTGGCAGTGCCCCACAGACATCAGAAAGGACACCAATCATGGCTTCAGAATCACCGTCGATGACAAAGACGGATAAGAACCTTTGGTCGGCCATCGTTTCCGAGGCTTTGGCCTACTTGAAATACAACGCCTACGCCCACCGCGCCCTGGAAGAGGGACACCCGGAGGTCGCCCAGGTTTTCCAGGAAGTGGCCGGCGCCGAGACCATCCACGGCATGAACCACCTACGGGTCTCGGGCGGACTGGACACCACGACGGTAAATCTACGCACGGTAACCGAGGGCGAGTCCAAAGAATACAGCACCATGTACCCCAAGATGATCCAGGACGCTTTGGACGAAGGCCGCCAGGACGCAGCCGATTCCTTTGCCTTGGCCATGGACCGGGAGCGCCACCACCTTGAGGTATTCACCAACGCCTTAGATCTATTGGAAGCCAAGACGGCCGCCATCGTCGCCGCAGGGCAGCCGGTGGTTGCGACGTCGAACGAAATCCCGGCTGCGGCTCCGGTCGCGACTCCGGGCAGCGCCCTTCAGGTTGAAACCGACGGCATGACCATGGCCGACTACGTCAGCGCCGCTACCGAGATCGACCGGGAGCGGTGGCGGGTCGCCCGCTTGGGCCGCCTACGTGAGGTGGTATTCGGCGCCCAGGATGGTCTTCTAAGCACTGTCGCTTTGGTCACCGGCGTGGCCGTGGCGGTAGAGAACCAGACCACTGTCCTCGTCGCCGGCCTGGCCGCCGCGCTTCCTGGGATGCTGTCCATGGCCACCGGAGCGTTCTTGGGCTCGCGCGCCGAGCAGGACGTACAGCGGGCGGAGATTGCCAGGGAGGCCCAGGAACTGGAGGACAATCCGGCGGAGGAGTTGGCCGAGCTGGTGGTCCTGTACCAACGTGAGGGCAAGACCTACCAGGAAGCCCGGCATCTGGCCGACGAGATCGCCGAGGACAAGGACCTGTGGCTCCGGACCTTGGTGGAGAAGGAACTGGGCATCAGCCCCGACGAAACGAGCAGCCCGATGAAAGACGCCCTGACCATGGGTGTGGCGTTCATCTTGGCGGCCATCATTCCCATCATGCCCCACTTCTTCATGGAGGGAGGGGCGGCGATCAGCGTCTCGATCGCGGCCGCGCTCACTGGACTGTTCATCCTCGGCGTGGGCAAGGGCCGGCTGGTGCAGCGTTCGCCGCTACTACAAGGGTTGGAGATCCTGACGATCGGGGCGATTTCCGCAGGGATCGGGTTCGGACTTGGGGCTCTGATTCCGAGGCTGATTAACTTGGGGTAGGCTGTTTGGTTCTGCCACATGAGGCATGTCAGAATGCCGCTCATCCTGAGATTGTCGAATGACCCTCTCACGGCAAGCGGGGCTAATGTGAATTGTTGACCTTCACCCCGACCCTCTCCCTTGTAAGGGAGAGGGAACTTTGCCCTCGTTAGCTGTTTGTGCGGGAAAGGATGCCCTGGGCGGCGGATATGAAGTCTACGGGGTTGTCGCCTTGGACTAGGTGGCCGGCGTTCTGGATGGTCTCGGTGGTGCAATCGGTCATCACCTGACTCATCTTTGCCAGGGTTTCTTCGGCAAAGATGTCGCTGCGGCTGCCTCTGACTACCAAAGACGGGCAGTCCACGGCTTCGACGCACTCCCACAACTTTTCGGTGGTCCAGTTGGGGTCGCCGCCGCTGCGGGTCCGGTTGCGGGTCTCCGGGTCCCATTTCCAGGACCACTTGCCATCTGACGTCTGGCGGATGCTGTATTTCAGAGCGCCCAAGACCTGCTCTTCGGTCCGCCCGGTGTATTCTTTGACCCGGTCGGCGAACTCTTGGAAGCTATCAAGGTTGTTGGGCAACTCACGGAAATCGCGGATGCGGTCCTGGCCGCGGCGCTGGGTCTCGGGGCCGGTGTCCACGATGGTCAATGACCGCAGCGTCCCCGGATGACGCGATGCCCAGATAAAGCTGTTGCGTCCGCCCATAGAATGGCCCATGAGGTTGAAGTCTTTCAAGCCGAGCCCGTCAACTACGCCGTCAATATCTGCCTGCATCGCGTCCAGGGAGTAAACGCCGTCGGTAGCCCAGTCGGTGTCGCCGTGGCCGCGCTGGTCAACGGCGACGACATGATAGTCCGGAGATAAAGCCAAGCTGACGAAGTCCCAACTGTGCGCTTGCTGGCTAACACCGTGGAGCATGACCACGGTGGGGTTGGCTGAGTCGCCCCACTCCAGGTAGTGGAAATTCAGTCCGTTGGCCTTGACCGTGCGGTCTAAAGGCTCATTCTCGTCAGTGAAGGATACCCCCATGCCTCGCGCCGCTTCGTGCAAGGATAGCCCCATTGAATGAGACGCCATATTTTCTCCTCCGGCCAAAGTCCAAAACCATGATAAACCGAGTGTCAACATTCCGGGGCATACGACTCCGGCGTAGCCGTGGCATTCACATTCGATGTGGCTGATGCTATTATTAGACGGTTGCGTATCAGCATCTCTCGGAGCAATTCCACGAGCGCCGTTCCTATTGGGAACCGCCTCGCGCAATCATAAGCGGCATTAAAACCACCGGAGACCATCGTCCCATGACCACCAACGCAGTCGAGATCGAATTAAACCCCAGAGAACTTATGGGCAAAAAGGTCGGGCGCTTGCGCCGGGCCGGCATCGTGCCCGTACACCTATACGGTCCAGGTATGGAGCCGCGCGCATTGCAATGCAACACCTCCCAGTTGATTCGAGTCCTGGCTACGGCCGGGGGCGCAACGCCCATACACATCACCATTCAGGGCGAGCCCGGAAATCACCTGGCCTTCGCCAGGGAGATTCAGTGGGACCCCAAGCGCGACGACCTGTTGCACGTAGACCTCTTGGCCGCCGACGTCAGCCGGCCGGTAACAGCTCAGGTCCCCATAGTATTGATCGGCGAGTCCGCTGGGGCCCGCACCGTCAGCGGGACCGTGATGCACCAACTTCGCGCAGTTGACATCCAGGCCCTGCCTCTGGAGATGCCCAGCGAGATCGAATTGGACATATCGGTGATGGAAGAGCCTGATTCGGTGATTCGCGTCTCCGACCTACTCATCCCCGAAAACGCCACACTGCTCTCTGATGTTGAAGAACTCGTCGTCCGGATCGAGCTACCCAGAGTGGAAGTGGAAGTGGAAGTCGAGGAAGGCTTGGAAGAAGGTGAAGAGGGCGCTGGAGCCGACGATGGCGGCGCGGCAGAGGCGTCCGAGGAGTAATCTCCGGAGCCAAGCCGTTCTGCTGTCTGCCAGTGATATTCGCTGAAATCCGCGGGCTTTGGAAAACGAAAAGAACGCCGGAGGAGCAATCCCCAAGGGGTAAGCGGCCTCCGGCGGTTGTTTTGGAGATAGGGAAATGTTCCTAACTTACGTCGGGGAATCAGGAGTCACCGGCGACACCGTTACCGACCCTACTCAGCCGCACCAGGTTTATACCGGACTGTTCGTACACGAAAGCCAATCGATCTCGATCAACGGTGAGTTCAACGCACTTTGCCGCCGCCATTTCGGCGCCCCTCTGGGCCAGGAAGACGCCCCGGCTGTGATACGGTCGGCAGACGTTTACCAGGGCCTGGGTTACTTCGCAAGCTGGCCAACGTTGAAGCGGAACGAACTGATCCAAGACTGCCTGGGCATCATGATCCGGCGCGAGACCCCGGTGATCACTTCCTACATAGACAAGCAACGATTCGTCGATGCCAAATCTGCAGGCACCCACGACTTTCTAGCTCCATGGGAGACTCCAACAGGGCCGCTGGTCAATAAGTTCTTCTTCGCCGTCAGCATGTTCCTCGACGAACTCAACATGTCCACCATGTCCGAAGACCAGATCATGTCCGGCTCGATGTCCGTCTCCAACCACTCGCTGATCGTCGCCCAGAACGGGGCCTCAATGAAACCTCGGTTCATGGGGGAATTTCTACGTTCCGACGAAGGGATAGACGCCACGGGCCTGATCGACGACATCTGCTTCGTGGACCAGGAATACTCGGTGGGCAGCCAACTCACTAACCTTGTCGCCTATCTGGTCCGCCGCTGGCTTCAGAACCCGGAGCGGCCCCACCCTTACTTTGACGGCCTTCGCGATAATAAAGTGATCCAAGTCATCTACCCGGTCACGATCTAGGCGGACGACCCAGCTAACCCGCCCGTACCATGCGCCGCAGAAATGCGCTGAGCAGGTCCACCGCCATCACCAGGACCAGGTACCAGAGGATCATCAGAGCCACGTCGGTGTACTGGAAGAAGCTGAGGCTGAGCCTGAAATCCCGGCCCAGCCCTCCGGCGCTGACGAAGCCCACCACCACAGTGGTCCGTATCACCACTTCCCAGCGGTAGAGCAGGTAGGTCAGGAACTGGGGCATCGACTGGGGGATGATTCCGTAGGCCAACATCTGAAGGTTCCCAGCCCCCGAGGAACGCAACGCCCGGGACGGCCCCGGGTCCATAGTGAAACCGGCGCTGGATTTCTCGGTCGCTATGGGGTTTGTGACTAGCACATCAAAAATATTTATGGACGATATAAATGTAGTCAATGCAACGGCTGCTGATAGGCTGATATCCACGCCTAATACCCCCGACGGTTCCTTTACAAGGCATGGGCCCGGCATTACAATCGCTAGTCAGAGGAAACGACGCATTTCGCAGTTTTCTCAGACATTTTCACCCGATTAATTCGACTTTACTTGCCCAGGATTCTTAGGAACAAATGGCAGACCGCGAAGACACACTGCGAGAGAACCGGGCCGCCAAGCTGGCACGCATCCGCGCCAACGGCCTTGACCCCTACCCGGCCCGATTCCACCGATCCTACGACACTGCCACTGCCACCTCGTTATTCGAGGAACTAGAGCAGAACGACCCGGCCCATGAGAAGCTCCAGAACGTCACCCTAGCCGGACGGATCACCTCGATCAGGGACATGGGCAAGGCCGCGTTTCTAGACCTCCAAGACGCCTCCGGAGTGATCCAGGCCCTTCTTCGCCAGAACAACCTGAAAGACGGCTTTGACCTGCTCAAGGACCTGGACATCGGCGACCACCTAGGCGTCCGCGGCGACTTGATCCGGACCCGCACCGGCCAGGTTACCATCGACGCCATGGAACTGACCGTCACCGCCAAGGTCATGCGTCCCCTGCCCGAGAAGCGGCACGGGCTGAAAGATGTGGAGACCCGTTACCGTCAACGCTACCTAGACTTGATCGCCAACCAGGACGAGGTCATGCCGGTGTTCGTCTTGCGCAGCAAAGTAGTGCGCGGAATACGCCGGTTCCTGGACGACCGGGGGTTCCTGGAGGTGGACACCCCCATCCTGGTGCCGGTGGCCGCCGGGGCCCACGCCAAGCCCTTCGTCACCCACCACAACGCACTGGACCAGCAACTCTATCTGCGCATCGCCACCGAACTCTACCTGAAGCGGCTAATCATCGGTGGATTCGACAAGGTTTACGAGATCGGCCGGGTCTTCCGAAACGAGGGGATCGACCAGGACCACAACCCCGAGTTCACGCTGCTGGAGAGCTACGAGGCCTACGCCGATTACAACGACGTCATGGAGATGGTCGAGCAGATGGTATCCACCATCGCCGTAGACGTGAACGGCTCAACCGAGGTGCGTATCGGCGGCCAGGTCATCGACTTCGCGCCACCCTGGCAGCGGGTGAGCCTGCGGGAAGAACTTCAAAAACACAGCGGCATTGACCTGGAGTCTTTCGATGACGACGCCCTGCGACAAAAGGCCGGCGAGATGGGCATCGACACCAAAGTCCTGGAAAGCCGTGGACGCTTGGTCGACAAGCTGCTTTCGACCTTCGTTGAACCACACTTGATCCAGCCGACGTTCGTGCTGGACTACCCGGAAGATATGTCTCCTCTGGCTAAAGCCAAGCCCGGCGCCCCAGGCTACGTGGAGCGCTTCGAGGCCTTTGCCTTTGGCATGGAGATCGCCAATTCCTACAGCGAGCTCAACGACCCCAAAGTCCAACGAGAGCGTTTCGAAGACCAAGCGGAGATACAGAGGCTGTACGAGAATGAAGATGTCGACCGGCAGGATGAGGACTTTCTCACCGCCATGGAGTATGGCATGCCTCCCACCGGCGGTCTGGGCATCGGAATCGACCGCTTGGTGATGCTCCTTGCTGGGCAACCGTCCATCCGCGACGTGCTGTTGTTCCCCCAGATGAGGATCCAACAAGGCGGTTCAGCTGAAGAAAACTCTGAAGAATGATTCCCCGTCATAAGTGACCCATGCTATCCATCGAACACATAAGAGAACACCCCGACGAGGTGCGCCGCGCCCTGCAGACCCGCGGCGAAGATGACTCGATCGCCAAAGTCCTGGAACTTGACGCCCAGATCCGCGCCGCCATCACCCAGCGCGACGACCTGAACGCCGAGCGGAACCGGGTCAGCAAGGATATCGGGCAGGCGCGCTCCCTGGGTCAGGAAGCGTCTGAAGAGGTCAGGGCCCAGATGCGACAGATCGGCGACCAGGCCGACGCTCTGAATGAGCAGACCAAAGTGCTGGGAGACAAGCTCAGCGGGCTCATGCTGACCCTCCCCAACCTACCCCAAGACGACGTGCCGGTAGGCGAAGACGAAACAGGTAGCGTCATCATCCGGCAGAACGGCGAGCCGCCGGCCCTGGACTTCTCCCCCAAGCCCCACTGGGACCTGGGCGAGGAACTAGGCATAATCGACTTCGAGCGGGGCACTAAGCTGGCGGGAAGCCGGTTCTACACCATGCTGGGCTACGGCCCCAAGATGGAACGGGCTCTCATCGCCTGGATGTTGGACCTACACAGCAGCGAGCACGGGTATACCGAGGTCTCTCTTCCCGCAGTGGTCAAACGAGAGATCATGGAGGGCTCTGGCAACCTGCCTAAGTTCGCCGATAACCTCTATCACGACGAGGAAGACGACCTCTGGCTGATACCCACCGCAGAAGTCCCTATCACCAACCTCTACCGGGACGAGATCATCCCCGCCAACACTCTGCCGCTGAAATACGTGGCCCAGACTCCCTGTTTCCGCCGCGAGAAGGCGTCGGCGGGACGGGACACCAGGGGCATCAAGCGGGTGCACCAGTTCAACAAGGTTGAGATGTACCAGTTCGTGGAGCCTGAGACCTCCAACCAAGAACTGGAAAAACTGGTGGACGATGCCGAAGATGTCTGCCGGAAGCTAGGGTTCACCTACCGAGTGCTGCAGCTCTGCACCGGCGACATGGGTTTCGCATCATCCAAGACCTACGACATCGAGGTCTGGGCCGCCGGTTGTGAAGAGTGGCTGGAGGTCAGTTCCTGCTCCAACTGCACCGANTTNCAGGCACGACGTTCCAATATTCGGTACCGGGCGGAAGAGGGCGGACGCCCNCGTCTTCCCCACACGCTGAANGGCTCCGGACTTGCCCTGCCCCGAGTCATGATNGCCATCATGGAGAACTACCAACAGCCCGACGGCTCGGTGGTAATTCCAGAGGTTCTGCGGCCGTACACAGGGTTTGACGTCATTCCGGCAAAGAAACCCGCCTAGGCGCCGCTTCCGTTTCTCCAATTGGCCAGGACATCCCAACTATCGGCGTCCATGAAGTCCGCCCAGCGGCGGTACAGGTTCCGCAGGTTGTCCTCGCTGGACTTGGCTTCGGACAGGTCCGTGACCAGGCCGGGGAACTTAAGTCCGTCCACCTCGAAATCAGCCCTCTCGTAGCCCATGCCCTGTTCGTAGGAGTAGGGATAGCGCCGGGCGATGGTCCCCCTACTGGCTGAGTGGGCGTAGTTCCAGTTCTCCATGTCGTCCTGCTCGGTTAGACCGCCGGGACCGGAATACCGGATGTAGTACTCCCGCAGGAAATTCTTGACCTCGTCCGGCGCGGCACGGTCAACCAGATACCAGCGCCACACCTCAGTCTGATGGACTCCCCGAGGGTGCCACACGGCGATGGTGCGCGGCTGGCGCGGATGCAGCGCCGTATTGGGAAAGATCTCGCCGGGGCTGCCGACCAGCCGGCCCCATTCTCCGCGGACGCGCCGCCGTTCCCGCTCGCAGTGGGCGAAATACTCCGACACCACGGGCGAGTCCTGGTAGGCCGGCGGGGTGGAATCTCCCTTGGGGAGCAGGTAAGCACCAGTATGATGACCTCGCTCAGGAAAAAGGATGTGCAGTCTCTTGGCTTGGTTCCGTTCATTCATGTCCCGCCGCCCGGTGCCACTGGGGCCGATACCCACCATATCCACCGAACGGTGGCTGATGTTGTGGTAACTGTCGCCGCTGAAATTCTCGGCCGGGAATTTCCAGTTACATGGAATCATCCACTTCTGGACGCCACCGATGATCTCGGAGCCACCCTCGCTGCCATCCCATGAGTCCAGGCTGAGGTCCAGGAACATCTTGAAATCGCCCAGGTACTCCAGGAACGGCGGTGCGGTCTGGTCCCAAGTCGCCCAAACCGTCCCCTTATAGATGCGCAATTGGGCAACTTCAACCAGGCCCCACTGCGTCCGGTCAATCTCCCCGTGGTAGGCGTCTTTGAAGTAGGGTATGCCGGCCAATTTCCCGTCGGTGGCGTAACTCCAGCCGTGGTAGGGGCAGGTGAACACCGGGGTGTTGCCTTCGTCGTAGCGGCACACCTTCATTCCTCGGTGCCGGCAGGAGTTCAAGAAGACATGCACCTTGCTCTCCCGGTCCCGGCACATGATCACCGACTCCTCGCCCATGCCCGATATGAAGTAATCGCCCGGCTTTTCGATCTGGCTTTCGTGTCCGATGAACAACCAGGACCGGGCGAAGACCTGCTCCAGCTCCCGCTGGTAGATTTCCTCGTTTACAAAGATCTCCCGGCTGATCTGCCCTTTCGACAGGTCTACGTACGCGTCTTTGTACTTCTGGTTTGGAGCTATCGCCATGGCGCCTTTCCTCCGGAATAGATGGTAATACAGGGCCTGAATTTGGTGGCGCAATCTTAGCACGCTTCTTTACCCACAGTCGGCGTTGATATCCGATTTTGGCAGCCCGAAACAACTCCCCTTCCTCAGCCATCCCTCCGTGGTCTAAAATACCCTGAATTCGGACTGAGACCGTGAGAACCAAGGAGGTGCAAGATGGCTGGAAAAGTGAGTTGGGGAATCTCCATCCCCCAGGTGTTCTTCGATGGGCCCATCGACATGCCGCTGATCGAGAAGTGGTCGAAGCGGGCCGAGGCCCTAGGATTCGAGAGTCTTTGGACGCAGGAAGCCATCACCGGAGCGGTGCCCATACTGGAGCCGGTGACCTTGCTGTCTTACCTGGCGGCCATCACAGAGAACGTCCGGTTGGGCACATCGGTAATCGTGGCGCCCCTGCGCAACCCGATCCAATTGGCGAAGAGCCTGGGCAGCTTGGACCACCTGAGCGGCGGTCGGCTGATAGCTGGGCTGGGTCTGGGAGGCAACGCCAACGATATCCCGCCCTTCGGCATCTCAGCGGAGAAGCGGGTACGCCGGTTCACGGAGATCATCGACGTGATGAAAGCGCTTTGGACTCAACCCGAAGCCCATTTCCAAGGTGAGTTCTGGCAGCTCGACGGTCTCAAGATGGAGCCCAAGCCCCTTCAGAAGCCTCACATCCCGATCTGGCTGGGGGCACGGCACACCAACGCACTCAGGCGGGCGGTCAGGCACGGTGACGGCTGGATGGGCGCAGGCTCGTCCGACACCGAAAGTTTCGTTACAGCCGTAGATCAGACTAAGATGTACTTGGAGGAAGCCGGCCGTGACCCAGGGTCTTTCACCATCTCCAAGCGGGTCTACGTCGCGGTGGATAACGACGAAGGCCGCGCTGAAGGCCGTCTGAAGGAATGGTTCGGCAAGCGTTACGGCAACGTCGACATGGCCTCCCAGGTATCGGTCTGGGGCTCCTCAGCCAAAGTGACGGAAGAACTGGCCAGGGTCACCGGCGCTGGGGCGGAGATGGTGCTGCTGAACCCTGCCTTCGACGACATGGAGCACCTCGATGTTTTGGCGGAAGAGGTTATTCCGCATATTTAGAACTGTCTTCTCTGCAGGTATTTTATGGGGGGTCTCGATACACCGGGCGCTCCTTTACTCCTCAGTCTTTCCCCCACATGCCCCTGCGATGATATAGCCGTGGCGTCCTTGCATTGAATCTCCGCGTAGCTCACGTAGATTCGCGGCTGGATTTAGCGCGCTGCCCCTTCGAAAATATAAGGACACATAGTTTCATATTCATGCTGGCCCATCAGTCGCTATTGGAAAGCCGGACTGATGGTTGAATAGGNGAAATACTTGAATGCTCCTGCCAAGCGACAACAGCCCAGNCTGGTGAGATCAATCACCGCTGCTCTTGTAAAGGTCCTCGTCCCAGGCCGCAATGATGATCTGACCGAGAAGNGAGCGGCTTACGCTGAGATCGGCCGGATCGTTGCTATCCNGTTCAGNGTTGCGAACGTATACGAAAGGTNCGCCGACCAGTCTGTCCAAAGAGTGTGCCTCGTCATCGGGAATCGCAGGAACTTCGCCACTGATGGCTAGATCGATAGCATCTAACGCCACAAAAACGTCGGTGGCTGCATCGGGGCGTTCCGATGGGTCCTTTGCCAGCATGCGCACGATCAGGGCTTCCAAGGACCGAGGACACTGCCCATTGTGCCAGGTCGGGGCTACCGGTGGGGTGTTTATATGCTGCCCGATTATGGCGACAGAGTCATCGCCCAAAAAGGCGGTCTGCCGGTGACCAGCTCGTAAAGCATGGCCCCAAGAGAGTACAGGTCTGATTTTGGAGTGACTTCTCCGCCCATGGCTTGTGCCGGAGGGATGTAGGAAACGGTGCCGACCATCGTGCCCTCTTGCGTTATTCGGGATCGGTCCAGTGATACCGCCATGACGAAGTCACCGATCTTGGAGATGCCATCAGCGGTGAGCCAAACGTTTCCCGGCTTCAAATCGCGATGGACGGTGTCACGGCTATGGGCAAATTCCAGACCACGACAGGTTTCTTGAGCGATCTTGGCCGTCTGATCCAGCGGAAGTATATGTCCGGAGGCTTCTTCTATTATCCGTTCCACGTCTCCGCCATCCATCGACTCGGTCACCATGAAAGGCTGGTCACCCTCTTCTCCTAAGTCGAAGACGGGACTATATGGGGGTGTGCGCTTAGTCGGCCCATGGCCTGGGCTTCACGTTGGATGCGGGTGAGGGATGTGCTGCCCATGCCCTTGGTCTTGATCAGGGCAAATGCGACGTCCCTGTCTAGTGTCGCGTCATGGGCAAGATAGACCTTCTTCTTGCCGCCATCCCCCAGAATTCGCTTCACCTGGTAGCGGCCATCGGCGAAGGATGTTAGTTGAGAAGATGCGCTTGCTGACCGAGAGGCAGGTTTGGAATCACGATTTGCTGTACTGGCCGCACTGCCAAGTGCCCGTTCAGCACTAGCCAAGAAGTTAACGGCATCGGCGTTGTCTGGGTCTAATGCCAGAACCGCCTGGGAGCGGGCAAGTACAGTCTCCCAATCTGGTTGGTCGATAGACTCGTCAACTTGGTCTAACAGGCGGTCTATTCGCCGCTGAACTCGCTCGCTGGCCATTATGGGGGAATAGTAATACCGCCGCAGTAGACGTGTCCATGACGGCCGCGTTTCGATCCACGGAAAACGCCAGTAAGTCTCCTACATCTGACGGTGATGAGAGGGCCTAGGTCGAAGAGGACTTCCTCAGCCGCCTTGGGAGGCGTGGTGTGCAACCATGCGCCAGCCGTCTTCGTAGCGGGCGAACACGTTGGTGGCGTAGGTACTGAAGTTGGTGGCCTGCCCCTGCACCACGCTGGTGATTCCTTCGACGCAGGTGACGCAGCCGAATTCTCCCTGGACGACCACGTTCAAGTAGCGCACCTGGAACTGCATGAGAGCTGTGTTCTGGAAGATGCGGCCCCAGCTTTGACGTATATCTTCCCAGCCGATCAGGGGCGGCCAACCGGGGTGTACGCACATGGCCCGGTTGGAGTTCTCCCAGACCCGGTCCATGACGTCGATGTCCAGGTCGGAGAACGCGTCATAGAACCGCTGGTTGGCGGCTTTGATCTCTTCGACGATCTCCGGCTCGGGCTGAATATTCACGATTAATCCCGGCCCCGGCCGGCCCGGTTGGCCCAGTACTCCCAGGCCCGCTCTTGACCCGTGAGACGCATCTGGCTGTCGGACATCATCTCGATCTCGCCGGGGGACAGGTATTTGACCTCGCCCAGTTGCAGGGATTGCAGCAAAAGCCCGGCATTGACCTGGAGGTACACCGAGGCCATCACCACCTCGCGAATCGTCTGGCCGGCGATCACGCAGCCGTGGCCGCGCATCAGCGAGACCCGGCGGTCGCCTAGACAGGCGGCCAGGTCCCGGCCCTGGTCCATGTTGGCAACCAGCATGTTTGTGTCTTGGAAGTTGTCGCGGATGTCCCAGACCGGCAGTTCTGGTCCAATGATGGCGCCCAGGTGGAACATGGGCCGCAGTGGTGTGTTGGTCACGCTGAAGGGAATCACGGTCGGCGAGTGGTTGTGCACCACGGCCATCACGTCTTCCCGGGCCTGGTAGATTCCGCCGTGGATCGGCCGCTCGGTATACATGGACCGGCCCTGCTGGTCGACGGGGTCTCCCTCCAGGGTGTACTCCATCAGGTCTGAGACTTCCACCAGATCAGGGGCCCGTGACTGGGACAGGATGTACCGGTCGGGCCGCTCCGGGTGCCGGATGCTAACGTGGCCATAGGCGTCAACCACGCCCTCCCGCGCCAAGATCCGGTTGGCGGTAACCAGCAGTCCCAACTGTTCGTCGATATTGTTCATAATAAATCTATTCTACTTTTCGACCCGTAGGGGCAGGTTTCTAACTTGTCCTCTTCAACAGTCAATATCGTTTTAGGTTCGGACCATCTTACCGGCCCCCAAAACGTCACGGGGCATCAGCAGTGGCAAATTGAACGCACCTAGTTGACGACAAGCCGGGCGGGTTGGAAACCCTCCCCTACGTCCATCGTCGTTCTACCATTCGGGGAATCACGAAGGAGGCCCTACCGATCTCAGCCAGCAGAGCCTCCTCACAAATCACTGGATCGCTCGTCCGAACAAAACGCGGCTGCGCCGCCCTAGTGCATGGGCGAGAAGGATGAGGGAACCATTATCTTGTTCTCTTGGTTCACTAGGAACTCCCGGGTGGGCGGCGGCCAATGGGGGCTCTTGGACGCTTCGGCGCGGATGGTGTTCCGCTGCTCCAGGTCTTCGTAGGGCCAGATGTGGACCCACTTGTTCAGTCCGCCAACGTCGGTGTACATCGCGGCGGCCAAGGGGGAATGCGCCTCACGATGGGGGACGGCATCGGCCCAGATGTCGACGACCTTGCCTATGCTACCGGTCTTGTAGGTGTAGGAGCGCATCTCATAGATCTTACCCAACGCCTGGCCTCCGCCCAGGGGACGCATGAACGGCGCCGGGATGAAGATCTCTGAGTTCATGCTGACGTACATTTCGGGGTCATTCGGCGGCGGCCAGTGGTCGTCTTTGGCGGCCTCGGCGCGGATGCTGTCGCGCTCTTCCACGCTTTCGTAGGGCCAGACGTGAATCACCTGGTTCAGTGGGCCGATTTCCGTGTGCCAGAAAGCCCCCAGTTTGGAGTATTTCTCGCGGTAGGGCAGGGCCTCGCCGAAATTCTTCTCGAATTCGGGGACGCTGCCGGGTCTCAGGGTATAGGTACGCACTTCGTAGATCATGGTGGCTCCTCTCCGGGTCGTTCGTTTACTCAGGAAGATTGCTTTCCGATTGCCCAGCCAGGCTCGATTCCAGCCCGGCGTGAAGTTACGCGACAGTGTAGCAAAACTGGTGGGGTGGGGCAAATTAGCCGAAGCTAATTCCATGCCTGCTGAATCACTACTTTGGCGCAATGCTTTTCTGCGGCTTGGAGCAATTCCGGATGCGACTCAGACGGGCTGCCTATGGTGCAGACCGCAGCCCACAACCCGGCGTGGGTTTCACGGCCGAACCGGGACATCACCTCTTCTGTATTTCCACCCGTCAGCGACAGCTCTACCCCACCCGCCACATTCCGGACCGCGTTTAGGGCTTTCGGCGCGCCGGCCACAAAATCGGCGTATTTTAGCAAGCCGACAGCCGAGACACCCAACTCGGACGGGCGTTCGGGGTCCAGAACGATGAAAGTAACGGCGCGCTCTTTGGCGTTGAACGCTTCCACGTACTTGCGGGTCTCCACGATCTGGTTGGAGTGGCTGGCTTCGTGTCCCGACGACCGCTCCACCAGCTCCAGCAGCGTCAGCGCGGGGAAGAAGTTCTCCGGATTGGGCGCGGTCACCGGCTTGGACATCTGTTCTTCGGTCAGGCCTGCCACCAACGCCCGGAAGCGTTGGTAGTTCTCGTCCAGATGGGCCACGTCTTCTTTGAGTTTTTCCTCGCGGCTGTTGAAGGGCGGCAGCATTTCCATCTTCCCGGCGGCGATGTCCTCAAGGGCCGCCACGAACTTCTCAGTGTCCAGATGGTTCAGTACCTCCCAGACCGACCACCGGGAGCCCAAGAAGGCGTCCGCCGGGTCCAGTCCTTCTAGGGAGGCATGAAGGGTCTTGTGCCCCTCGTCCAACCGCTCCAACACCCGTGCCTGGCGTTGGAGTATATTCTGATTCGTAGCCATCGGTTCTCCAAAATCTCTATTTGTGAGGCCATTCTAAGGCTCGGGATGCTCCAGCGAAAGAGGCGGCAGTGGTACAATTTTCTTGCGCCACCATGACTGAAGCTAGAAACAGAACAGCTACGCCTGCGGCCGGACTCAACGGAGACTGGCTTACCAAAGAGCGCCTGCACAATCTTCTGAACGTGCGAAAGCCGGTCGAAGATGAAGTTACTTCGACTGTCTATCTGCGACCCGGCGAATCCGTTGAGTCGGTCGAGTGGCGGGAGCGGCTGGCCCGATTGGGCAAGACGCCCGAGGAGAGCGGCTGCGGTCTGGTTTGTTTTCGCGGCGGAGACCGGGCGCTGGTTATTGCGCCGCCGTTCCCTGTGACCGAAAGCAGCCGATTCGATACGTGGAACGAGGGGCCGTTGTGGTCGCTTTTGGACTCGGAACGCACGGTGGGCGTGGTGCTGGTGCGCCTGGGCCGCTACTCGGTGGCGGTCTACCGAGGTGGTGACCTGGCCACTTCTAAGACCGACTCACGCTATGTGAAAGGCAAACATCACGCCGGTGGGACATCCCAACTGCGCTACACCCGCGTCAGGGAAGGACAGATGCGGCGGCTGTACGTGAAGGTGTGCGAGACCATACAGGCGCAATTCGAGCCGGTTGCCAGCGAACTGGACCACGTGATTCTGGGCGGAGAGAAGTTTACTTTGAACGGTTTCTTGAAGGTCTGCCCACGACTGGATGAGTACAAAAACATCACCTTGAAACGAAGACTGAACATCCGTGACCCCAAGCGCGACACCCTGGACGACCTGGGCAGCACGCTCCACGAGAGCCGCGTCTGGGCCGTGGATTGGTGAACATTGAGCGACGCTGAACCGGATCTCGATAACCCGCCGGTATCAATGCGGCATGATTTCAGTACCCGGACCGCGCCTACCACCTGGGACAGCGACCTAGGCGGATTCGGCTTTTCCGGGCCGTTGTTGGAGTTCGACCAAGTCCGGGAGCAGATCGCCGCTTACACTAAGACCGTGGTGGGCGGAGAACGGGCTAGGGCGCTAACCCCCACCCGCGACCTGCTGGAGATCGCCACTCGGCAGCAGGAGACCTCCGAGGCCAGGCAGTACCTGGACCAGGGGGGCGGCCTGGAGTTTGGGCCGGAAGAAGATTTCCGGGAGTTGCTCCAGCGTGCACTGCTGGGCGGACTGCTGCGCGGCGAGGAACTTTTCTTGGTACGGGAACTGCTTCGTGCAGCCCGTTACGACCGCACGGAAATGGGCCGTCACGAAGAGATACCGCTGTTGACCAGCGTCTCTGAAAACATACCCGAGTTGAGCGACCTGGAGCGCGCCATCTCCGGCGCCATCAGCCCGGCCGGCGAGGTGCTGGACAACGCCAGTCCCGTGTTGCACAACCTGCGCCGCGAGGCCCGCAACGCCCAGAACCGGCTCAACGAGATCATGGAGCGAAACCTGCGCCGTTTGCAGCGCGCGGAGTTGGTCCAAGAACCGCTGATAACCCAGCGTAACGGCCGTATGGTGCTGCTGATTAAGGCCGAGATGAGGTACCGGGTGCCGGGCATCGTCCATGACGTCTCCGACAGTGGCGCCACCGTGTTTGTTGAGCCCATGCCGGCCATCGACATGGGCAACCGCTGGCGGGAAGCACGGCTGGCCGAGGAGCGAGAGGTCGAGCGGATACTCCGGCAGTTGTCCGGCATGGTGGGACTTTCCGGAGAAGACCTGTTGCTGACCCTGGACCTAATGGCGAGACTGGACCTGGATATCGCCAAGGCCCGGCACTCGGCCGCCATCAACGCTGTAGCCCCGTGGGTGTCCGACCAGGAAGTGGCCGACCGGCACCTGAAACTCGTCCGGGCCCGCCACCCTCTGCTCACCGGCGCGGTGGTGCCCGTGAGCGTCGACCTCGACCGCGAACAGGGGGTGATGCTGATTACCGGTCCCAACGCCGGAGGCAAAACCGTGACCCTGAAAACGGTGGGCCTGCTGGCCATAATGGCCCAGGCCGGTCTGCACGTGCCCGCTGAAGAAGCCCATTTCCCCCGATTCGACGGCGTCTACGCGGACATCGGCGACCAGCAGAGCATCCAGCAGTCGATGTCGACTTTCAGCTCCCACATCGCCAACCTGAAGGGCATCATGTCCCGGGCCACGGCCCATTCCCTGGTGTTGGTCGACGAATTGGGCACCAGCACCGACCCCGAAGAGGGTTCGGCCCTCGCGAGCGCCGTGCTCCGTTACTTCCAAAAGATCGGTTCCTTTGTGGTGGGCACCACCCACCACCGGGGTGTGTCCAGGTTCGTTCAGGACCAGCCGGGCATGGTCAACGCCAGTGTTGACCTGGACCCAACCACCCTGGAGCCCACCTACCACGTCACGCTAGGTCTGCCGGGCCGGAGCTACGCCCTGACCATCGCCGCTCGGCTGGGCGTGCCCCAAGAGGTGATCGACGACGCCCGCATGGGCATCTCCCCGGTGGAGCAGGCGACTGAGGGACTGCTGCAGGAACTACAGCAAGAACGCCGCGTGGTCGAAGAACTGCGCGAGGAAGCCGAGACGGCTAGGTCGGAAGCGGTGCGGCAGCAGCGGGAGTTGGACGTTCAGTTGGCCGACGTGGAAGCGGCCAAAGCCAACTTGGTGGAAGAATCGCGTCAGGAACTGCAGCGCCGAATCTCCGGGATATTGGACCGCCTGGGCCGGGCCGAACGCTCCCTAGAAGCCTACGATCTGCGGCAGGATGCCGAAGCTCGGGTCAGGGCTGAGACCGAGTCGGTGCAAGAGATTCAGGCCCGCCGCGAAGATGTCCGGGAGGTCCAACGGCAGGTGGAATCGGCGGTGTGGTCGCCCATCGAGGTTGAAAGGACCCCCTGGCAGCAGATACTGAAAGAAGGCGACCGGGTGTATATCCGAGGCATCGCCCAGCCGGTGGAGGTCATCGCCGCGGCCGACAACCAGGACCGGGTCGAGGTGTTGTTGGGGACGATGCGGGCTAAAATTCCGGTGTACCAGTTGGAGAGGCAGGCCGAGGGGCATCCATCGGCAGCGTCCCAGGGAGTCTACCTGGATCGTGCGCCCAGAAAACCGGCCAACGCCGACCTGGACCTGCGAGGCCTGCGCGTGGACGAGGCACTGAGCCGGGTGGACGAAGCGCTGAACGACGCGGCGCTGGACGGCGCCGGGACGGTGCGGATCATCCACGGCAAGGGCACCGGGGCGCTGCGTCAAGCCATCCGCGAATACCTGGGCGGCCACCCACTGGTCGTGTCAGCCCAGAACGGCGAAGGACCGGGCGGGGACGGAATCACGGTGGCGGAGTTGGAGTAGGGGCGGTCTTACTTTCCCTGAAATCGCGCCTGTCGGCGCTCCGTAAAAGCCTTGATTCCCTCTTGGAAATCGGCGGTTAGGCAAATGTCGGCGAAGGCTGTGGTCTCGGCGTCCAGTTGGGTTGCAAGGTCGTTTTCCCAAGAGCTGTCGAACAACGCTTTTACTCGCGCGAAGGCTGCGGTTGGTCCTTGGGCCAATCGGACGGCTGTTTCCATAGCGTGCTGGTGCAGCGCATCGTCCTCGACGACGTGATTGACCAACCCCATCTCCAGGGCCGCCTGGGCGCTGGTGGGCTGGCTGGCCAGGTAGAGTTCCATGGCCCGGCTGGCGCCGATCAAGCGGGGCAGCAGATAGGTCGAGCCACCGTCGGCAGGGGCGCCGATGTTGGCGTAGGCCATCAGGAACCGGGCGCCACGGGCGGCTACCCGGATGTCGCAGCCCAGCGTTAGGCTGAAACCGGCCCCCGCCGCTACACCGTTGATGCCGGCCACCACCGGTTTCTCCAAACGCCGCAGTCCGATGACCACCTTGTGGTGCAGGTCGTTGGCCAACGTAGTGATGTACTCTTGTATCCCTTTTTCATCGCCCTTCTCCTGAATCTCCAATAAGAATTTCAGGTCGGCCCCGGAGCAAAAACCTCCGCCGGCGCCGGTGAGCAGGACCGCACGGACGTCAGGCCGCTTACACGCCTCGATGGCCTCTCCCATCTCGGAGACCATATTCAGAGTCAGGGCGTTCCGGGACTCGGGGCGGTTCATGGTGATGATGCCCACGCCGTCCATCTTCTCGAATGTGATTTCAGTGGGAGTCATTTACACACTCTCCATGTATTCAGAAATCTCTTCCAGACCGAAGCCGGACACCGCAATCTCGGGGGCCCAGGCCACCTGGTTCGACGACCAGCGCACGGTGGCCCGGCGCTGCGCCGCAATACCCAGAGTGTTGTTGATCAGCCTCAGGACGTTGTCGTTCATACGAACTGTGTTGGGCTTCAGGGGTGCCGCCAACCTGCCGTCCTTGATCAGGTAGGAGTCGCCAATTATAGTGCCACTAAAATCGCCGCTGGTGGTCCCATTTACCGGGTAGGTGTACCAGATGCGGCCGATGTAGAGCCCGTCGCCCACCAGCCGCAGCAGCTCTTCCTGAGTGTGGCCACGGGCGCCTTCGATGACCAGGTTGCTGGATACCGCGCCGGGCATGGCGCCGAAGTTGCGGCCCCCGCCGTTGCCGGGCCGGAACCCGTTGCGCGGCGCGATACTTTGTAGGGCATCTCCGGGGTTGATCCCCAGCTTCTCCTGCCCGGTGGGGTCGTTCAGGATGCGCTGATAGTTGTAGTAATCGGCCAGAAGGCCCGATAGTTGGCCCCCGCGGATCAGATCGGTGCGTCCGGTGGGCAGGCCCTCGTCGGTGATGGACTTGGAACTGGGCAGGCCGGGCGCCGCGCCGTCGTCATAGAGATTGAAGTCTTCCGAGGCGACCAGCTGCCCCAGCTTGCCCATGAAAGGCGAGGCTTCGGCGTAGAACATGTCCAGGGACAGCCCCGGCATCAGTACCCATTCCAGAATCTCGGCCACCGCTTGGGGTCCAAGAATCACGTTGTAGCTACCCGTTGGTATTCGCTTTCCGTCCATGGACCGGATGGCATTGCGTGCTGCTTCAGCCGCTGCCTCCCCAGTAAAATCGGCGAGCCGACTGCCCACGGACCATCCGCTGCCCTTGCTGGCCTGGCTCTCAATCATGGCCGTGGCGAATGACATAATCAGCGTGTTCTGTTCGGTCTGCACTCTAGGGATGTGGGTCGATGCGATGGCCATCCGGTCTTGGAGCATGACCACGTCCCCGCCCAAGATCAGGCCAAGCTCAGACATCCTCTCCGCGGAGCCTGCAAGACCCATCAGGTCTTCCGACGACTGGAACACGTCCAATGCCCGGTCCATCATGCGCCATCCGGCGTCCACCAGACCCTTGCCGCCGATGCGCATCAACACCGGGTCGTAGTTGGCCAGATCAATCTCATCTTTTTCGGCTGGGCGTTGGGGCGAGTCCAGTTTGGGCAGCGAAACGAACTCAGCGTCGGCGACGGCTCCGGCGCGGGCCTTGTCCAATGCGCGTCCTGTCCCCTCAACCGATAGGTCAGTCGGCTCGCTGCCGAACCCGGTCTTGATGCCATCCGGGGTGCGGAAAGTGGCCCGGACGCCGAGTCCGTAGCCCTCGGTGGACTTTGGTTCTTCCACGCCGTTGCTGGGAATATGGGAGGTGTAGTTGAGCCTAACTGTCAGGTTGGCCCCGGCCGAAGCAAAGACTTCCACCTCAGCCACATCAGGCTGGGACGAGGCGAAAGCCAGGGCGTTCTTAACGGCGCGGCGCAGGTCAGCTACGGATAGCAAATTCTTATTTACCTCCGGTAGATCGGCCGGATGAACGGTTTTTGCGGGTTATTCTTCATCTGCCTGCTCGGGTAGGGACAGGGCTTCCTCGATGTCGTCCTCGATCGCGTCCGGTATCCCGCGTTGTTTGCGGATGGCCTGGATGCGGGCAAGCGGCCGCTCCAACGCCCGGCGTCTGGTACCGGCCAGGGTCTCGAACCCGGACTGGGCCAGCTCGAAGCGCTTGCCGACCAAGTCCATCTGTTTGGTGAACCGGTCCCACTGGCGGTCGAAGCCGGCCAGTTCGGACAAAATCTGGTCGGACGCCTGTTCGATGGCGAAGTTGTCCAGGGCGTGGCGAATCACGCTCAGTATGGCAAACAAACTGATCGGCGAACAGAGCACCACCCGATTGCGGAGAGCCTCCTCCACCACGTCCGCCCCGTGCTGCTGGATATAGTGGTACATAGGCTCGTTGGGGATGAAGACCAGCACGTAGTCCAGCGTGTTGTCGTTTGGGTTGATGTAGTCCCGGCCCACAACCTCCCGGGTCCGGTCCCGCACGTCGCGAATGAAGGCCCGACTGTGCTCCTGGGCCTCATGTTCTGACTCCGCCTCCACGAACTTCATGTAGTTGGTGAGCGGGAACTTGGCGTCCATGTTCAGCTTCTTGTTCTCCGGCATCAATATGGTGAAGTCGGGCCGGGAGTGACCGTCGGCAACGGTCGTCTGCTTGGTGTAGTTCACCGATTCCACGAACCCAATCAGCCGGAAGACGTCCTCGGCCATGCGCTCGCCCCATTGGCCTCGAACTTGGGTGTTGGCCAAGATTTCACGGAGGGCCGAGGAGCTGCTGTTCAAACTGGTGAGCATGGTCTCCAGGCGCTCGGACTGCTTGGCCCGGTCCACGTTCAGGTTCTGGATGGCCTGGTTCACCCGGTCCATGCCCTGGCGAATCTCGCCCACCTGGTGGCCCAGGACACTGTCTTCGCTGCGGGAGGTGCTCTGCCTGAGCAGTCGGATTATGAGGATGACGGCCAACCCCGTGAAGACCAGGGCGACGATGCCGATGACGATCAGTGCTGCAGTCATGGTTCCCCCAGGCCCGGCCCGGTTACCCTGGCCCGGTCAGACGGGCGATGCCGCGCATGGTGGGCCCGCCGTTGCTCATCCGCTTGGCCTGCATGGGCTGGCCCTTGCCGCAGTTGGGTATGGGGTTGACCCGCAGGTCGTTGCCAACGGCGTCGATGGACATGAAATAGTCCCGGCTGTCCGAGGTGATTCCGCCGTCACGGTAGAGCCGGCCCAACTGCCCGTTTTTGATCTCGTAGACCTTGACTGCAGTGATCCGGAAGTTTTCGCGCGACTCGGCGATCGAGGGTGTCCGGTGTCCCGCGATGTAGTAACCGTCCTCAACCTCGGAGATGATGCTCTCGGGGTCTTGCTGCCCGGCGTCGAAGATGGTGTTGGTCATGCGGATCAGCGGCACCAACTGGGCCTCGGTGGAACGGGCCGACCCGTTTGGCTCAACCCCCATGATGGCCGCCGTCTGGCGGTTGTTCAGGAACTCCTCCAGCACGCCGTCCCTCAGGATATAGGCGCGGCGGGCGGGGGTGCCCTCGTGATCGTAGCTGAACGACCCGTAGCCCTCCATGGATGGGTCTGAGTAAGCAGTGACCAGCGTCGAGGCGATCTGGTTGCCCAGTTGATTGTCCTGCATGTCCTTCATGAACCAGGAACGCCCAGCGTATCCGGTCTCATATTTCAGCGCGCGGTCCAATTCAGACGGATGCCCCACCACTTCGTGAATCAACAGGGTGTTGAAGTGGGGGTTGGTGACCACCGTGACTTCTTTGTCGGACGGCTTCAAAGGCGGCGCGGCGGCAACCTCCACAGCGTCGGCGCCGAGCGTCTTACAGAAGTCCATGAAGCTGGGCAGAACGATCGGTCCGCTGGTGTAGCCGTCGGTCAAGATTTCCCAGCCGCGCTGGTGGCCGGTGAAGTCGTACAGCTCAAAGTTGCCGTGCTCTCCCGAGCAGATCGCGATGGCGAATCCTTCTGTCTGGGCGAAACTCTGGTCGATGTCCGCGCCGTCGGAGCTCAAGTACAGCTCCCGGAGCAGGAAGGTCGAGGCGGAACAGGCGGAATAGACTATGTTGCCGCCCTGGCCTTGCATAGTTTTGCAGCCATCCTTGGCCATGGCGACGGTCTCCGCCAGGGGTACCTGACGCGGGTCGGTGGTATATGTAGCCAGCACTGTATCTTGGCGGACCGGCACGGGGGCAAGGTTGCTGGGAGTGAGGTTGGCGCCCAGGTGAGGGAAGCGGCCCCGTGCTTGAGTTTTCTGCCTGGCGCTGGCGCGGGCCCGGTTATGGGCCTGCCGAATGCCGTCCCAGACTACATTTTCCAGACGGTCGAGGTCGATTGTGCCTAGGATCCTGCCGTAGTACCCGGAAGAACTGGTGCGTCCCCCGGCTATTGCACGCACGCCGAAGTCGAAGGTATAGTCCTCGGAACTGCCCTTCTCCGCGCCGTTCTCCGCCACCGCCCCCTTCTCTTCCCGGACCTCGATGCGCAGATCGCAGTAACGAAGGCCGGGCAACGTCTTCGCCTTCTCAGCTACCAGCGACTGGAGATTGGCCCGGTAGCGGTCCAGGGATTCGGCGGTTACGCGTTGAGTCACGTTCTAACTCATCCCGCTATTGGCCGTAGCAAGCTTAGTAGGACCGCTATGTACTGCCGCTCGATTCATATAGCCAGGTAACTCTCAACTTGAAGTGGTAAATGATGGGCCATCATATCGAAATGCCGGTCTCGATGCAGCAAGACGGAATCGGCACCAATGGCAACCGCGCCGATGATCAAATCAGTGAACGGTACAGCCACGCCTTGGCGGCGGAGTTGGAAGCCCATTCTGGCGGCTTCCTGCCAAGTATCATTTTCGATCGTTAGTTGATGCAATGCCGAGACATGATTATTCAGTTCGTCCCATTCCCGATCAGTCCGTGCACAGCCCAACAATTCCAGACGCACCATTCCGGTGATTGCTACACGGTCCGCAGCCAGCAGCGCATCAACTCGGTCGCGAAGGCTCAAGTTCGTTCCGCCCGGTGGCAGCACGTCTAACCAGACCGACGTGTCCAATAGGAAAAGGTTACTCTGCATCCCGGAGCCTGGTCAGGTCTTCAGAGGTGAGCCCCAGTTCAACCGTTCCCAAGGAATTACGTAGATTCTCCAAACGATTCCGCCGAATGACTTCCCGCAGGGCCTCTTCAATTGTATCGCGAATGCCTCTAGTGCCCAGCAACCGCTGTGCGTCTTCTAGTAACGTGTCTTCGATGACCACAGTACGCCGCATGTATACATCTCCTTGATACGTATCCATGAAACGTATTTAATATACACACATATGATGCGCATATGCTATACAGGCGAAATCGCCGACGACGAGGGCGCTCTGACGGCCGTTTCGGCCTTGAGGCGTTAGGCCGCCCCGGACACTGCTTGGGCGACGGTCTGGGCTACCTGGCGGTCCAGAGACCATGGCAGAACATTCTCCGGCGTGGGCTCCGCAACCAGGGCGGCCAAGGCGTTGGCGGCGGCCAGCTTCATCCGGGTGGTCACTCTGGTGGCATGGCAGTCAAGCGCCCCGCGGAATACGCCGGGGAAGACCAGGCTGTTGTTGACCTGGTTGGGGAAGTCGCTTCGGCCGGTGCCGACCACGGCTGCTCCAGCGGCGCGGGCGACGTCGGGCCAGATCTCCGGAATGGGGTTGGCCATGGCGAACACGATGGGGTCTTTGGCCATGGAGGTGACCATCTGTGCGCTCACTGTGTCGGCGGCGGCAAGGCCGATGAATACGTCGGCGCCGAGCATGGCCTCGGCTAGGTCACCGGAAAGATTGTCGGGGTTGGTGGTGTCCAGCATGGACGACTTCACCGCGGTTAGGTTGGTGCGGTCACGGGAGATTACCCCAATGCTGTCCACCAAGGTCACATGAGTGGCGCCCTGATCCATGAGCAGCTTCGCTGAGGCGATGCCTCCCGCGCCTGCGCCGGCGAACACGAATTTGGTGTCTTCGATCTTGCGGCCGGTGACCAGCAGCGCGTTCATCACCCCCGCCAGCACGGCTATGGCCGTCCCGTGTTGGTCGTCATGGAACACCGGAATGCCCAGGTCCTGCAGCGCGTCTTCGATGTCGAAGCAGCGCGGAGCGGCGATGTCTTCTAAGTTTATGCCGCCAAAACTGGGGGCCAAGGCGCGCACGGTCTGAATTATGATGTCGCTGTCTTGGGTCGCCAGGCAGATCGGGAAGGCGTCGATGTCGGCCAGTCCCTTGAAGAGGATGGACTTTCCTTCCATGACCGGCATTGCCGCTTCAGGGCCTATGTTACCCAGACCCAACACGGCCGAGCCGTCGGTCACAACCGCCACGGTGTTGGCGCGGTTGGTCAGGTGGTAGGACTCGGAAACGTCCGCATGAATGGTCATGCAGACGGTGGCGACGCCGGGGGTGTAGGCGATGGACAGGTCGTCCAGCGTCTCAACCGTCATCTTTGGCGCGATACTGACCTTGCCCCGTGTCTCCCGGTGCCGGTCCACTGCTTCTTTTCCATAGTCCCTGGGTTGTTGAGCCATGTTTTCCTATCCCCCCATTTTTCCTGGCCCGGAGGGCCGGTGTTCTAGACGGACTTGGCCGTCTAGTGCGTAACCGCGCCTTGCGAGGCGGACGAGACCAATTTGGCGTATTTGGCCAAGGCCCCGGTGGTGTAGTTGGGCGGAATCGGCTGCCAATTGGCCTGCCGGTCTGTGAGTTCTTCTTCGCTTAGGTTCACGTTCAACGTGCGGCCTGGGATGTCCAGGATCACGATGTCGCCTTCTTGCAACAGCGCTATCGGCCCGCCGACCGCTGCTTCGGGCGCTACGTGGCCGACCATGGGGCCGTGGGAGGCGCCGGAGAACCGGCCGTCGGTGATCAGGGCTACGTCTTCACCCAGTCCTTGTCCCACGATGGCGGCGGTCACCGACAGCATTTCCTGCATTCCAGGCCCGCCTTTGGGTCCTTCATAGCGGATGACGACGATGTCTCCGGCCTTGACCTCGCCCCGTTGGATGGCCTGGAAAGCGGCCGGTTCCTGGTCGAAGACTCGGGCGGGGCCCTCGAAGACCCGTTCCTGATGTCCGGCGACCTTGATCACCGCGCCGTCGGGGGCGATGTTGCCCCGGAGGATGGCCAAGCCGCCAGTGGGCGCGCGGGGTGCGTCGATCTGGTAGATCACCGGTTGGTCTTCGATGGTCTCCACGGCTTCCACGTTCTCCCGTAGGGTCTTGCCGGTGATGGTCATGGCGTCACCGTGGAGCAGTCCGGCGTTCAGCAGCCGTTTCATGACCAGAGCGATGCCGCCGTAACGGCTGAGGTCGGACATGACGTATTTTCCGGCCGGTTTCATATCGGCGATGTATGGCGTATTGCGGCTGATACGGTCGAAGTCGTCCAGAGTCAATTCGATATCAACCTCTCGGGCGATGGCGATCAGGTGCAGGACTGAATTTGTGGACCCGCCCATGGACACTGCCACGGTGATGGCGTTCTCAAAGGCCTGTTTGGTGAGGATGTCGCGAGGACGCACGTCTTCTTCCAAAAGGCGCATCAGCGTCCGTCCCACATCACGGGCCTCGCCCAGTTTCCGTGGGTCGATGGCCGGGATGGAGGCGTCTCCAGGCAGCGACATGCCCAAAACTTCGATGCTGGTGGACATAGTGTTTGCGGTGAATAAGCCGGCGCAGGAACCCTCTCCGGGACAGGCCACGCACTCCAGCGCCGTGAGGTCTTCAAGACTCATGTCACCCGTGGCGTAGGCGCCCACAGCCTCGAACACGTCTTGGATATTTACGTCTTTGCCCTTGAACTGACCGGGCATGATGGCCCCGCCGTACATGAAGACAGACGGCACGTTTAAACGGGCCATTGCCATCATACAGCCAGGCATGTTCTTGTCGCATCCGGCGATGGTGATCAGCCCGTCCATGCGCTCGCCGAACGTCACCAGTTCGATGGAGTCGGCAATGACTTCTCGGCTGACCAACGAGGTCTTCATACCCTCGGTGCCCATGGAGATTCCGTCGCTCACCGTGATGGTGCCGAATTCAAATGGAACGCCATCTGCGGCCCGCACACCCTCTTTGGCAGCCTGGGCAAACCGGTCCAGGTGTACGTTGCAGGGTGTAACGTCGCTGGCCAGATTGGCGATGGCGACAAAGGGCTTTTTAATGTCGTCCTGGGTTAAGCCCATGGCCATCAGCATTGCCCGGGATGGCGCTCGATTAGGGCCGTCAACCAACTCACTGCTGCGATGCCTCATGTGGGCAGGTCTTGTGGTAGTAGCCACGGGGTCATCTCCTGGTTGTCGGGAAAAATCACCGAAAGATCGTTCGATAAGATACGTTTTACGGTATCGCGTAATTGAACAATTATAAGTGCCTATACTAAGTGGTTACAAGATGGGGGCCGGGTGGGACTATCCTAGGCACGAAACAGGGGTTGCGTCCCCGCCGGATTTTGATTACGCTGGTGGTTGCTTAAAATCAGGTGTAGTCAGGAGAGGCTGCCATGTTTAACCCCATAGGCTGGACCAAGCCAGAGATTGCCCAAGCCCATTGTGATATCCCGTGCGGTATCTACGACCCCGTTTCGGCTAAAATTGCTGCCCAGACCGTTCAGAAGATGGTGTTGCGCATGCAGGCGTTGGAGCGCCCCGGCGACGGCGACGCTGCCGGTTTCGCGGACTATGCCAACAAGATCGCCCGGTATGTGGAAGTGAAGGAACAGCATGCCGAGACCTGCAAGCATGAGCTCGCCGTGCTCTGGGCCGACTACGGATGGCCCAACACCCCGGCCGGTTTCGACGTGCACGCCACGTTCAATTCCGCGATAAAGTTGGCCGGCCAGTGCAAGCAGAACGTCGACATGGCGAAATGCGAAGAATTAGTCTCCGCTTGCGACGCCATCGCCACCGCATTTTGGGCCACCAAGGGTGAGACCTACAGCGACCCCCACTCCGCAGCCAGATACGGCTCCTAAGCCCGAATTACTTCGGAGAACAAAAAAGGCTCTCCAGTTACGGGGAGCCTTTTTTCGTGTCTATTTTTTGGGGCCTACTGAAGAGTGGATAGCGCCGCCTCTGCCTTGGCGATGGTGGCGTCGACGTCTGCTTCCGTGTGGGCCGTGGAGACGAACCCGGCCTCGAACTGGGAGGGAGCGATGTAGACGCCCTGTTCCTGCATGGCATGGAAGTAGCGTCCATACATCTCCGTGTCTGATCCCTCGGCGTCGGCCAGGCCCGCCACCGGACCGGTATTGAAGAATCCGGTGAACATTGAGCCGATCCGGTTGATGGTCGTCGGCATTTCTACCTTCTGAAAAGACTTGGTCAGGCCTTCGGTCAACCGCTGCGCCAGGGTTTCCAAACGCTCGTAGGTTCCCGGTTTTTGAAGTTCTTTCAGTGTGACTATGCCCGCGTTCACCGCCAGTGGATTGCCGGACAAGGTGCCCGCTTGATACATGGCTCCCAGGGGCGCCACCATCTCCATCACGTCTTTGCGCCCGCCGTAGGCTCCCACCGGCAGTCCGCCGCCGATGATTTTGCCCATGGTTGTGATGTCCGGCGTGATGGCGTAAAGGCCCTGGGCGCCGTTTGGCCCAACCCGGAACCCGGTGATCACCTCGTCGAATATCAGCAGCGCGCCGTTGTCCTGGGTGATCTTCCGGACCGACTCTAAGAACCCGGTCGCGGGTGGGACCACGCCCATATTACCGGCCACCGGCTCGATGATGATGGCGGCGATTCCGCCGGGATTAGCCTCGAAGAACCGCTCCACTGAACCGATGTCGTTGAATTCAGCTACCAACGTCTCACTGGCGTAGGACTCGGGAACACCGGCGCTGGTGGGGATGCCGTGGGTCAACGCACCGGAGCCGGCTTTGACCAAGAGGCCATCGGCGTGGCCGTGATAACAGCCGGCGAACTTGATGATTTTGTCGCGCCCGGTGAAGGCCCGGGCCAGCCGGATGGCGCTCATGCAGGCCTCGGTGCCCGAGCTGACCAGCCGCACCGATTCTACCGACGGCAACGCGCCGCAGATAATCTTGGCCAGTTCGACTTCCTGTTCCACGGGAGCGCCGAAGCTGGTCCCGCCCTCGGCCGTTTTTTTCAGGACTTCGACGACAGCGGGGTGGGAGTGTCCCAAGACCAGCGGCCCCCAGGAGCCCAGGTAGTCGATGTATTCGTTGCCGTCTACGTCCCAGACCCGCGCGCCCTGGCCCCGGGCGATGAACGGCGGGGTGCCGCCTACGGACTTGAAAGACCGGACCGGGCTGTTAACGCCGCCGGGGATATACTTCTGCGCCTCGGCGAATAGTGCTTCTGACTTGCTTAGTTGCATGCCACGTCCTGATAAAAAATTGGGGTATTGGAGGCTATTCTGCCTCTTTTAGCCACTTCGCCACTTCCTTGGCGTGGTAGGTGAGGATGGTGTCGGCCCCGGCGCGTTTGATGGAGGTCAAGACCTCCATGGTGACGGTCTTTTCATCAACCCAGCCATTGGCGGCCGCTGCCTTGATCATGGAGTATTCGCCGCTGACGTTGTATGCCGCCAGGGGCAGGTCGAAACGGTCCTTGGCTTGGCGGATCACGTCCAGGTAGGACAGGGCCGGCTTCACCATCACTATGTCGGCGCCCTCGGCGATGTCGGCTTCGATCTCTCGCATGGCCATACGGGCATTGGCCGGGTCCATCTGGTAGCTCTTCCGGTCGCCGAACTGGGGCGTGGAATCGGCGGCCACCCGGAACGGCCCGTAGAAGCCCGACGAATACTTGGCTGCGTAGCCCATGATGGGCGTATCGCCGTAGCCGTGATCGTTCAACGCTTGGCGGATGGCCCAGACCTGGCCGTCCATCATCGCCGATGGGGCGGGAAGGTCGGCGCCCGCTTGCACGTGGGACACCGCAGTCTTGCCCAGCAGTTCTAGAGTCTGGTCATTGTCGACCCGGTCGTTGGCGATGACGCCGCAGTGGCCGTGGTCGGTGTACTCGCACATGCAGACGTCGGTGACCACCATCATTTCGGGGTGGTTCTTCTTAATCATGCGCACGGCCTCTTGGACGATGCCCTCGGGGTCGTAGCCCTCGGTGCCCAACGGGTCCTTCTCGGCGGGAAGCCCGAACAGCAGCACTGCGGGAACACCCAACTCGGCGGCCTCGCCAACCTCTTCTGACAGGACGTCCAAGGACATTTGGAACTGGCCTGGCATGGGCTCGATGGCTTCTTTCACGCCGCTACCGTGGCCCACGAACAGCGGGTAGACGAACTCTTTGACGGACAGCCGGGTCTCCCGGGCCATGTTGCGCATGGAATCGCTGCCGCGCAGGCGGCGCAACCTTGAGTCAGGGAAGCTGGTCATGACGTCTTTTTCTCCTAAACCTACTTGCGGGATAACTCGCCGGAGGCGAAATGGCTTATAAGCGCATCCACCAGGCCCTCGACCGTGTGTTCTGTCGCTTCCAGGTCCACCCGCAAGCCCAGCTCGCGGGCGGTGGCGGATGTCACTGGGCCGATACATGCGATGAAGCTGGCTTCCAGGGCCGTCCGGTCGCCGTCCAGCATCTCAACCAGATTACGCACGGTGGAGGAACTGGTAAAGGTTACGATATCCACACCGTCAAGAAAAGCTTTCTTGGCCAGACCAGACACACCTTCGACTGGGACGTTCCGGTAGGCGGCCAGGCGGTTGACCTTGGCGCCCATTTCCGTGAGGCCCTTTTCCAGTTCGTCCCGGCCGATGTCCGCGGATGGCAGCAACACTGAAATACCCTGCCAGTCCCGTCCTGATAATTCTTTTAAGACCGCTTCGGATACCGGGCGGCTGGGCATAAAATCAGCGTTGATGCCCCGGCGAGACAACGCTTGGGCCGTGGCGGGTCCGATAGCGCCGACGGTCGTTTCGGCCAGAGCGCGGGCGTCTTTCCCCTGTAACTCCAACCGCTCAAAGACTGACCCAACGGCGTTGGCGCTGGCGAATATCACCCATTGGTATTCAGCTAGGTTTTTCAACGTGACGTCCATCTCGGAGAAGTCTTCCAACGGGCCGATCTGGATTGTGGGCAGCTCGACGGGGTTTGCCCCGGCTTGTTCCAGCAGGGTGCAAAGCCGGGACGCCTGGGAGCGGGAGCGCGTGACCAACACGCGTTTCCCGAATAGGGTGCGCTTATCGAACCAGGCCAGTTCTTCCCTGAGATTTACCACCTCGCCGATGACGGTGATAACCGGCGGAGTCAGCCCCGCTTCTTGACCCTTTACGAGGATGTTATCGATGTTGCCGGTGATTGTCTGCTGTTCGCTCCAGGTGCCCCACTGCACCAGGGCCGCCGGCGTGGTGGAGGGTAGGCCCTCTTGTTGCAGGGTCGCTAGGATCTTTTCCAATGACGCCCAGCCCATGAGCACCACCAGGGTGCCGCCGTTCTTGGCTAAAATCTCCCAGGGGATGACGGACTCGGCCTTGGACGGGTCCTCACTGCCGCTGACCACCGTGAAGGTTGTCGATATGCCGCGGTGGGTCAGGGGTATGCCCGCGTAGGCCGGCCCGGCGATGGCCGAGGTCACGCCAGGCACAACCTCAAAGGGCAGGCCGTTGGCTTTGAGTTCCAGGGCTTCTTCGCCGCCCCGGCCGAACACGAACGGGTCGCCGCCCTTCAGTCGAACCACGGTGAACCCCTGGGACGCCTTGTCCACCAGCAGTTGGTTGATCTCGGGCTGGGTCAGTTGCTGACGGCCCCGGGCTTTCCCCACAAAGATGCGCTCGGCAGCATCAGGAACGGCCTGTAACAGCACTGGGTCCACCAGACGGTCGTAGACGACCACTTGGGCCTGCTCCAACGCCCACATTCCCTTGACTGTGATTAGTCCGGGGTCGCCGGGTCCGGCGCCCACCAGATAGACTTTACCGGTCAATATTCCATCTCTTAAAAAAAGTGATTTATGCTTGATTGGCCCTGGCTGCAGCCACCAGATCGGCGCCGCCTCGTTCCACTAAGGCGAGGTAAGCGTCGTTGGCCAGCTGCAGGGGGTCATGTTTCAGGCCTTGAATCTTGGCGCTGAAGCTCTTTTCTCCATCCTCAGAGCTCATGTAGATGGTCATGACGATGTTGTCTCCGTTGCACCGGGCATAGGCGCCCACGGGTATGCTACAGCCTCCGCCCAATCTTGCCAGGAAACCCCGCTCGGCGGTGGCTTCGTAGCGGGTGTCCGAGTCGCCGATGGCCGACAACAACTCCAGCATCCGGTGGTCATCCGCCCGCGCTTCCACCGCCAGGATTCCCTGTCCGGGTGGGGGCACGAACTGGGCGGCGGACAGGTATTCGGTTATCTGGTCTTGCAGCCCCAGGCGAATCATGCCGGCGGCGGCCAATATAGCCCCGTCCGCCTCCTCACCTTGGGCCTTGCGCAACCGGGTCTCGACGTTGCCCCTGATGGAGACCACCTCCACTTGGGGGGCGTATTTCTTCAACTGGGCGGCGCGGCGGGGGCTGCTGGTGCCGATCCTGGCGCCTAGGGGCAGCCCATCCAGGGGGCACCCGTAGCGGTTCACCAGCACGTCCCGTGGGTCTTCTCTGGGCAGCAGTGCTCCCAGGACCAGGCCGTCGGCCAACTTGGTGGGCATGTCCTTGAGGCTATGGACGGCGATGTCCAGCTTGCCTTCCAGAAGTTCTTGTTCCAGCTCCTTGACGAAGATGCCCAGGCCCATTCCTGCCAGTCGGGAAGTCTGGTCTACGTCGCCCCTGGTTCGGACGGTGTCGACCTCGAATTCGAGGGCCGGGCTATTGGCCTTCAGCCGTTTGATGACCACATGGTCTTGGATCAGGGCCAGGGCGCTGCCCCGGCTGCCCACTTTGATGGCTGGGATGCCCGATTCCGTTGAGCTTTCCTCTGAGTCGCTGGTGGTCAAGCGGTTAGTCCCCCGCGGTTTGGGCCACGCGGTCTTGGTTTTTTCGGTCATCTGTGGACAGGCCGGTTTCCAGGCTAGCATCGTTTCTGATCTGGCAGCCGCCGGAAACGCATTCGGCGATGTTGGAACACTTCCCGTTGGAATCCTTGCCCATCAGGCCATCGATCAGGAGTTCTACGGCCTCGTCGTCGCGGCCCGACTTGGCCAGGCTGAGGAGTTCTGGGGTCATGCAGCATTGCCACCGTTGGGGGTCGACAGCGACCTGTTTGTCTTTGACGATATGGCGGGCTTTCGAGAGCACACTGGTGGCTTGGGTCCAGTCTAGGTCTGAAGAGCCGGACAGAGTCTCCCGCAACCTGCGGGCCAAGGCTGGGCTGGCGCCGCCGGTGGAGATGGCGATGGTCACAGGACCTTTCTCTACGATAGACGGGGCGATGAATGAGCAACGGGGCATGTCGTCCACGGCGTTGAGCAATACGCCCAGGGTCTCCGCCTCTTCGAAGATCTCCTGGTTGACCACCCGGTCGTTGGTGGCCGCGATGACCAAGAACGCGTCTTGGAGGTCGCCGGACCGATATTTGCGAAGGTCCAACTCAACTTTGCCGGTCTCCGCGAATTTGCGTATGCCTGGTGTGGCGTCCGGGCTGATAACGACAATCGTGGCGCCTGAGTCCAGTAGCTTGGAGATCTTGCCCTCGGCGATCTGGCCGCCGCCGATGATGATGCATCTGCGTCCGGCCAAGTTTAGAAAAACGGGATAAAAAGTTGTCATAAGCTCTCTATATTTTTGGACATGGCGGGTTACCCGCCATGACTTTGGATCAAGCCGTAATCACCGCGTCAGGTTTCTCCGTATCGACATAATCGTCGTAATCAGGCACGAAATACCGGACCCGGGTCTTCTTGTACTCCCGGGTGCTGTAGAGCACCAACCGTTCGGTTATCCCAGTGGCCTCGCTGATCTCGTTGTTGATCTCTTCGCAGCCTTTGGGAGTGGTCGCATGGACCATGGTGAAGTGCGTGTAAGGCCAGTCGGGGAACGTTGGGCGCTCGTAACAGTGGGTCACGGCGTCGTGGGCCGCCATGGTTAGACCAACCTCTTCAGATCGCTCTTCAGGGACCTTCCAAACTATCATGGCGTTGGCCCGGAAGCCCGACCGCCGGTGGTGCAGCACCGCGCTGTAGCGCCGCATGATGCGCCGGTCTTGGAAATCCTTGGCCAAGGCGAACANCTNATCTGTGGACATGCCNAACTGCTGNGCGATCGAGTCATAGGGACGNGGAATCAGTTCCAAGTCCTCCTGCATACCGCGGATGGCGTCCTTCTCAGTCTCGGTAACCGGTACGGCCTTGTTCCAGGATTCGGCTTNGTCTTTGTCGGCGCCTGCTTTGTCCTCGCCCGATTTAACGTTGTCAGGACTGAAATTAAATGAAGAGCCCTTCTTGTTGACCATGTCGAAGTTGACCCCGATCTTGAAGAACCGTTTGGTGGGCATGATCCGCTGTTCCAGAGCCCCGGTTTTGCGGGACATGTACGCGGCGGTGGCTTCGAGGTCGTGTTCCGGGGGCACAGCCAGGGTGAACCACAGGTTGTAATAGGAGCCTTCCCGGGCGTAATTGTGGCTGACCCCTGGGTGCTTATTTATCTCCACGGCGGCCTTGTGTAACTGCTCCGGCTCGTAGGCCATGGCCACCAAGGTGGTCTTGAAACCGAGGCGGCGGGTGTCGAAGATGGCGCTTATTTGGCGGAGCACGTTGGTCCGTTTCAGCTCGGTCAAACGGTCAATGACCTCTTGCTCGCTGATCCCAACTTCCTCGCCGAGCTTCTGGAAGGGCTGGTCGACCATTGGGAAGGGCGCTTGGATCAGATTTAGTAATTTGCGGTCGATTATGTCCATGCCGTGTGTGGTTCCTCCAGCACTGAATTTGTAACTTTCGAGGATTCAAAGCGCGGCGCGCTCTCTACATTCGATTGGCTCTACTTATTGGATTGGTACAGCAACTTTTCGGTTGAGTCTTCGTACGAGGCGGCCATACCGACCAGCACCTTATCAGCCGCTTCGATTATCAGGCCCCAGGTGCCTGGGTTGGTCGAGTCCAGGACCATCGTCCGGAAGAAGACGAAGGCCTCGATGGTGTCCTTCAGGGTTACGCCCCGCTCGGACATTTCGGTGCCGTATTCACGACCCAAAAGTCGGGCCTCTTCTAGTAATTCCTGCCTGCGGCGGCGGGGTCCAGCCTCCTGTAACAGCAGGGACAATAGGCGGCGGCCGAAGAGCCGCATCCGGACCTTTCCCTCTTCCTCGACGCTCTGGTACCAGGGCTGCTGCAGCACGTCGTTTCGGCTCAGGCTCCGGCGTATCTTGCGCAGGGCCGAGCCTTCGATAGCGTCTCCCCTGCCTTGTTCCTGGGCTTGCTCGGGTGCGTTTGCGAAGGAATCGACGTCGTCGCGCAGAAACCGGCGGTGGCCGCCGGGTGTGCGGTAGACCCTTAGATAGCCATTATCGGCCCACTGCCTGAGTGTGGTGTTGCTCACGTCCAGTAGGCGGCACGCGTCTCTAAGGGAGAGCCATTGGGATTTTTCGGTTATTCGATTTTCGCCGGTCTGGATCTCTACCACGTTCACAACCAGGGCTGTCATATTTAGAATGCGCCGAGAATTCTATAAAAATCTCTAAGAAACTAAACATTTACTGTCGCACTTAACCCAAGTTAGCATACGGGTTTCCTTCAGTCAATAACTCTTGAAAATAGGTGGAAAAAAGTGATGAAAATACGGGAAATGTGCCTGGAGATCGCATTGTTGCCCTCGTTATGTAATGTTATATTTGATGTGATGCGGGAACAGGATTCGGACCAGAAGCTCCTACAAAAACTACTGTCGGACAGGAAGGATCTTTTCTCCAGCCTGAGACGCGGCATCAGGTCGGTATCCGTTCTAAGGGCCATGGAACGGGTGCCCAGAGAAGCCTTTGTCCCCACCGGTGAACGCCCCGATTCGTACCTGGACTTACCTCTGGACATCGGTGAGGGGCAGACGATCTCCCAGCCCTACATCGTTGCCCTAATCACTGAGGCGCTTCGCTTGCAACCGGCGGACCGGGTGCTGGAGGTGGGCGCCGGTTCCGGCTACCAGGCCGCCGTCTTGGCCAAGTTGGTCCCCGACGGTAAAGTCGTTACTGTGGAACTGGTCCGGAGTCTGGCGCAGCGGGCGCGGGACACCCTAAATGACCTCGACTACGAGAACATCGTCGTTGAAGATGCGACGGACACTTTGGGCTGTCCTTGGCGCGGGCCCTATGACGCCATCGTGGTATCCGCCGCTGCTCCGACTCTTTCACCCACGTTGATCGCCCAGTTGGTGGTTGGCGGCCGCATGGTCGTGCCGGTGGGCGACCGCGATCAGCAGGAACTTGTCTGTGTCCTGCGCACCGGTGAGGGTGTTTCACTGCGGATGCTGGGCGCCTGCCGCTTCGTGCCCCTGATCGGCCGCGAGGCCTTCCCCGCTTCTTAAGTAAGCCCTGGGCCCGAAATGACCCTTCTCAGAATGCTCTGGCGTGTTTAATATATCCAGAGAATCATGTTAGAGCTAACCGCCGAACTTTCCCGGTCCCTGGGCGAAGCCGCCGCAGCTATTCTGCGCTCGAGTCACTTGGTGGCGTTGGCCGGTGCGGGGCTTTCCGTGGAGAGCGACATCCCGCCCTTCCGCGGCCCCGGCGGACTCTGGACCAAGTACGGCGAGCCCACCAACCTCTCCTACCGGGAGTTCACCAAAGACCCGAAAGAGTGGTGGGAGGCCCGGTTTCGCAACGAGGACCGTCCAGGCGACCCGACCTACGAACTGAAAGTAGCTGTTGACGCTGCTGAACCGAATCCGGGCCATCACGCCCTGGTCGAGATGGAAGAGATGGGCCTGCTGAAGTGCGTGATCACCCAGAACGTGGACAACCTGCACACTGAGGCTGGGAGTAAGTCGTTGGTGGAGATCCATGGCAACCGTACCTGGCTACGGTGCGTGGGATGTGGCGTCCGCCAACCCAGGGACGTCTACCACTTTGATAGCCTGCCGCCTATCTGCACTCAGTGCGGCGGCGTGATTAAGATGGACACGGTAATGTTCGGCGAGCCCATCCCCGAGGATGTGCTGTTGGCCAGCCGGGAGCAGGCTGAGACCTGCGATTGCATGCTGCTGGTGGGAACTTCCGGCACCGTCAACCCGGCGGCCCGCCTACCGTTGGTCGCCAAAGAGCTTGGCGCCACCCTGATTGAGGTCAATCCAGACGCGACCACGCTCACGTCCTCGTGCGACATCACCCTCAACGGTCCCTCCGGAGAATTACTCCCGCTGCTACTAAAACGGCTCAAGAACGGCGGGGCAGGCGAGCCTGGTGAACGAGCCTGAATGCTATAATCCAGGTGCTGGAAGCGGCGCGCCGCTGTTAGTCTGTAGCCGCCCTCCACGTCAGGCGATTCCTATTCCCCGGTAGCCGATTCACCGGCAGATTTTCCCTTGGAGACCATCTTGGTGGAACCCATACTGGCCCGTTTCGGATTGGGCGACCCAGAGTGGTTGGACCCCGCCACCGCGGCCGTGATCGTTCTGATCGCCGTCGTCACGGCCTTCATAGTCCACAAACTGGTCTTCCCTCTCATCGTAAAGTTCACCCAATGGACGCCCACCGACCTGGACTCGCGCATGGTCCGGTCCGTCCGCTGGCCTGTGACGTTCGGAATCGTGGTGCTGGGTGGGTACTTGGCGGCGATTATCTCCTTCGACTTGACCGCCTCCGAGCAGGGCCGGGCCGACACCATAGCCCGGGCTATGGGGATAGTGGTTGGCATCACCGTGGCCGTCGGCCTGCTATCCAGCGCCATCGATTGGTACCTGGAAAATTTGGCCACGCGCACCAACCACGTGATCGACCTGCGCCTGTTCCCGCTGATACGGCGGGTGGGCGGCGTGATCATCTACGGCATCGGCGCGCTGCTGGTGTTGGACATCATGGACATCAACATCAGCCCCCTCATCGCCGGTCTGGGATTGGGAGGTCTGGCGGTGGCCCTAGCCATCCAGCCCACACTGGCCAACTTGTTTGCTGGCACCTACGTGATGACCGA
>NZVX01000055.1 GCA_002698265.1 Chloroflexota bacterium | reverse complement strand
CCCCAGGCGCGGCCGCGCCAACCCAACTAAAGCCACTGAGGCCTTCCGAAAAGCCGCCGCAGCACTGGGCGCCGACATCAAGACGGGCCACGAGGTCCAGGCCCTGACACAGCAGCAGGACGGCTCATGGCAGGTCCAGTCCAGCCAGGGTGAATTCAGGGCCGCAACTTTGGCCTTAGCGGTTGGCGCCTGGTCCGGTCCGGTGGGCGACATGATTGGCATCGACATACCCGTCACCCCCATCAAAGGTCAGATGTGGGCCACCGAACCGGTCCCGCCCAGCATCTTCCACCTGATCGGTTCCATGGAATCGCCCTTCGACTGGAGTTCCGAGGCTGAGAACGAAAACTACCCTCCGGAGATCACCCACCACGGTGACACCCGGGTAACCCGGCACCTCTACGGCGGCCAGACCCGGAACGGCGAGATCATCTTCGGCGGAGACCGGCAGATGGTGGGGTACGACTACACTCCCGACCTGGGCGGCATCGAGGTCAACCGGGGCCAGGCGTCGGAGGTTATACCCTTGGTGAGCAGGCTGCCCATCAGCCGCACCTGGGCTGGGATCATGCCCTTCTCAAATGACGGGAAGCCTATCATCGGCAAAGTCCCCGGATTCGAGAACCTATTTATCGCCACCGGCCTGGCGTCTTCCGGGTTCGGACGCGGCCCGATGACTGGGAAACTGATCGCCGAATACATTCACACCGGGCATCCGGCCCCAGTGCTGGCCGAGTCCGACCCGGCCCGATGCATCACTTTTAAAAAGTCCGCCAGGTAACTAGACCGCCAGGAGTGCCAGACTTGCGCCTGATACTAACCAACTGCAATGCCATCGACTGCGTGAACCCCGACCCCAAGGCCCAGGCCACCGTCGTCATCGAAGACGGGCGCATTATGGAAGTCCGGGACGGTGGCCCGCCGGCCAGCGCGCCCGGTGACCGGGTGATCGACCTGGAGGGCTCATACCTACTGCCAGGCCTGTGGGACGTGCATATCCACCCCCAACACCCGGTGCCCGCGGGTACCACGGTTGCGCAGATCACCGCAGACTTCGGCCAAAATTTGATGACCGGCATGACCGAGGCTGGAGTCACCGCGGTGCGCAGCGGCGGGGCCAGCAATTGGATGGACGTGGCTTGGCGCCGGGCCTTCGCGGGGCCGGGACCGGCGGGGCCTCGGGTCTTTGCCTGCGGCCACTTCTTGACCACCACCGGCGGCCACTTCCTCACCTCAGGACACGCCAGGGAGTGCGACGGGCCTTACGGATACGCCGAGGCCATCCGCGACCAGATGAAGCACGATGTCGACCACATCAAGCTGAACCTCTCGGGCGGCATCATGGGTCCCCGGTGGGACCGGCACACCGAGTCGTTCTTGCTGCCCGAGGAGATAGCGACCGCCTTCGCACTTTGCCGCCAGCGTAACTTCCCGGTCATGGCCCACGCCACCAATCCTGAGGCCGTGAAGATGGCCATCAAGCTGGGCGCCCACAGCGTCGAGCATGCCTACATCACCGACGAGGACTGCATCACGGATTTCGTCAGCAGCGGCACCTGGTACGTGCCCACCCTGAGCATCAGCCAGCTCTCCCCCAACCTGGCCACCACCGAGCACGAAAGAGCCTGGGCGGCCCAAAAGCAGCTTGCGCCCGACCTGGTGGTGAGGGCCGACGAGGCGGCCGAGGAACACCGCAATTCCTTCCAAAAAGCACTGTCCGCCGGGGTCAAGATGGCCCTGGGCTCTGATATCTCGCCAATGCGCGACTCCGCGCTGCTGGAACTGGGCCTCTGGGTCAAGTGCGGCGCCACACCTTGGCAGGCACTAACGGCTGCTACGAAGAACGCCGCCGAGATGTGCGGCGTGGGGCCGGAGCTGGGGACGGTAGAGACAGGCAAACTGGCGGACTTGATAGTTGTTGGCGGCAACCCGTTGGCGGATATCGAGAATGTGCGGAAGCTGGAGATGGTGCTGAAAGAAGGTAGGGTGGTGGCGGACCACCGGGGATAGGGGCCGCAGAAGGGCGTGTCCATAAGATTTCCACGTTCAAACCAAACATCTCTCGATGTCATTCTGAGCCAGCCGGAGCGGCGAAGAATCTAACGGGTCACATGGTCGGATCCGGTAATTGGCCCAGCACATTGGCTGATTGTCCAAATTTTGGTAGACCCTTCGCTCCACTCAGGATGACGGATCCAGTAATTTCTCCAATGAAAAAGAATCTCTTTGCAAACTCAGGGTGACAGTTAATGGCGAATCTATTGTTCCAACCCGATTGCCACCCCGCTTGCCCACGCTTATAATCTGCCGAACGTGCTGAGTCATTCATTCGCTGATCAGGGAGTATGAAATTGCCAAACGATAAGCTGACCATCGGTAACGTGGAGATCACCTCTTTGTCGGACGGGGTCTTGGCGTTCGACCTCTGTAATTTCTTCCCTGACATCGCCAAAGAGGACTGGAAGGGGCAGGAAGACCATCTGAGCGCCGACGGCGGAGTTAGCTTCAACCTGGCGTGCTACTTGATCAAGTCGGACGGGCATACCATCGTCGTCGACACGGGTCTGGGGCCCAAGCAGTCGGCCGAGACGCCCTGGGGGGAGCTGCTGGACGACTTCAAGACCCATGGCATGCGGGCTGAGGACGTGGACATGGTGGTCATGACCCACGCCCACCGGGACCATATCGGTTGGAACCTGACAACCACGGACGGAAAGTACGCCCCCACCTTCACCAACGCCCAATACTATGTGAGCGCCCGAGACTGGGAGGCTTGCCACGACCCGGCCCTGATTCAAGATCGGTTCCCCAACGCCCCGGAGTGCGTCTGGCCGCTGGAGGATCTGGGCGTGCTGAACCTGATGGAGGACGGCCAGCAGATAACAAGCGAGATCACGACCCTGGCCACGCCGGGCCACACCCCCGGACACATGAGTCTGATGATTTCCTCTCAGGGCGAGAACGGTTTGGTGCTTGGTGACGTGCTGCACAACACCGCCCAGATCGAGAATATCGATTGGGTATCCCGCGCCGATATCGACCCTGTCCAGACGCGGATCACCCGCCGCGAGATGATGGATCGGCTCGAGCGGGAGGGTATCCCAGTGGCCGCCGTTCACCTGGCCAAGCCGGGCTTCGGAAAGATCGTCCGGGAGAATGGCCGCCGCTTCTGGCAAGGCCTCTAGGGCCCTGCGGGCGGCAGGCTAATGTTAGCCCTCAGAGGCGGGACCCTTATCGATGGGACTGGTGGGGCGCCTCTGCCGAGCGCGACGGTACTGGTCAACGATGACGGCCGTATCAAGGCGGTCGGTCCGAGCGCGGCGGTGGGTTTGCCGCCCGACTGCCAGATTGTTGACATAACCGGCCACACGCTACTCCCCGGCCTGATCGACTGCCACGACCACCTGACGTCCTTCGGCTACAACTTGTTGGGCCGCTGGGGATTGGCTGAGCCGCGAAGCGCCCGGGTCCTGAGAGTGGCCAAGGTCATGGAAGAGACCCTGCTCACGGGCTATACGGCCATCCGCGACTGTGGCTGGCTGGATGTTGGCTACAAGCAGGCGTTGGAACAGGGCCTGATTCCGGGGCCGCGGTTGCAATTGGCCACCAGTCCTCTTTCGCCGACCCAGGGCACCCAGGACCGCTCCAGTCCCTCAGGACACCACCAACCCATATCGCCCGACCCCAATCTGCCCCGAGGCATCGCCGACGGTCCTGACGACGTTCGCGCCATGGTGCGGGAGGTGGTGCGGGCCGGAGCGGACGTCATCAAGTTCTTCAACACTGGCTTCGGGCGGGAGACCCAGAGCGGCACGACCCGCTCCTACAACCCGGAGGAAGTCCGGGCGTTGGTGGACGAAGCCCACATCCACGGCAAGCCGGTGGCCTGTCATGCGTTGGGCGGTCCGGGACTGCGCACCGCCATCGAGGCCGGAGTGGATTCAATCGAGCATGGCTGCTTGCTGGGGGCGGAGCCCGATCTTTTGAAGATGATGGCCGACAACGGCGCCTACCTAGTTCCCACCTTCACCGTGTTTACTTTTCACGCCACCCAGGGCAATCCCCATGCCCAAACGGAGGCCAAGGGTTTCCGGCAGCAGCACATAGAAACGGTCCAACAAGCTTTGTCGGCCGGGGTGAGAGTGGTCGCCGGGACCGATGCCGGAGGATGGGAGCACGGCAACAACGCCAAGGAGGTTGAGCTGCTGGTCGAGGCCGGGATGACTCCGACGCAGGCCCTTGTTGCAGCAACGGGCTGGGCTGCCGGGTGCCTGGGCTTGGAAGACTCGATCGGAACGGTGGAGCGCGGCAAGTTCGCCGATCTAGTTGTCGTCGACGGGGATCCTTTGGCCGACATCACCATCTTGCAGGACAAAGACCGGATTCGGTTTGTGATGAAAGAAGGTCAGGTCCACCTGGACCGGGTCTCCGACGGCTAATCGCCCGACCAATCGAACTTGCTGTAGAGGCCGTGTTTGCCTTGGTACTCCCAGGTCATCGTCTCATCCTTGACGTTTAAGTTGGAAAGACCTAGGACGTGTTCGTTTCCGTGGATGACGTTTCTTAGATTTTGGATGGTAACCAATCCCTGGCGGTCCTCGCCGCCTCGGAGCGTCTGCATCTCCAGAAATAGCCGGTCGGGGGCGGCGATGGTCCTGGTTCGACCGTCGATGGTCATCTCCAAAGGGATTCTTTTGATCTCCGCATATTTGCCGTCGGTGTAGAACTGGGACATCACTCCCCACGGGCCGCCGTCGTCCCCTGAGAAAATCGCCCGCAGCGCTTCATCCTGCTCCGGAGTGGACCGGTCATCCACGTACAGAACGGTCGTCCAACCGCCGTCCGCCATTGTCCCCGGACAATGCAAGGAGATGGCCGCGTTCAGTCCCGCCAGATCGACGCCGCCGTAGCTGCCTTGCTCGAAGGACACCGCCCAGATGGTGTCGCAGTACCCCATGGTTGGCGGCTGCCGGAAAGACACGTGGCATGGGCAAAGCAGGTTACAGTTACAACCTTCGAATAAGTCCCCCTGGGCGGTCCAATCTACAGCCATCACCAACTCCATTCGATTCGATTCCAACCGTTGGAAGAAACGATACAATCCACTCCCTGAGGATGTCCAGAGCCAGAAGGCTTCCCTGCCGCTGCTACCAGGCCAAAATAAAAGGGGAGCAAGAAATAATCCTGCTCCCCATGGTTCGCCCTATGGTCTTTGGCCGGTGGGCCTAGAACATCGTGCTGTCGCTAACCTCGCCGTGGAGAATAACGCGCAGCCGGTTACGGAAATTGAACAACACTTCGTCGTCCTTCTCCTTGTCCAGCCCATCGTTCTTACTCTCGATGTGCTCTAGGAGCTCCTCAAGAGCGGCGTTCTCCCTGGTCCCGCTGGGGATCTTGAAGAAGTCGGCGTCGAAGGTAGGCAGTTCACCCGGACCGAAATACCCGGTAGCGTACTTGCCGGTGCTCTCGTCGTGCAGCGTGTAACCCTCCAGGTCGTGGGTGCCTTTGCCCAGCACCTGGCCGGTCTCGATGTAATGCTCCATGACAGCCTTGGCCCCGTACTTGTTGATAGGGCAGACCTTCATGCAGATGGCGCAGCCTTCGTACCGGGACATGACGGGGCGGCAGCGCTTGTAGATCAGCTTGTTCTTCTCAACACCCCGCCACCAGATCTTCTCGCGCATCAGGGCTCGGCCCGGACAGCGGTTGACGCAGACCTGGCAGACCTGACAGAAGGCGTGCAGGCCGTAATCGACGGGCTCGTCGAAGGACACCGGGGCGTCGGTGGTGATGATCTGTAGGCGGCACCGGGCGCCGGCATGGGGAGTGAGCAGTTGGCCATTGGCGCCCAACTGGCCCATCCCAGCGGCTACGAACATGGGAATCGTGGCCGCGCTATGGTTGCTGGGGCCGTGTAATTGTGCGTGGTATCCCAAGGAAAGTATGTAGTCGACCATTCGCAGTCCCATAGGCGCTTGGACCTCGTAAGTCCCGTAGTGGCCGTGCTCAGCAGCCATGCTGGGAGCGGTCTGAGTCTCTTCGAAGTCTTGTTCAAGAGCCAGGCAGACGGCGTTGGGATACTTAACGTGGTCTTTCCGGTCCTGGTAGATGAAACGTACGTCGTGATCGGTGAATCCGACGTCCAAGTACCCCATCTCGACGGCTTTGTCACGAATCAACTGGGTTACATCTTGGCCCGAGGAGGTACCGGTGGGCTGCAGGTCGCCTGTCCGGTTCATGCTGGGGTAGAACTCTTCCATCACGGCTTGATGTTCGTGGTGGTATTTCTGCATAGCCGGGGTGCCGACGCTGGGGGCCCATTCGGTGTCGGCGCCGTGCTCTACCTGCTGGCGAAGCAGGGGATACTCCCTGCTGTAGAAATCGATGTCTTTACTGACCATGGGGATGCCAGGGACCGTTTCCAGTTCCTCGGGTACCGGAATCTCCACAGGTTCCATGCCAGCCTTTCTACCTGGCCGGACGACAACATGTCCTACCTTTAACATAGGTCTAACTCCTTTTGAACCAGAACTGGGGATTAAATGGGATTTTGACCGACGGCGCGGACGATGTCAACACGCCTAGTTACAAGTAACGGCCGCAACCGGGAACTAACCGGGGTTGGAATCGGACAACTGGTCCTTGAAAAGATCGATGCTGGGCGTCTCGGACGGGTTGATCCCGTTCAACAACCCCATGTAGTAACTGATGTGATCGCCCAGCACAATCATCGACAATGACTGGGCCAGGTGGCCGCCCGGCGACCCGGTGAAGACGCGGTGCTCGATTCCAGAGCGGTCCAAAGTTTCGCCTAACACGGCGTATCTGCTTTCCAGCTCTGGGGTTGGTTGGTAGGGTTTCAATAGAAGCGCGGTGGTGCGCTGTCTGATCTCCGTGCCACCGGGGAAACTCTCCACGGAATTGTGCAGGAGCTCAGGCAACAACTCGGCAAAGGCCCAGGACTTGCCGTTCTCATTAATCTGCGACTTCCACCGAAGGGCCATCCCCGAGAGATTTCCTCCGCCGTACACCACCGTAAGGCCGCCAATCAGGTTCCTTGCCATTGATTTGGCTGGGTTTTGCTCAGCCGGCACTTCGGACGCAACTTTGTAAGCCATCGACTCAGCGGCTGCCAAGGCTTCCATTACTTCATGGTCAGAGACACCGATCACACCTATCCGGTCTAAAAGGGACGCCAGCAGCATCAGGTTGTATCCAACAGCGCTACGGGGTTCGCCCGGAGCGTCAACGGTCATAACCGGGATACCCGATTTGGCTGACCGTTGGGCGAGGGCCCCTCCTCCTGTGATCACGGCCATAGGCGCGCCGGTCGACCGGGCATGTTCGAACATGGCCAGAGATTCTTCGGTCTCTCCAGAGAAACTGCACACAACAACCAATGGCTTCGGTCCCGCATCGGGTCCGGGGATGCCGGAAATTCCAGGAATATGGAAATCACGGACCACTCTGATGGAAGTAGTCGAGCTTGGTCCAGCCAGATCGGCGGCCAAGTTCCCGGCGATTGCCGAGCCTCCCATACCCGCGATTATCACTTCCGTGCAACGTCGCCAATCGTCGGGGAACCCGATGTTTTTGGCCTGGTCCCACGCCCGTTTGCACTGATCAGGCAGGGATTGGAGCCGCCGGTGTAGACCGGACGGGTCAAATTCCTGATAGATAGACTGATCGTCCAGGTTAATCACCAGATCACCGCCGGACCGAAACCCGTTTTCGCACCATGCTTCCCGTCAAGTGAAGGCATACCCTCGAGTCGTTTTTACAGCACCAGCCATAGAGCCCATCACGCTTAATACAAAACTATACGCCAAATTACCGCCCTGTTTCCGGCGCCAGGATTACAATTAAATAGTAAATAGGGCCGACCACCAGGTTCGAATGCAACTGGACGACCATGACCCAAACATCGCCTCTTTGTAGGATTACCGTTTCAGACATGGTTGAATTCTTACGAGATTCATATTCCCGCTTCTTCGATGAGCCGCGGCGGTCTCACTATCTATCGCTGAAGTTGGAAGGAATCATGGAGCCGCCGGTGAACGTCTGCGTCACCTGCGACCCAACCCGGGCGGAAGTGGTCCTGGGGCGCAATTCTATCCCGGAGACCGACCTTTACTCCACCTGCTGCGCGGTGCAGAACCTTTGGCTGGCCGCCAGGGCTGAGGGGGTCGGTGTCGGCTGGGTCAGCATCCTGAAGCAAGCCCAACTGCGTCAGATATTGGGGGTGCCCCACCACGTGATTCCGGTGGCGTATCTGTGCTTGGGCTACCCGGTGGAGTTCACGACGGAGCCGGTCCTACAGGCCGCCGGCTGGCGTGACCGCTTGGACCTGGAAGACTTGGTGCACTTCGACGGCTGGAGCGAGGGGGATTGGGCGGAATTCAGCCGGGCTCTGGAAGCGACTAAAGGGATGCAACTGGGTCTATACGAATAACGGCGAGACCCGGCTTGTTCGCTGGGTCTCGCCGCGCCACCGGCCGGTGACAGTTATCTGGTTGATGCCGACGGTTGATGCGCCAACAGGTACTCGCGCACCTGGACTATCGTCGCTGCCATCACGTCTTTATCCTCTTTCCACGGATACACGGTCTGCTCGGCCTTTGGCGCCAACTCGGCCACCTCAATGGCAGCCTCGTAGGAGTGAGACGGCGTGTTGTCAGGCATGACCAGCATCGGAGTCTGGCAGGAACTAACGAAATCGCGCGACACGCTGTAGACGAAGTCGGGATTGTTCACGCGGTAAAGATTTTCCAGATACGCCATGCAGGTCTCCATGGTCACGTCGCTCCGCTTGGCCAAAAGTCCTGGCGCCCAGATATCGCGCCCGGAGTCGTACATCGAGTCGGGGAACGCCGGGTTGTGCCCGACCGGCTGGCAGAGAATGCCGGCCACGATTCGCTCTGGCGCTCGTTCCATCAACTTGAGCGCGAACGGGCCTCCGATGCAGTAGCCCATAAAGGAGAACTGTCCGATTCCCAGGTGGTCCAGCAGCGCCAGTTGGTCGTCGGCGAAGGCTCCCCATGGGTCGTCGACGGGGACCGGTCCCTTGGACTCGCCGCCGTTGGCATTGCGCTGGTCCATGGTGATGCAGCGGAAGTCGTTCTCGAACTCATCCATCGCATTGAACACTTGTCCAGGCCAATTGCTGGCCAGAGAGTTCAAACCACCGCCGGGGGTGACCAGAAGCGGGAAGCCAGACCCAGCTTCCTCATAGTGAATCTGGACGTCGCCATAGGCGAAATTCGGCATAAAAAGTTCCTCTTAACGAAAACGTATCAACCAGCGGATTATATCGGATTCGAAATCACTGGCTGCGATAGGATAGCACGGCATCATGTTCAGAGTGTCCCATGAACATCGAGATATTAAGGGGACCGAAGAAGACATGGGCGGGAAATGGAAGAGGCAGAAGGCCTGCAACCAGAATGATGTTAAGTATGGTGGGCGGTAGAGGACTCGAACCTCTGACCCCCTGCGTGTAAAGCAGGTGCTCTAACCAACTGAGCTAACCACCCATTGTTGTGCCTAGGGACGGCGCGAAACTGGCCTCCATTGTCACACACCGCCACGAGAGTATCTACCAGTTGACTCAGGTGTTTTAGACAGGCTCATCCACGAGAGCGGGCACCTTCATGGTGAACGTCGACTCTTTACCGGCTTCACCCTGAATCCGGAACTATTTTCCGGCTAACGTCCCTTAAAGACGGGGGCGCGCTTCTCCAAGAATGCCAGACGGGCTTCGTCGGCGTCTTCCGAGCCGCCTAAGATTCCACCGGCGTTGGAGGTGAGCACCATTGTGTTCTCCAGGGTGGTGTCAGCGGCCGTGCGCATGATCCGCTTGCTGACCCACTGGACCATGGGCGGCACCCGCATGATGCGGTCGCACAGGTCGCGGGTGGTCTGCTCCAATTCGCTGGAGTCCACCAGGTAATTTAGGATTCCCCACTGGTAGGCCCGCTCGGCGTCCAGTCGGCCGGTGTAAGCGAACTCTAGGGCCCGGCCGAGTCCGGCCATCTTGGGCAAATAGTAGCTCCCGCCGTTCTCGAATATCTGGCCCAGTTGGTGGTAGCCGACAAACTGGGTATTTTCGCAGCCGACGCGGATGTCGCAGTGGAGGGCCATGTCCATGCCCGAGCCCACCGCAGCGCCGTTGATCATGGCGATGGTCGGCTTGCGGATGAGAGATATATCGCGGTGCAGTTGGGTGAACCCGTGGAAGAAATGCTGACGGATGAAGTCGGGGCTTTCGGTGTGGTCGCGGTTGCCCACGAAGTTTTCTCCCAGCACGGATGGGTCGTTGTCTCGGCGCATGTCGGCCCCGGAGCAGAACCCCTGGCCCTCGCCGGTGAGCACGATCACCCGGACCTCCGGGTCGTCATCGGCTGCCCGCATATATTCGCCCACCTTGGCCACGGTGGAGTTCTCCTGGGAGTTGCCCATAAGGGCATTGCGGCGTTCGGGCCGGTTGAAGGTGATCCAGGCGATACCGGTGTCTTCGGCTTCGTACTTCAGGTATTCAACGAGTTTGGGTCCCATTTCTTTATCTCCTGTTATGCGTCTTACGACGCGGCGGAATTATGGGATTTATTCTGGCAAGGATTAGGGGCGGCGTCTACCGCCGGCGCAGCCGGGTTATCTGGGGGCGCGTGTATACTTCCAGCATTCTCTCCAGGCCGGAAGATAGATCAACTGAGGAACAAATATGCCAGCCACCATCGGAATGGGCAACTACCGGTACGAGTACCGGCCCGATTGGGCAAACCTGCCCTCGGGTATGGATTTACAGGCGCCCAGCGCGGTGGCGGTGGACTCGCAGGACAACCTGTACGTATTCCAGCGGGGCGATCCGCCGGTCCTGGTCTTTGACCGCGACGGGGAGCTGGTAGCCCAGTGGCAGCGGAAGAACGGGGTGCCGACCGACGCGCACCTCGTCTACGTGGGGCCCGACGACGGGGTCTACCTGGCCGATCGCGACGCCCATCAGATACTGAAATACACACCCGATGGGGAATTGGTCATGTCCCTAGGCACCCGAGACCGGGCGGAGTTGCAGGCGCCATTCAATCACCCGGCGGACATGTGTGTCGCGCCGGCAGGGTCCCCCCAGGCCGGAGATATATTCGTCGCCGACGGCTACGGCAACTCTAGCGTCCACCGGTTCTCAGCTTCGGGAGATTACATATCGTCTTTCGGAGATCCGGGCAGCGGCCCCGGAGAGTTCCGAGTGCCCCACAGCGTCCGGGTGTCACCCGACGGACGGATCTACGTGGCGGACCGAGAGAACAACCGGGTGCAGATCTTCAGTCCCCAAGGCGATTTCATAGAAGAGTGGACCGATTTCAAAAAGCCCATGGGCGTCCACATCGACGGCGCCGGCACGGTCTACGTAACCGACCAAGTTCCTCGCATCAGTATCCTGAGCCTAGACGGCAAGTTACTGGCCCGGGGCCGCACCTTCGAGCAATCTCACAACGTCTACACTGACTCGACCGGCAACATCTACGGCGCGGACGTGGCGCACGGGAGGGTGCAGGTTTTTAGAAAGATCTAGTTTGGCACCAGTTTGGCTACGGCTGAAACCCCAGCAGGTGCATGCCCGCGTCAATCTTGATCATCTCGCCGGTGATGTAGCCGGCGTCTTCCAGGAGCCAAACCACGGTGCGGGCGACGGATTCCGGGTCGGCGACGGATTTTAAGGGGACCTGTGCGGTGAACTTTTCGAAAAGATTTTTGGCCCCCTCTTCGCCCAAGCCGGCGGCCCACCAGCGGGAGGGGAAGGCGCCGGGCAGAACGGCGTTGACCCGTATCTCGGGGGCCAGCGCACGGGATAAGGAGGTGGTCATGGTGTTGAGCGCGCCCTTGGAGGCGGCGTAGGCGATGGAGCTGCCGGCGCCGGTGAGGGCGGAGATGGACGACACGTTAACTATGGACCCGTTTCCCTGGGCTTTCATATGGGGAGCGGCCGCCCGGGTCATCTGATAGGTCCCCACCACGTTCACCGAGTAGACGTCCATGAAATCCTGGCCGGTGAGGGTCTCCAGGTCGTTGTTGTTGGCGAAGACCGACCGGGCAGCGTTGTTGACCAGCCCGTCGATGCGCCCCCATTTCTCCATGGCCTCGGCAGCCAGGCGCCGGCAGTCCTCGTCCGACGAGATATCCGCTTTACATAACAGGGATTCCACGCCCAGATAGTCGCAGACAGCCTCGGTCTCGTGGGCCTCTTTCTCACTCTTGGTGTAGTTAATGACCACCCGCGCGCCTTTGCCCGCCACCTGTTTCACGATGGCCGCGCCCAACCCAGTGGCCGAACCAGTGACAATGATGACGGAATCTCTGAGGTTCATGGTGTCTCCTTTGGAGAAGCCGTCAGCCCCGATTGCGTCGAGGGCCTTCGGCTTTCGGCTTGATCTCGGCGTTGGCAGGCGGAAATCCCCCCGATATCCCTCGATTATAGCCCCAGCAACTTCTCTGCGTTGCCGTGATTGATCAACTCGCGGTCGGACTCGGAGCATTCCAGGTTGTCGATCATCTCGTTGAACACCTCGAAGTGGGCGAAGGGGTGGTCGGTGCCGTAGAGCAGCTTGTCGGCGCCGTAGAGTTTGTAGCAGTACTCCAGGGCCTCCGGACTGTGAGCCACGGTGTCCAGATAGATCTTGTCGAAGTAGGCCTGGGAGGAGTCTGACAGGTCTGCCCAGTCGTCGGGCGAGGTCCAGGCGTCAATCATCCGGCCAACACGGCCGCGGATGAAAGGTACGAACCCGCCGGTGTGGGGGACGATCAGTTTCAGGTCTGGGTATTCCTGGAAAACGCCGCTCATCACCAAGCGCACTGTGGCCAGGGTGGTGTCGAACATGAAAGCCATGCCGGGGACCAGTGGACGGTGGTCGATACCGTTCATGTTGATGGGCGCCGTGGGGTGCATATCCATGGCCACGCCCAGACTCTCGATGTACTTGTAGACGGGCCAGAATTCTTTGCTGTCCAGGGTCTTCTGGTTGATGTTGGAGAAGATATAGACGCCCTTGAAGCCCAGTTGGTTCACGCAGCGGTCAATCTCGGCGATGGTGCGTTCGGCGCTGCCCCAGCCCAGTGTGGCCCAAGCCTGAAACTTGCCGGGGTGGGCTTGAATCACCTCGGCCAGGTGGTCGTTGATGCGCGAGGCCCAGTCGTCGGCCTCGAGCCCGCCCAATAGCTCGGGGCCAGGCATGCCGTGGCTGAGGACCGACATACCGATGTCCAGGTCTTCCATGTCCTTGAGCTTCTGGTCGATGTCGGCGTGGACGATGGGCGAGGCGTGTTGGTAGCCGCCGGTGCAGCTAACGAAATAGGTCCCGCCCCGCAGGACGCCCTGGGGCAGGGAACTGCGTCCCGCCAGGTACTCCAGATAGGGTAGGTAGACCAGGTGGCTGTGGACGTCTATGCGCACGGGTAGCTCCTTCAGAGTGGCGGTCAGCTGGCAGCCATCAGCTTTCAGCAGACGACGTTGTTTGGTTTCGGGACAGTTTACCTTGAGTAGGGGTAGGCCTCAATGGGGGATTTAGGATGTCCGCTGCGCCGTCACCATGTTTCCGATTCGAACCACCCTGCACTGATGTCACCCTGAGTTAAGCGAAGGGTCTGCCAAACATCATCATGGCAGACCTTCGTTGGCCTACGGCGTTCCTCAGGATGACAGTTGCGGGGTCTGGCTCATTAAGGGGAGCTCCTTACCAGGGAGAAAAATCCCCCTAGTCAGCCGGCGCGGGGGTCTGGGCCTCTTGCGGTAGAGACTGCTCCCAGTCGGGGATGAGCACCTGCTTGGTGGACTCCATGGCGAAGATGGCCATCATGCCGCCCAGGCTGCCGACCAGTGATACGATCCAGGCCAGGTTGTAGGAGCCGAAGACGTCGTAGATCACGCTGCCGACCAGACCGCCCAGGGCCATCCCCAGACCCGAGGCCATACTTTGGACGCCGAAGACGGTCCGCACCGGACCCATGCCGAAATACTGGCGGTTGACCACCAGGAAGGCCGACATCTCGCCGCCGAACCCGACTCCGAACACCACGGCGAAGATGTAAAACTGCCACGGTTCTGTCGTCCAGAAAAGCATCAGCACGGCCGCGCCCTGGATGAAGTAGAAACAGGCCATCACGCCCTTGGCGCCCAGGCGGTCGGCCAGGATGGGCACCATCAACCGGCTAGCGACACTGCTGAACGAGTAGATGCTGATGATGAATGCGGCGGCCTCCAGAGACACGCCTTTGGTGGTGGCGTAAAACACGCCGTGGACCATAACGATGGAATGACCGACGCAGCCCAGGTGGTGAACCAGCGGCAGGAACCAGAAGGCCCTGGTCTGCCTGGCGTGTTTCAAGAAGACCTGGCTCCGGACCTTGGACACGGCGCTGGTGAAGGCCTCCACCGGAGTTTTGTCGTTCTCGTCGGTGCCGTAGGGCCGCATGCCGTGGTCGGCCGGTTCGCCGTGGAAGAAGGCTAATAGGGCGAACACCAGGGCCCCGCCGATGGTGCCGATGAGCATGAATGCGGTCTGCCAGTCGGTCTGGGTCAGCAGGATGGTCAGTCCGGGGGCCAGCACCGACGCGCCCATGCCGCCGGCCGACTGCTGGATGCCAACAGCGACGCCCAGTTTCTTCTTGAACCAGGCGGCGACGGTGGTGGGTATATTGACCCGGAACATGGCTTGGGCGATGCCCAAGACGATGCTGTAGTAGATGAATAGCTGCCAGATCTGGGTGATGGTGCTGAGGAGCACCAGCCCGCCGGCGAAGAACGCAGCGCCCACCAGCATCACCCGCTTTGCGCCGTAGCGGTCGCCCATGATCCCGGCGTAGGGCGCCAAAAGCGCGCCGACGATGCTGCGGAACGAATAGGCTAGGACGATTGCCGTAAGCGACCACCCAAAGTTGTCCCGCATGACCACCACCAAGATGGCAAACGCCTGGCTGACGAAGTTGGTGGTCAACTGCAGCGCCGTCCCCATACCCACGATGTACCACCCATAGTGGGCGTGGACTACATTGGCGACTACCCTGGAGGGCAGATTCGGTTCAGCCATGAGTGGAGGTGCCTGCCAGGACGGTTGTCGTAACGTGGGTCAAGCGGTGCCTGTGTAGCTGGGGGGATGATAGTCGGTCGGGGTGAGTATAGCAGAGGTGGGGGTGGGGCTTCCAGAATGGCACTCTAAAGAGTTTCCAAATTACAAGCTTAACCCCTATGCT
>NZVX01000054.1 GCA_002698265.1 Chloroflexota bacterium | reverse complement strand
TTGGTTTGATTCGTGCCCGGCCAGTCTTAAATTCCATTGAATCTGCCCAACGTCGCATTGGTTTCTCTAGGCAAATAACGCACGAATTCGTAATCGTGTGTATGGCCTGTCAGTAGGAAGGGGCCTTTCACGACCGTTGGATAGCATGCGAATGCTGGTTGCTGAAGGGAATATTGAATCGGGGACGCCCGTTTTAGGCCGAACGATGGCGAGCCAATCAGATGGAACCAACCGCCAGAAAATGGACCAGGACCAAGCCTCATATCCGGCCGGCGGCAATAGGGATGTGGGATTAATGGTTTCCGGGAAGCAGCTGCCCTCATGGGAATGTTCGCCCTGCTCTTTGTTGTGGCTTGTGGCGGAGACGCCACGGCTACTCCGGGTTCGATATTTCCGACCGCCGCCCTATATCAACGGCCACGGCGGTCCCAACCCCCACCATCCCGCCAACACCGTCCAGCCCTCTATTACGGCTGAACTTGGGCGGAGAGCCGAATACCCTTGATCCTCAGTTAGCCAGCTCGTTGTTAGAATTCTCTGTGCTCAGGCAACTTTCTGAGGGCTTGCTTGGCTTCGATGAAGATTTGCATCTGATCCCTCTAGTGCCCACCGAAGTTCCCACTGTTCAAAATGGCGACATCTCTGACGATGGTCTCACCTATACGTTCAAGCTGAGGGATGGCCTGATCTGGAGTGACAGCCAACCGTTGACCGCCGGGGACTTCGTATACACTGCGGAAGACATCTCCCAGGGAGACCGGGTCTTGGTCATAGTATCCGGAGACACCACTAGCGGCGGTCCGGTAGACGCGTTCTCGGTCATAGTCAATCCACCGGAGGTTGGTGGAGCATTCGGCGGTGGCACGTCTATCGGCATCTTGAATGGGACCGTGGGCGAAGTCGGCGGCGGCAGCCTCACGGTTGCCACCGACTCTGGGGAGACGCGGGTTAACCTGGGAGACCAGGTGGCCGTCCAGATCTATGAGACCGGAACGCTAGAGGATATCTCAATGGGCGACCGTGTCCTGGTCATAAATTCAACCGACGACGAAAGCGGGGAACCGGTAACCACAACATCGATCGTCATCAACCCATCGAAGGGCGGTGGATCTGGCGGCGGCGGGTTCGGCGGTAGACGCCAGAGGTTGTAGTGACCTGCCTGCAGGTCAGCGCCTATTCTTCCGAAAGAGATTTATCCACGTAGGCAAGACCTTCTAGCATCAGGCCGTAGCCTAGCATGTCCTGCATCTGCCTCTTGATGTTCAGGGTCATTGCCACCCTGCTGTAGCGGACTGTCAGCGGCGGACGCTCGATGATCATCCGGGCCAACTCCCAGGCGCGGGGCAGCAGTTGGTCCTTGGGCAACACCTCGCTGATTACGCCCAGGTCGAGAGCTTTTTGTGCCGACAGCGTCTGGCCGGTCAGCAGGAAGTAGCGGCCCCGGTTGCTTCCCAGGACCATGGGCCACACCACGTGCACACCGTCCCCCGGCACGACTCCTCTGGGGAAGTGGGGCCCGTCCTGGAACGTGGCCTTGTCCGAGGCCAAGACGATGTCGGAGAGCACCGGTATCTCGGCGTGGATCAGCGCCGGGCCGTTGACGGCTCCGATGACCGGGACTTCGATGTCCAGCAGGTTCAGCAGCAGCCGCTTCCCCTCCCAGTAGGTCTTGTCCCAGTCATTGGGCATCCTCCTGGAAGACCGGCCGGGCTCGAATTCGGCGCAATAATCGTCACCGGTACCGGTCAAGATCACCGTCTTGTTCTCTGTGTCGCTGCCGATATCGGCGAAGGCGTGACCCAACTCCCGGTGGGAGGCTTCGCCCCAGAGCAGGCTTCCGTCCCCCGAATGCACGGTTGCCTGAAGGATGCCGTCGGTCCGTTCGAATCGCACAGTCTCATATTTGTCTACATATTCTTCCAAAGTTGCCATGCTGGTCCCCTCCGTATTGATTGGCTGTGTGGGTTGATCAAGGTCAATAAACTAACACATCGGGCCAACCCGATGGTTTGACGCCGGTCGTGCCTGGCCGTAAACTGCCCTCCAACTCCTTTTTGGGTTGAACAGGTACAAGGAGAACTTGAATTGAAGTACGACGTGATCGTAATAGGGGCCGGATCAGCCGGCTGCGCCATCGCCAACCGGTTGTCGGAAGACCCTGATAGATCGGTCCTGTTGTTGGAGGCCGGACCTGACTACCCGGATTTCGAGACTTATCCCGACGACATCAAGTTTGGCTACACGCCCGACGCCGCGGCCATGGGCGGTCCCCACAACTGGTCGTTCGTCGGTACAGGCACTCCTGACCGCCACGACCTGCCGGTGCCGCGCGGCAAGGTGGTGGGCGGTTCCAGCGCCATCAACGGCCAGGTGTTTTTGCGCGGGATCCCTGAGGACTTCGAGAACTGGGCGGCCATGGGCAACGACCAATGGGATTTCCTGAAGGTTTTGCCCTATTTCAGGAAACAGGAGACCGACAACGACATCAGGGACGACTTCCACGGCTCCGAGGGCCCAATGCCGGTCCGCCGCTTCAAGCAGAGCGAGTGGCTGCCTTTCCACCAAGCGTTCCATGANGCCCTGATCGACAAGGGATTTCCCTACGACCCGGANATGAACCACCCAGAGTCCCAGGGCGTGGGCCCAATTCCCATGAACAACCCCGACGGGGTGCGCATGAGTACNGGTCTGACCTATATCAACCTCAGCCGGCACCGCCTAAATCTGACGATCAAGGCCAACGTCCTGGTGCGCCGGGTCTTGTTCGATGGCAAGAAAGCCATCGGGGCCGAGGTCGAGAGCGGTGGCGAACGGTTCACTGTGAAGGCCGACCAGATCGTCCTCAGCGCCGGCGCCATCGCCTCTCCGCATCTGCTGATGCTCTCGGGCGTGGGACCGGCGGAACAATTAGAGCGCCAAGGAATCCCGGTGATTAGCAATCTCCCCGGCGTGGGCCAGAATCTAAGAGACCACCCCATCGTGCCGGTGGTCTATAAGGTCAAAGACAACTTTCCTCAGGACCCCAGAGCGCCGCGCTACCAACTGGCCCTGCGCTACACCGCCACCGGCTCCGACGATCGAAACGATATGCAGATACTACCCTCGGCGTTCTCATCGCCAATCGGCGCTCCCGACCCCTACGAGCAAGAGGGTGTGCGTTTCACTTGTGTACTGGAGCTGGCCAACGGTTTCGGGGAACTGACCCTGACTTCCAACGACCCCTCCGTCCAACCCCATTTGAACTACCGTTACTTAGAGGACTCCTGGGACCGGGAGCGGCTCCGGGAGGCGGTTCGCCTGGCGATGAACCTGGTGGAACACCCCATGTACAAGGACATCATAGAGCGGCGTCTGCAGCCCAATGAGGCGGACATAGAGTCAGATGAAACCCTGGATGACTACATGCTGCGCAGCACCGTGAACACCACGCACATCTCGGGCACCTGCAAGTTGGGACCGGCATCGGACGAAAACGCAGTGGTGGACCAGTACTGCCGGGTGCACGGTCTGGAGAACATCAGAGTGGCCGACGCATCGGTGATGCCCAACGTGGTGCGGGCCAACACCAACTCCACTACCATCATGATCGGCGAGAGAGTGGCCGACTGGATCAAAGAGAGCTAAAGGTCGTCGATAAAAACCGAAAACTGGTCGGTGCCGTTCCAGTTGATCGGGACATCCGGACCAAGGCCATTGCTCCAGAGCCTGCCGCCCGCAGTGCCGCTGTTAGTCGAAATGTCTCCGGCTTCCTGCATCAGTTCGATGTGGGCCATTACTTCGGTGAATGCCAGGAAGAAGTTCTGTGCTTCCACTTCGCGGTCTGAGAAATACTCCCGGGTGATGGTGACCAAGTCTTTTGGCCCCGCCCCCATGACCTGGGTCAATTCGTAGCAGCGGTTCCGGTGGTGTTCCATTATCTCAGTGGCCCGCGAGACTCCGATGGGATTGAACTGCCCTCGGTGAAACGCCCGGTGGGCCGGCAGGACGGTTATGTCCCCCTCCAATAACGCCATCCGCTTCAGCGAAGTGAGCAGGGCCTTCAAGCCGTAGATGTCGTTACTACTACTATAGGCGGGGGGCAGGCTTTTCTTGAAGGAGTTGTAGCTCATCGCCACGGACGGGTGGGGCGTAATCAGGGGCAGGATGTGGTCGCCCGAAAACAGCACTTGGTCGAACAGGATGCAAAGCTCGTCGGGGGAATGGCCGGGAGTGTAATAAAAAGTTAGACCGCCGGCCTGAAGCTCGTCGGTCACCGGATGGTCGAGGACCAAATCACGGTTGAGCTCGCGGTGTTCCATGACCCGGGTCATTGTCTCGGAGTTCTCGAAGTCCTTGAACCCCTGGACCTCCCTGCGCCAACCCCGCTCTACATCGCCGCGGTCGGCCTGTAGCATGAAACCGTAGATCTCGTGGGCCCAGAGTTCCGCGCCGCTCTTGCGGATCACCGGCGGGCAGCTGCCGTCATGGTCCATGTGCCCGTGGCTAACAACGATGCGGGCCACGTCGGTAAGGGAGCGGCCAAGCGCCCCCAACCCCTGTTCGAGGTAGGTCAATGACCCGTAGCAGCCAGGGTCCACCAACGTGAGGTCATCGCCCTCTATCACATAGCACCAGGTCGGCCCCAGGGTCGATTCCCAAGACTGGGGCACGCCGATGGCCTTGATCACGGCCCCGGTGGAGGAGGTGTATTTTATTAGCGTCCCGTTTCCTGAATCGTCGCCTTTCTTGAGTATCTCGGTTTCTAGCATCGGTACCTGTTTCGCGTTTCATTGCCCTAGGGTTGTCCGGCCATGGGCAAACGTCTAGGCGTGGAGGTAAGGGCCTTCGGAATGGTAACATCTTGTCTGCGGGATAAAAAGCTGAGGAGGTGAAGATATGGCCCAGTCGATAGGGATCGTTGGATGCGGGGCCATCGGCCAGGCATTGATGCGGGCTGCCGACTCTGGAAAATTGAACGTGCGGATAGCCGGTGTCACCAGCCGTGACGAGCACCGGGCCCACGAATTTCTCGGAGGTTTGGACTCCCCGCCAGCCTACATGGACCGGCAAGAACTCATCGCCAACTCCGATCTGCTGGTAGAGACGGCGGGCGGCCACATCGTCGCCGAACTGGCCGAGGAGACCTTTGCCGCGAGGAAAGACCTGATGGTCATCAGCATCGGGGCTCTGTTGGACAACCCAGGAATTATCGAGAGATCGCGCGAGACGGGTTGTCGTTTATTGGCCCCTTCCGGCGCCATAGCGGGACTGGATGGGATAAAGTCGGCCTGCGCCGGTAGAGTGGACCACGTGATCATGGTGTCTCGAAAACCTCCCATCGGTCTGGAAGGCGCGCCCCACTTGGTTGAGAACGGTATCAGCTTGGAGGGTTTGGAAGGCGAGATGGAAATCTTCTCCGGGACTGCGCGGGAGGCTGTGAAGGGGTTTCCGGCGAACTTGAACGTGTCCGCCGCAGTCAGTCTGGCTGGTGTCGGACCCGACCGAACGCAGGTCAAGATGATTGCCGTGCCCGGCTTGCAGCGCAATTGCCACGACATCGAGGTCGAAGGCGAATTTGGGGTACTGCGGGTGCACATCGAGAATAACCCCTCCGAGAACCCAAAGACCGGCAAACTCACGGCCTTCTCCATCATCCGCTCCGTCCAGGACGCAGTTGACCCGTTCCGGATAGGGACTTAGTCCGTTATTCTGGGAAAGGCCGAGACCTACGAATCCCATCTTGAATCGAGTCAATTTTCGTAAGGGCGGGTTTCTAACCCCCTTGTTCTAGGGTGACCGATTCTCGAAAGCCTAGACCTGGTCACGATTGGAGACCACCCCTGTTTCCTCGAGTAAATGACCTCCCACGACAAGGGCAGGTTTCTAACCTGCCCTTACGATTTTCTGCTTTCCTGGAACGCCAAAAGGGGCCCTGCCAAATCCATGGCAAGGCCCCTTTTCTTGTGATCGGGTGTAACCGCCTGGCTGTTAACCGCCGGTGGCTGCTCCGCAGACGGTGTCCAGAATGAGCCTGGTCACGACGTATGGGTCGCAATTGGCATTTGGCCGGCGGTCTTCGATGTACCCCTTCCGATCCCGGGCCACCTGCCAGGGAATCCTGATGGATGCGCCCCTGTCAGAGACGCCCCACTTGAACTCCTTGTAGGACATGGTCTCGTGTTCGCCGGTCAAGCGTTCTTCTATGCGGTCGCCGTAATTGGAGATGTGGAGTTCCGCCTTGGTCCCCAACGCCTCGGCGGCGGCGACACAGGCGTCGTAGTCGTTGCGCATGGTGACGGTGGAGAAGTTGGTGTGGGCGCCGGCGCCGTTCCAGTCGCCCCGGACCGGTTTTGGGTCGAGAGTGGCGCTAACATTGAACTGCTCGCCGATCCGGTAGAGCAGCCACCGGGCTACCCAGAGGTGGTCGGCCACGGCGGGCGCCCCTATGGCGCCGATCTGGAATTCCCATTGACCGGGCATGACCTCGCCGTTGATTCCGGCGATGGCCAGTCCCGCGTACATGCAGGCGTCGAGATGGGCTTCGACGATGGGCCGCCCGAAGACCTCATCGGAACCCACGCCGCAGTAATAGCCGCCCTGAGGGGCGGGGAACCCGTTGTCCGGCCAGCCCAGAGGCTTGATGCCATCGAAGTAGGTGTATTCCTGCTCTATACCGAACCACATGTCGAGTTCGGCATACTTCTCGGCAGAGGCGGCGCACGCCGCTCTGGTGTTGGATGGATGCGGAGTCATGTCGGTGAGCAAGACCTCGCACATGACCAGCTTATGGTCTCCTTTGCGTATGGGGTCGGGGCAAACGAAAATGGGATTCAGGACACAGTCGGAATTCTCGCCGGTGGCCTGATTGGTGCTCGACCCATCGAAGGCCCAGATGGGCGGTTGTTCGCCGTCAGGGATCACTTTCCCTTTGGACCTCAGCTTGGCGGTGGGTTTTTGTCCGTCAACCCAGATGTATTCAGCCTTGTAACTCATAAGTCTCCGTCCTATTTCCGTTGACCCTGCTGGGAGTCGCCCGCGAGGTCTGAAGTCAGTTTATGGGCGAACTATAGCGAGAATCCGCGCATTTGGTCAAATTCGTGGAATCCCGCGTTTCACTCTGGATTCAACCTCTCCAGTCTGGCGTATTCCGGTTGTAATCCAGGAACCACTCAACTAGAGTAGCACCTGTTTGTTTCAACAATGTGAACTCGGAGGCTGGATTCGATTTTAGCCCGAAAGCCGGCCCCGCCGTACGGTTAAATCAACCGGAGGAATAGCGCGATGACCATCGATGTTGGCACTGGATTAGCCCGTATTCTCAAGCAGGAAGGAATCGAATGGGTCTCTACCTTCCCGGTCTGCCAGGTGAATAACGCCCTGGGCCGAGAGGGAGTGCCCCTGGTGATGATGCGGGACGACCGCTACGCCGTCGCCGTGGCTGACGCCACTTCCAGGATATCGGGCGGCGCCAGGATCGGCGTATGCACATTCCAGGGCGGCGTTAACGCCGCGGGGCTGCAGGTGGCATTCGCCGGTATGGCCCAGGCCTTTGAAGACGGCTCTCCAGTCCTCTGTATCACCGACGGTATCCCCGCTGGGGCCACGGAAAACAGTCAATTCGATGTTACTGCGGCCCTGAAGACCGTTTCTAAATGGTACGGCCACCTGGACAAGCCGGGGAGGCTGCCCGAGTTCATGCGGCGTGCCTTCACCATGCTGCGAACCGGAAGGCCCGGACCCGTGGTTATCGCCATCCCCGACTCCCACGCCCAGTATGACGAGACGGCGGACCCCTACATACCGGTGAAAGGATCCAAATTCGCGCCCGACCCCGCCGACGTTGCCGCGGCCGTCGAGTTGCTTTTGAAAGCCGAGAAACCCTTGATCTACGCCGGCGAAGGCGTGATCTACGCTGGAGCGTCAGCCGAACTGAAGGAATTCGTCGAGCTGGCGAACACCCCGGTCATCTCTACCTTGAAAGCCAAAGGCGCGTTCCCAGAGGACCACCCATTGTTCGTCGGCGTCCGCGGCGATCAGGTGAACCACTATCTGGACGAATGCGACTTACTGTTTGCGGTGGGCTCGAGCTTGTCTCCCGGCCGCTTCAGCCACGGGATCCCCGGCGCGGTGAACAAGACCATCATCCACTGCACCATAGACGAACTGCACGTGAACAAGACCTATCCCACGGCCCAGGCGGTGATCGGCGATGCCAAGTTCGCCCTTCAAGCGCTGACGGCCGAGTTGTCCGCAAAAACTTCTAGCAACGGCCGCCCTGCCGGAAACGTGGCAGCCGAGGTCAAGTCGGTCCGGGATTCGGCGATGGTCAAGTACCGAGAGGCTATGGCATCGACCGAGAAACCCATCAACCCCTACAAGGTCTATGCCGGACTGATGGAGGCGCTGGACCCCCACAAGTCCTTCGTCACCCACGAGTCTGGGAACACCCGCGACCAACTGAGCACCGTGTACGACACCTTGGTGCCCAGAGCGTTCTTGGGTTGGGGCAACGTTTCTTCCCTGGGGTTCAGCTTCGCGGCCACCATAGCGGCCAAGCTGTCATTCCCAGAGAAGCAGTGCGTGGCGGTCA
>NZVX01000053.1 GCA_002698265.1 Chloroflexota bacterium | reverse complement strand
TTGAAAACAGCGGATAAGGGGTAAACATGGGTGATAACCGGTGGCTTCGCAACAGTTTCGTGTACCTGATAATCATCATCGGGGTAATCGTGATCTTCTACACATTGTTGCCCAGCTTCGGCGCCCGCAGCGAAGAACCTTTGACCACAGTTGTAGCGATGGCCAAGAACAATGACATTCGAGAGATTGTCATTGACGGCCGCAAGATCACAGTATTCCCCAGAGGCGCCAGCGCTGCGGGGACCGACCACTTCACCAGCCGTATCGGCCGTGACACAGACGTACTCGGCCTGTTGGTTGAGGCTGGCGTTGACGTAGGACCACCATCCGGCGTGGAAGTGGTCTTCAAGGGCTCCAGTGGTCTAAGCAGCTTCTTCGGACTGATGCTTAACTTCTTGCCATTGATATTCTTCGGCGGCTTGATCCTCTTCATGATGCGTCAGGCCCAGGGCAGCAACAATCAGACCATGAGTTTTGGCCGCAGCCGGGCCAAAATGATGTCCTTCAATAAGCCGACGGTGTCGTTTGCCGACGTTGCCGGTGTCGATGAAGCCAAAGAAGAGCTCCAAGAAGTCGTCGAATTCCTCAAATTCCCCGAGCGGTTCCTCGCTTTGGGAGCCCGTATCCCCAAAGGCGTCCTGTTGGTCGGCTCTCCCGGGACTGGAAAAACGTTGATGGCCAGGGCGGTAGCCGGCGAAGCCGGAGTGCCTTTCTTCCACATCAGCGGTTCCGAGTTCGTGGAGATGTTCGTTGGTGTGGGCGCGGCGCGCGTCAGGGACCTATTTGAACAAGCCAAACGCAACGCCCCATGTATCGTGTTCGTGGACGAGATCGATGCGGTGGGCCGCCACCGTGGCGCCGGTCTGGGCGGTGGGCATGACGAGCGTGAGCAGACCCTGAACCAGATATTGGTTGAGATGGACGGATTCGAGACCAACACCAATATCATCGTGATCGCGGCCACCAACCGGCCAGATATCTTGGACCCGGCCCTCTTGCGGCCCGGCCGCTTCGACCGCCGGGTGACTATGGACCTGCCCGATATCGAAGGCCGCAAGGCCATCTTGAAGGTCCACGCCTCCGGCAAGCCCCTGGCGCCGGAAGTTACTTTTGACTCGCTAGCCAAGGAAACTCCGGGGTTCAGCGGCGCCGAGCTATCGAACCTGATAAACGAAGCAGCCATCATGGCTGCACGAGGCAACAAGAAATCCATCTTCATGGACGATTTTGAGGAGGCCGTGGACCGGGTCATCGCCGGGCCGCAGAAGAAGAGCCGCCACATCAACCCAAGAGAAAAGGAAATGACGGCCTACCACGAAGCGGGGCACGCTCTGGTGGCCTGGGGTCTTGAGTTCGCCGACCCTGTGCACAAGATATCCATCGTTGCCCGCGGCCAGATGGGCGGCCATACATCATTGGTCCCTGAAGAGGACCGCTACCTGTGGACCAAGAACCAATTCGCCCACCGGATGGCAGTCACCATGGGTGGCCGGGTGGCGGAGCAGATCATCTTCGACGAAGTTACGACTGGAGCCAGCAACGACTTGGAACAAGCCACGAAACTGGCCCAGGGGATGATCAAGCGTTACGGAATGTTCAACGCGAAAGTGTACGACGAGATGCCGATCAGCGAAGTCATCCACAAGGCCCGCGCCGGAGAGATAGCAACAGTCGAGGTCTACGGAAACGACCTCCTGGTGATAATGACCGACTGCGCTGAATTCAGGTCTCGCAAGGAAGCAGACTTCCAATTGGCAGAATTCAGTGAAGGCCTGATCGAGAAAGGTCTACAACCGGTCACGATAATCATCAAAGATTCCCACAGCCTCGACGGGCTAGGAGCGCCGCGCACCTTCGGCAAGGCCCAGGAAATGGTGTTCTTAGGCCGGGATATGGGCGGTGAAGAGAAGGACTACGGAGAGCGTTTGGGCGAAGAGATCGACCACGCAGTCTCAGTCCTGATCAATACCGCCTACGAACAGGCTGTGGAGACGATAACGACCCATAAGTCCAAGCTCGTCAGACTGGCGGAATACCTGATCGAATATGAAACAGTATCAGGCGAGGCGATGAACCGGCTGTTCAATGCCGATGACGATCCCGGCGCCGAACCTGCCGCTCCAATCACGCCGCCGGAAACGCCGCCGGCGTACAACGCCAACCCCAGTCCGGCTGGCCACCCCCATCCAGCAGCACCCCAGCCCACTCCCACGCTGCCTTCGACGTCAACGGACGGGGATAGTAGTTAAACGGGCATCAATTGGATCAACAAAAAAGAAAGGGGGCTGGTCTGAGACCAGCCCCCTTTCTTATCCGGAGTTCAACTAGCGTGATTCTTCCACGGGCTTAGTTTACGACTCCACCGCCTCTGCCTCGGTGCTTTCTTGTTCCGTGGGCAACTGACGGAAATAGATGCCCCACTGCTGCATCAATCCCTCGACCTCCTTGCTCTTCAGGGCCGTGAGCTCCCTGAAGAACCCGGCCAGGGCGTGCGCAGGCAAGTACTCCTTGTCGCAGACCCAACTGCGTTCAGCGGGCACAACGTAGATCAGACCGCGCTGGTGTTCGCAGACGGCCCTGATCCGGGTCATGTCATTTCCCGGAATTATGTCCAAGCCAGGTGTCGTCATCTGATTGTTCCTTAAACGAGATTAGCGGCCGCACAAATCAGTCCAGAGGCGCGGTGACGGGCAGTATTATACCCCTCCATAAAGTCCAGGCACAGGCGCCTTTACGCCTGATTAGAATATGAATCGGATTTAACCATTCAGTCCGATCCTTTCACACAAGCGTATATAGCCGTAGAGCGTCCTAGTTCAAGTGCGTCGTCTAATTCGGATATCCCTTATAGATGATAGAATCTACAAGGCTTTCGAGATTATAGGGTGTTCGGCCAGATATACCGGCCGTCGCCAGACACAATAGGATAGGCAAAAGGAATAAGCGAACATGTTTCAACCCGGAGGCGGNCCCAGGCAGCCAGAATTGGATNTTGAAAAGATCATAGGTGGTNTACGCGACGGAATCGGTCGCGTGTCCCAGAGATTGGGAGGCGGCGGTGTCGGGTTGGCCNTAGCCCTGTTCGTGGGCCTGGTCATCGTGATCTGGGCAGCCACCGGCATCTATACCACCAGCCCAGGTGAACAGGCGGTTCTCCGCCTCTTCGGGAACGCCCAGGAAACACCCGTGACCCAGAACGGACTTCACTGGTGGTGGCCCGGTCCCATCGGCAATAAGGACGTAGTGAGGACTGACTTGGTACGCCGCCTGGAACTCGGCTTTAGAAGCGCGGATGGCGTGGCCAACACCCCGGTGCCTGTGGAAGCCCAAATGATCAGCGGCGACCTCAACATCATCGATGTGCAGATGGTCGTCCAATACGACATCAAGAACCTAAGCCACTACCTCTTCAAGGTTGACGACCCCGGAGAGAACGCCGGTGAGCAACGTAACATTCCGGCCGGCCGCCCCGACGGAAGGACCTTGAAGGATGCCACTGAAGCGGCACTCCGCTTGGTGGTGGGACAACGTTCCCTTGCCGAGGTGCTGGCCGAGGAGCGTGTGAATTTGGAGTTGGATACCGGGGTAAAACTCCAAGAGATCCTTGATGGCTACCAGACCGGCATCAATATCATCAGCGTACAACTCCAGAAAGTGGAAGCGCCCGCGGAAGTCCAAGCTGCCTTCAACGACGTGCTCCAAGCACGTCAAGACAAAGTGACCGCCACTAACCAAGCCCAAGCCTACGAGAACCAGGTGATCCCGGAAGCCAGGGGGCGCGCAGAGCAGATAATCCAGCCGGCGGAAGCATTCAAACGGGCCCGTATCGAAAGGGCTCAGGGTGAAGCAGACCAATTCCTGTCGATCTTGGCACAGTTTAACGACCGGTCTATCACCCTGGAGAACGTGCTCCAAGATACCGATAACGCCGACGGCGACGACGACCCTGCTACCGGCATCGGTCTATCTGATGTCTCCATGATCTCGGCGCCAGATGAAGACGGCGACGGGTTCGACATCCTGGTTTCCGCCATAAACGTGCTGGGTGCAGGCGATTGCGCATTCACAGCCAACCAGGTGCTGTCAACTGACGCTACCGAGATCTGTGCGTTTTCAGCATCATTCGACGCCCAGTCAGGTGACCTGACCATCGGCGAATCGTTCTCCATCGCCTACCTAGGCAATGAAGACCTGACCATCCCTCAGTTCGTGGGGGCTGGGCCCTTCAACGTCCGCCTGAGCAACAAAGCTTTAGACGCTGATATTGAGGTGGTGGACGGCCCGGACGGTGGCGCCGTAAGCGGAGTGGACATTTCAGTGTCAGGATTCGACGCGTCCACCAACATCGTGACGTTACGCGTTCAGTCCGGCGAGGCCCTGCAGGCCGGCGACCAATTCACCGTGCAATATATGAACCGCGAGGACCTCACGGTTCCCTCCACCAGCCTCGTCACCCAGCAGCGTTTATACCTGGAGGCGATGGAAGAGATACTGCCGGGCATCAACAAGATAATCGTTTCACCTGAAGCCGAATCGGTCCTGATACTCGGCGGTCAGGGTGAAATCGTGCCGGTGCCGTTGGGACCGGCAGCCCCGTAAGCCAGCCTGAAGTTAGATCGAATAACTCAAATCACCAGCTAGTTAGTTAACAAGGTATAAAGGGGTCTCCATGAGGAACCTAGTCATAACCGGGGTATTGGTAATCCTGGCACTAATAATCATCACACAGAGCCTTTTCATCGTCCAGGAAACGGAGCAGGTGGTGGTCACCCGCTTCGGCGACGTGCAGAGCGTCCACACCTCGCCCGGCCTGTACTTCAAAGCCCCATTCGTGGACAGCGTCATCAACTACGACAGACGGTTGCTGCGCATCGATGCTCCGCCAAGTCAGTTCTTGGACCGGGACATCAACATCCTGGAGATCGACGTCTACGGCCGGTTCCGGATCAATGACCCACGGGCGTTCCTGCAAACACTGACCACCGAAGAAAACGCCCGTAGCATTCTCGCCCAGCGGATCAACTCTTCCCTTCGCGCCGAGGTCGCCGAGCGGAGCCGTGAAGAAATCATCGGCGGCGATGTTGAATTGGACGAGTCCGGCGAACCGGTAACAGACGATGAGGGCAACTCCCGCGTTCAGCCGACCAACTCCCGGACCGAATTACTGGAAGACGTGATCGCGGCGGTCCAGGTCAATCTGGCCCAGGAAGACCCGTCCTTTGGTGTCGAGATGATTGACGTCCGCATCAAGCGCGCCGATTTCCCCCAGCAAGTGGCCGGCAGGATCTTTGAGCGGATGCGCTCTGACCGGGAAAAGATATCCCGCCGCCTGCGTGCAGAGGGTGAGGAGGAAGCCCGTACCAGACGGGCTGCCGCCGACCGTGATGTAGAGGTTATCCTGGCCGGGGCCGACAGAGACGCTAGCCGGCTCCGTGGTGATGGCGAGGCTCAGGCCATCTCCATCCTGGCTGAGTCTCTTAACCAAGACCCTGAGTTCTTCTCCTTCCGGAGGAGCTTGGACGCCTACAAGGCATTCTTGAACCAACGGACGACGGTCATCCTGTCCTCCGACGCTCCTATATTCAGGTTCTTGCAGAGTCCCGGCGAAGGTTCCAGCGAGACCACCAACGGCCAAGCAGTAACCGACCCGTTGGGCCTTCAGCAGAAGTAATTTAGTAACTACTGATTAACGACCGGCGATCCTACGTCCCTCGTCCAGACCCCTAGTGGTCTTCTCGGGGGACGTTATTATTATGCGGAACCCTTGCTCCAGCCGCATAGGCACCTCTTCGGCAGTACAGCCGGTGGCGCAGGGCACGCCGAATTCCTTGCAGGCTTCCAAGATTGTCAGCAGGTTGGCCTGCACATCAGGATGACCGGCGTTGCCCTTGTGCCCCATGGCCACCGACATGTCTCCCGGTCCGGCCCAGATCGCGCCGATGCCCTTGACCTCTCTGAGGATATCCCGCACGTTCTTCACGCCTACCGGGTCTTCGATGATGCCTACCAATAGCATGTTACCGTCGGGGTCCAATGGCCAAAGGTCAGCCGCATCATAGTATTCGGCTGGTGTCAGGCCCCAGTAACGAGGCGCGATCCGGTACCACCACCCCCGTTCGCCCTCAGGCTCGAAATCCGCCACGCCGGGCACCTGGGGATATCGAGCGGCAACCACGGCAGCCTTGGCGTCTTCCACGTTGTCCAGATGGGGCAGAACCAACCCATAGACCCCGGCGTCCAATGCTTGCTTGAGGACCCATTGGTTGCGCTCCCGGAAGTTGGGCGGGACCCGCACGAAGGGAGCCGGGTCCGCCTGCAATGACCCCTTCTCAGACACTTTCTTCCGGTTCATCAGGAACTGGAGCATGGTGCGCAGGTCGTTGAAGCTGAATCCCTGGTGCTCCATCTCCACGATGACCATGTCGTAATCGACATCGCCGACGAAGGTCATATCGTCCAAGTTGCCGTTCCAGACCAGACCGGAGCAGAACACCGGTTTGTCCTGTTCCAACAGTTCGATCACCTTGTTATAACGGACCATGGTCCCTCCTCTGTTCCTTGAGTTTTTATCGTCCCATCAACGGATTCAAGAATGCCGCATCATATTTGATGTAAACGCGGTGTGCCGGCGCCGGCGATTTGCGCGGAATTATGAAACGGGCTGTCATGTTTGTCCACCGTAGCCGTAGGTAAACGCGTTGACTGAAGCAGTAAAATCGCCTACATTTTACGGACGCTTGGGGAAAGGCCTTCTGAAGGCACAGCCCACGCCCATCCAAGGACGTTAATGAACATCCACGAGTTCCAATCCAAGGAAGTTTTCGCTCGCTACGGGATACCGGTCCCTCGCGGCATCGTCGCGTCGACCCCGGCGGAGGCCAAGGCGGCCACCCAAGAGTTTGGCGGGAAGTCCGTGGTCAAGGCCCAGATACATGCCGGAGGACGGGGCAAGGCAGGCGGCGTCCAGTTAGTGCGCAGTCCCGAAGAGGCCGAGGAAGCGGCGCAGCGCATGTTGGCGTCCAACCTGGTCACGCCCCAAACCGGACCCGAAGGCGCGCCGGTACAAAAGCTGCTCATAGAAGAACTGGCCGATATCAAGCAGGAACTTTACGTGGCTCTGACCATCGACCGTGGCCACCGGGGCCCGGCTATGCTAGTCAGCACCAAAGGCGGCATGGATATCGAAGAAGTCGCCGCCAACAANCCTGAGGACATCCACACCGAACCAATCGACCCTCTCTCAGGTCTGATGCCCTTCCAGACCCGCCGTCTGGTGCGGGAGTTGGGTCTGGNCCAAGACGTGGCCGGAGACGCCGCCAAAGTGTTNTCGGCCCTCTACCGGGTATTCGTGGAGANCGATTGCACCCTCGTGGAGATCAANCCGCTGATCNTCACCGGCGANGGCCGGGTGGTGGCCCTAGACGCCAAGATCAACCTGGACGACGATTCCATGTTCCGCCATGCGGACCTGCTGGANTACCGGGACATCAGCCAGGAAGACCAGCTGGAGGCCCAGGCGTCCGACCTGGATATAGCTTATGTAAATCTGGACGGTGACGTTGGCTGCTTGGTCAATGGGGCCGGCCTGGCTATGGCCACCTTGGATGTCACCAACGCCGCGGGCGCGGCTCCGGCCAATTTTTTGGACGTTGGCGGCGGCGCCACACCGGAGAAGGTCGCCAGCGCCGTCAAGATTATCCTCTCTGACGCAAAGGTCCGGCGGGTGTTGGTCAACATCTTCGGCGGTATCCTGCGCTGCGACATCGCCGGGGAGGGCATCGTCTTAGCCTACAAAGATACCGGCTCCAGCATCCCATTGGTGGTTCGGATGCTGGGCACCAACGTAGTGGAAGGTAAAGAGATACTCAGCGCTTCGGGACTGCCGGTGACCTTCGCCGACACCCTCACCGAGGCGGCAGAAGCAATCAAGAATCTAAATGTATAACCGGGTCGCCGGTTGGAGATAAGCCTCGATGGGAGTACTGGTCGACGAGACAACTCGGGTGTTGGTCCAAGGGATCACCGGACGGGAAGGCAGTTTCCACGCCCGCGGCTGTATGGCCTACGGCACCAACGTAGTGGCGGGTGTAACCCCAGGCAGGGGCGGGGCCATGTTCGACGATACGGTCCCGGTCTTTAACTCGGTTGAGGAAGCAGTAGCCGAGACCCAGGCCAACATGTCCCTGATCTTCGTGCCCCCGGCCTTCGCTCCTGACGCCATATCTGAGGCGGCCGACGCCGGTATCCCGCTAATCGCCTGCATCACCGAGGGCATCCCGGTCCAAGACATGGTTAAGGTGTACCGGTATATCGAAAACAAGCCTACCCGGCTCATCGGGCCAAACTGCCCTGGACTGATCACCCCCGGCGCCAAGTGCAAGATAGGCATCATGCCCGGCGCTATCCATCTGCCGGGACGCGTCGGGGTACTCTCACGCAGCGGCACCCTGACCTACGAAGCCGTGGGACAGCTCACCGCGCTTGATCTGGGGCAATCGAGCTGTGTTGGCATCGGCGGCGACCAGATAATCGGCACAAACTTCGTAGACGTACTCAGGCTTTTCGACGAAGACCCCGGTACCGACGCAGTGGTGATGATCGGGGAGATCGGCGGCACAATGGAACAGGAAGCCGCGGCTTTCATCAAGTCGGACTTCAGCAAAGCCGTCGCAGCATTGGTCGTCGGCGCGTCGGCCCCTCCAGGCAAGCGCATGGGCCACGCCGGCGCGATCATCACAGGGGAGAGCGCCCGCGCCGAGTTCAAGATAGCCGCGCTGAAGGACTCCGGGGCCTGGATCATACCCACTCCGGCCGACATCGGATCCACCGCCCAAGAGATGTTGCGGAGCAAAGGCTTTATTTCCTAACCCAAGCTTCCCAAACGATGCACAGACAGTTCTCTTAACGTCCCGTGTCCCAGTGGCCGGCTGGACTCATTCATCGATTGGCTGCACTCGCTTGGGCACGATTCTCGTTGTTAGCCAAATCCGAGCCTGCTATACTGGAATCCACTACCAACGCGCACCCTATTTTGGGTTCCACCAACAAGAATAAGGGCCATCTATCGATCAATGGACTACGAAACAGTTATTGGCCTTGAGGTCCACGTCCAACTGAAGACCCAGAGCAAGATGTTCTGCTCTTGCCGGGCCGACTATCAGACCGCGCCCGTGAATAGCCGGGTCTGCCCTGTGTGCCTGGGCCTGCCGGGGACGCTGCCGGTGATCAACAAGAAGGCCGTGGAGTTCACCATCATGACCGGCCTGGCTTTGGGCTGCGAGATTCCGGGGTTGACCAAGTTCGACCGCAAGAACTATCCCTACCCGGACCTGATGAAGGGGTATCAGATATCCCAGTACGATATGCCTTTGGCGATGAACGGCCAATTGGACATCACCGCCGACGGCCAAGACCGGCGCGTGCGCGTGGAGCGGGTGCACCTGGAAGAGGATGTCTCCAAGCTCCAACACGTCAACGGCGGAAATAGCGATGCCCATAGCCTGGTCGACGTGAACCGCTCGGGCGTGCCGCTGATGGAAGTGGTTAGCCATCCAGACATGCGCACTCCCGAAGAGGCCCGTTCATACCTGACCAAGCTGCATTCCATACTCCAATACCTGGGAGTGTCGACCGCAAAAGCCGCGGACGGAAGTTTCCGGTGCGACGCCAACATCAGCCTGCGGCCCGTGGGCCAGGAAGAATACGGCACGAAGGCCGAGATCAAGAACATGAACAGCATGCGATCCGTGTTCTTGGCCCTGAACCACGAGATGGAGCGCCAGAAGAAGGTCCTCGATTCCGAAGAGCGAGTTGTCCAAGAGACCCGTGGCTGGTCCGAAGAGCAAAACGTCACTTACTCCCAGCGCAGCAAGGAAGAGGCCCACGACTACCGCTACTTCCCCGAGCCTGACTTGCCGCCCTTGGTGGTTGACCAAGCCTGGGTGGAAGAGATACGGAACAAGATACCCGAGCTGCCCGCTGACCGGCTGAGAGGGCTCATAGACGAATACGGTCTGCCGGAGTACGACGCCCGGCTGCTGACCAACTCCAAGGCCATGGCCGATTATTACGAGCAGGCTGTTGGGACCAGGCCCACGGGCGAAGACAACGGCCAAAAGTTCGCCAAGGATGTTAGCAACTGGATCTTGGGCGACCTTAGCCGATTGTTGAACCTGCAAGACTCCGAGATCGACGAATCACCTGTGTCTCCCGAACACTTGGTGGAACTCATAGACCTAGTCGACCGGGGCACGGTTAGCGTATCCATGGCCAAGACCGTCCTCGAAGAAGCCTTCGAATCGGGCGGGTCCCCTGCGCAGATCGTTCAGGAAAAGGGCTATACTCAGATAAGCGATTCTTCGGCCGTCGACCTGGCGGTTAATGAGGCACTCGAAGCCAATCCCCAGGCGGTGGCGGACTACATCGGGGGCAAAGAGACCGCCGCTAAGTTCTTGGTGGGCCAGGTCATGAAGATCACCAAGGGCCAGGCCAAACCGGGCCTGGTGAACGAACTGGTGGTATTGGCCCTGGGAAAGCTGAAATAGCGGCAGATACACGAATAAATTAGTCCCCGCCACCGGCGGGTATAATAGAGCAGGCGGAAATCATCCGCCGAGGTCAATCCATGAACGATTTCATGAACCTGGTACAACTACTGGTCTCCATCCTGTTGGTAGCTATTATCCTCCTACAAGTCAAAGAGGGAGGCGGCGGCTTGTTCGGCTCAGCCTCAACCACCGTCCGCACGCGCCGCGGGATGGAGAAAACTCTGTTCCAGTTCACAATCTTCCTAGCCATCGCGTTCGTGGTCATCTCGATCATCAGCGTCCGGGTCGGGTAGCCTAGGGCGGCTCTTCCGCCCGGTCCCACCATGACCTCCCCAATCGTGGTCTTCACCACCGACTTTGGGCTTTCTGACGCGTACGCTGGAGTGATGAAGGGTGTGGCGCTGGGAATCAACCCCAACCTCCGCCTCATTGACCTCACCCACCAGATACTGCCCCAGAACGTCGCTCAAGGCTCATTCCTCCTCGGCATCAACCACCTCTTCTTCCCAGATGACGCCATCCACGTGGCCGTGGTCGATCCAGGCGTTGGCACAGACCGACGTCCGGTCTTACTGACCACGCCCTGCGGGACGTTCGTCTCCCCGGACAACGGCCTGCTCAGCGGCGTGGTCGACCGGTATCTAGAGTCAGTCCCAGAATCAACGGGACCCGTGGCCCTACCTTCGGAACTCTCCGCCGTACATTTGACCAACCCCGACTACTGGCGCCACCCGGTGAGTCACACCTTCCACGGCCGCGACATCTTCACCCCAGTCGCGGCCCATCTGTCACTTGGTGTCGCTCCGCGAGACATGGGCGAGCCGATCGACCATCTGTACTACCTGCCGCTGCCGCAGCCAGTCAGCCAGGGCGACGCCATCACCGGCCAGGTTATCTACCAAGATGTTTACGGAAATCTGGTCACCAACATCCCTGCCGACAACCTGCCGGACGTCGAGTTGGTAGACGTGCGGATCAAGGGCCGGAGCATCGTTGGCCTCAGCCGCACATTCAACGACAACCTACATGTGGGCGAGGACGGTCTGATAGCTCTAGCGGGCAGCCATGGATACTTGGAAGTAGCCCTGCCCAACGGTAGCGC
>NZVX01000052.1 GCA_002698265.1 Chloroflexota bacterium | reverse complement strand
ACGAGAAAGCTAAAATGGCTCAGGAATTAGAAGGGGCAAGGGACCGCTTAAACCAGCAAATAGAGCAACAGAAGCTACAAATGGACCAGGAACTAGACGGGCTGAGGGATCTGATCAAATTAGAAGAAGAGAATGATGCCTACTTAATTGGGAGACGGGAAGAACTTTCCAGACAACAGGCCCAACTTGACCAGGTCATCGAAGAATGTGGCGATCAGGGAGAAGCGTGCTCGGTTTTGTTTGGCGGCTCCTACGAAACAAAATCCAGTATTGAGAGCGGCATGCTAGTCACACGAGTGAACATTTCCGACCGCGAACGAAAATGGGAAGCGGATCTGCTGAGTCGAACTAGGAACATGGAGGATAACCACAACGGCACGCTCGCCGGATTCAGACTGGAACGAAATAATACACTAGAGAGGATGCAAGAAGACCACCGACACCTAACCAACACGCTCCACAGGCATCACAAGGATAAGATACAAGGTATGGAGGACCTCTTGATTAACGAGCTTCGGATGAGGCGCGAGGAAATGATGCGGCGGGAGCAGATGGAACGTGAGGCGGAGATGAGGGAGAAGGAGGGAGAAGAGCGAAGGGAGATGGAGCGGCAGCGGATGGAGCGGGAGGATGAGATGAGGGAGAAGGAGGGAGAAGAGCGAAGGGAGATGGAGCGGCAGCGGATGGAGCGGGAGGATGAGATGCGGCAGGAGCAGATGGAGATGGAGCGGCAGCGGATGGGGCGTGGCCAGCCGGGAGTTCAACCGGTGGCGGGTGAGAGGCTTAAGAGTGGCCCCGGCAGAGGTTTGTTCTCCAACAGTAAAGCCGGTGAAGCGACCTCTGGAATCGACAACATCATGGACGCGGGCACGCTGACCATCATAGGCATTGTGCTCACAGTGCTCACCACGGGAATGACCTTGTTCAGGGGCGATTAGCTATGGAGAGGATGCAGCATCGAGTGGGAAGAGGAGACCTCCCCATGTGTTTGTAGGGGAAGCTCATCACTGAATCGTTGGGCTGGGAGTGCAAACGCTGATGTTGTTAACGACTTCGACTCAACTACTTGTCAGAGTTTGATTGATATCGAGACCGTATCCAAACTGGATACTCGTCCGGTACCGGCAGATTATGGATTTATTGTCGAAGAAACCGCGGCTATTGGACAAAAGCCTCAGAGCAACGTCAACCCCGGCGCCTGGCCTAGGTGTGCACAACTATTAGGTACTGAGCGGCCTGCTGGGCCTCTCTCAAAGCGAGATCGACATCCTGGCGCAAAAAGGCATTATCGGCGACACCCCGACAGAGTAGCTGCTCCTACCTTTCCCATCCCTCCAAGCTATAGGCCATGTCCCAGAATCGGTGTTCAAGCCGAACGCTGTTCGTATAGGCCTGTCGCATGGCCGCCAGTTCAACGACACCGGCATCGGCTCCGATGCGGTCGGTCATTTCGCGGATATGATGGGCCAATCCCGCGAACTCTTCTGAGGTATACATCTCGATCCACTGGGCGTAAAGGGGAGCCGAGGTAGGCAGTCCTTTTTTCAGCAAGTGGTCGCCAATCTCCCAATAGCCCCACTGGCAGGGCAAGAGCGAAGCTGCCAACTCTCCAAAGCTGCCGTGGTACGCGGTTTTCAAGAGAAAGCTGGTATAGTCCAACGTGGTAGGTGCAGGTTCAGTCGCTTCCAACTCTTGGGCGCTGATGCCAAATTCCTGGCAATAGCTGCGGTGGAGGGCCATCTCTTGGTTCAGGGTTTCGTCCAATAAGCCAGCGAACCAGGACATATCTTCCAGCTTTGGGGCTCGAGCAGACGCGATGGCCAACACCCGGCTGTAGTCTATAAGATAAGCGTAATCCTGGGTAACGTAGTGCTTGAAACAATCTACCGGCAGGGTTCCGTCGCCGATACCGGTTACGAAGGGATGCTTTAGGATCGTTTGTCGCATCGACTGGGTCCGCTCTTCAATTTCGGCTATGAAACCCATCGAGATCAGCCGCCGCCGACGGGCCGCACGACCTCCAAGACGTCACCGTCCTTCAATGTCAGACTGGCAAACGACTCTTTCTTCACGACTTCCCCATTGTAACCGACGGCCACAAACTGTAAGTTCAGACCAAACGACAACAGGTATGTTTCCAGGTCAACGCTATCTTCGATGGGGCGTGATTTTCCGTTAACTGTGAGATCAATCATGGTTTTAGCCGTCTCCGGTTCCAACGTCCGGCGGGTTCATTCTGGTGTTCCACGACGCCACCAATATCTCTTTCAATCGTTCTGCAGCCGTCCGCGGGTCCTCGGCTGCCAAGATGTTCGTGATTACCGCCACTCCTGACGCTCCAGCCTCGATCAATTCGGCTGTGTTTTCAGGGACTACTCCGCCTATGCCGATCAGCGGCAGGTGACATTTGCTGGATATCTCCCACATCAACCCCGGGCCTGCCGGCAACTCTCCGATATGAGACCGGGAGGCATACATCGTGCCCACCACCAGAAAATCGGACCCATCTAACTCTGCCTGGACCGCGACCTCCGTGGAATGTACCGACCGGCCTATGAGTAATCCTTCCCCCAAAATTCTTCGTGCCGCCGCCACGGGCAGTCCCTCTTCTCCCAGTTGGACTCCATGAGCGCCTGCTGCCAAAGCAACATCTGCCCGCTCGTTAACAATCAGCTTAGCTCTGCCACCCATGGCTTCCAGCACCGAGGATGTCAGGTCCAACAACTGCCCGCCGGGCAGGGATTTATACCTCAACTGAACCAGATCGACACCACCTTCCACCGCATTCGACACCCTTTCAACCAACTCGTCATGGGCCAGTGCGGCGTCCGTCACCAGGCAAAGACAGGGTGTTGGCAGGGAGGTAGGCATGGTCTAGGAGGTGGTGGTAACCGGATTTGGTACGTCGGTAACTGGGCTGCTGGCGATGGCCTCACGGCGCACGTCGATTCTGCCAGCCAGGTAGGCTTTGCGGCCTGCTTCAACTCCAGCCTTGAAAGCCTCGCCCATCATGCCTGGATCCTGGGCTTGGGCGATGGCCGTGTTGACCAACACAGCGGACGCTCCCATCTCCAATGCCTGGGAGGCGTCAGAGGGCACGGCCAGACCCGCATCCACCACCACCGGCACGTTGGCCTGTTCAATGATGATCTTGATTTCTTCCTGGGTGTGTATGCCCTGGCCCGACCCAATCGCGGAGCCCAGGGGCATAACTGTGACACATCCCGCATCTTCCAGGTTCTTGGCCAGAGTTGGGTCGGCATGGATGTACGGCAGGACCTTAAAACCTTCGTCCACCAGCAGCCGCGCAGCTTCCAATGTTGCGGCCCCGTCTGGGAACAAGTAATGCGAATCGGGTATGACCTCCAGTTTCACGAAGTCGGTCTGGCCTACTTCCCGGCCCAATCTGGCCACGAACATCGCCTCTTCAACCGTGGCGCAGCCCGCTGTGTTGGGCAATATCTGATACTTGTTCCAATCTATGTAGTCCAACAATGTCTTGCTAGTGGGGTCGTCCAGGTCCAGGCGTCGGATCGCAACCGTTATCATCTCGGTGCCGGAGGCCTCAACCGCAGCCACCATCTCTTCCATGGTCCGGTAGCGGCCAGTTCCAACGATCAGCCGTGAGTTGAAAGTCTTTCCACCTATGATCAGCTCATCGGACATCTGTCTATGTCTCCTTTGGAGGATGAAAAAAGCCACCAGTATTGCACCTGGCGGCTGATCCGTAAGTCAATTGCTGCGTCTAATCCCTGCGCCGGTATTACCCGTATCAGGTACAGACGGTCGGTGGCGATTTGGCCACCCTCTCAGCCTGGCTCACCCAAGCTCCCGCCAGAACGTTGTGCGCTCTGCTGTAGACAAAGCCTAACATCGGTCCTAGGGGGTGTCAACGAAATAGAGTTCGGCCGGATCCACTCTGCAATGGGCCTGGATCAGAGACGTTAGACCCGTCCTCCAGCGTCTTCGATCACCTTGACCAACCGGGCGCCGGTGGCCTCTGGATCCGGCGCGGCGCCCACGGCGGCGGTGACACAGATCGCTTCGGCGCCGGCTTCGATCACCGGAGCCGCATTCTCAGCATTGATGCCGCGGATGGCCACCAACGGGGCCTTGGAAGCTTCTCTGGCCAAGAGCGAACGGTTGATGCCCTTGGGATCGTAGCCAACGTCCTCGGTGCCGGTAGGGTATATCGGTCCGAAAGCCACGCGGTCGGCCCCCATTTCTTCAGACTCCGGCAGTTCTTCGATCTCGTGATTGGACCGTCCCACCACTTGATTGTGGCCCCACACTTTTCGCGCTTCCACAACGGGAAGGTCAGTCTGGCCCACGTGTAGCCCCCGCCGGCTCAACGATCGCGGCGACATCAGCGTGGTCATTGATGATTAGCGACGCTCCCGACTCCTGGCACAGCTTTTGGAGGGCTCCGGCTAAAGGTAGCGACTCGCCCTTGTCCCTGTCTTTGTCTCTCAACTGCAGCATCCGTGCGCCGCCTCTTACGACGGCCTGAGCGATGTCCAGCGGATCCCGTCCTCCTGTAACCAAAGGATCGATTATCACGTATAGCCTCCGCACCAATTCGGCTTTCTCACGTCTGACTGCCGAACCAAGTTGCAAAGTCAGACTTTCTGATATGTGCCTAACATTGGCCGCGGTCTCCCAGCCCAACGGGTTGGCGAAAGACGACTCCCTTGGCAGGGAGAAACTACTGCTGGCGATAGTAACCAAAGCCAGCGCATCGGCAGGCGCAACAGGAGGACCGTCGTCAACGTCGTCCAATGCCGACGGCGCGGGCATGGTCGGAAGCACTTCTCTCAGAGCTTGTAGGCCGGAATCTGCACATTCGCAGATGGGGCGAACTTTGAGGCAGCCTCTAGGCAATGGAAGATCACCTAATAGAGACTTTGGCCATCGCCAACGTCTATGGTCATAGATCCAGTCCTATTGGCTGGGAAATCAGGACGTTCATTTCCCCCAATGCCTGTGAAAATGATTCAAGGGTCCGTGTCCCTGCCCGATGGTGAAAGATTGACGAATGGCCTCGGTCACGAATTCTTTGGCCTCTTCTATCGCATGTTCTGTCTCAAGCCCCTTGGCAAGACCGGCGGCCACAGCCGATGCGAAAGTACAGCCGGTGCCATGGGTGTTGACCGTCTCGATCCTTGGGGAAACGAATTCTCGAAAGGCGGTACCGTCGAAGTACAGATCAGTGGCCGGACCCTCTCGGTGACCGCCCTTCACAACAACCGACTTAGCGCCCATCTCCACAATGATCCGGGCGGCCTGTCGAACGTCATCGTCGGAAACGATCGCCATTCCCGTCAGAGTCTCGGCTTCGGGTATGTTGGGAGTAACCACCGCCGCCAAGGGTATCAGCTCGTTCCGCAAAGTGCCTACCGCTTCATCCTGGAGCAGGGAATCGCCGCTTTTGGCTACCATCACCGGGTCCACCACCAAAAGAACCGGACCGTGAACGGCGGAAAGAGAGTGGGCGACACACCGAATAATTGCGCTGCTGGAGAGCATGCCAGTCTTAATGGCGTCTGCCCCGATATCGATGATAACGGCCTTTATCTGAGCTGATATAACATCGACCGGAACCTCATACACTTCGGTCACCGACATCGTGTTCTGAGCGGTGATTGCCGTCACGGCAGAGGTCCCGTAGACTCCCAGTGCGGCAAAGGTTTTGAGGTCGGCCTGAATACCCGCGCCACCGCCAGAGTCAGACCCAGCGATCGTTAAAGCCGAAGGGACGTTTCTCACTCGAGCCATCGTTCACCATGGATCGGCGCTTTTAGAATCGAAGATAATAATGGTTCTGGACACATGGCAACCATCCTAGCGCGATTAGGACAAAATTGTACAACCCAGCCAGCAGCAGGCTCGCCAGCGGGAAAGAGAATGGCCAGCTTCAGCGAACAACTCAAGAATGAGTCGGAGCCCATATGGCAACGCATCTTCGACCGTCCCTTTCTCAAGGAGATTAAAGAAGGCACGCTACCAGAAGAGACCTTCCGGTTTTATCTACTTCAGGACTACCTATATCTGGGGGGTTGGACGTACTGTGGTGGGTGACACCGGACTGTCACCACGGAGGGCCAACATTGGGTGGAGGACGCGACGAAGAATAACATGCATTATCCTTGCCAGGAGAATGTTTGGCAGGCACTAAATCATTAGCCGTGGCCACGGTGGTTACGAGTGGACCGTAACAAGAATAATGTTCTACGAAGAATAACCATCGACTAGCAATACCTGGCCAACCAACGATAAGTCTAGCTCCCCCGTTAGACAACTTCATCAGCCGGCGCAATCCATCCCGCGAGTACCATTTGAGAATCTTCTGATCCTGCTCCGTTATAATCTCCCCATAATAATTCTCCATGCGTTTAGAGTAATCTGATGATCCCTCCTATTCCTGCATCATTCGACGTGAGCCTGTCGAAGGGCGCGCACCAGTCAAGTGTCAGGCAACAGGAACCACGGCCTACCCGAGGCGGTGAATCGATGGGATCACCTCGAACAGACATGAGATACCCCTCAGCTCATCCCGAACCTGTCTAAAGGCGTGCATCGGTCAAGGTACTGAAGCCCGCCTTTATCTTTTTCCAAACAACCGGGCAAAGAAACCGGGCCTCTTAGCAGCCGTGGCAGTCTCAGCAGGCCTTTCCGGCATATGCTGGCCGTGGCTGTGGCCGCCAGGACCGTGGCCGTGCCCATGGTCATCAGGGTCGTCGTGCGCCGCCTCAGCAGGCTCGTCGTGGCCCTCATGCTCATCGTGGCCGGCGTGGTCGTGGCCTTCGTGATCGCCGTGGTCGTGGCCCTCATGGTCGTGGGCTTCAGATCCGTATTTCTCAGGCTCTTTATCGAAAGCCACCTTGCATCCGGGTGCGCAGAAATAATATGTCGTTCCTTCGTGTTCGCTCTGCCCACCCGGCGGGTTGTCGGTATCCACGTCCATCTGGCAGATCGGGTCTATCGCTATAGCCATGCTCGTCTCCTCCAGGTTATCTATTCGGTTCTCGTTTTAGATGCGCGATCAGCCGATTACGGCTCGATCAGACCTTGGCCCGCCGCAGTCTCAGGGAGTTGGTAACCACCGCGACCGAGCTGAAGGCCATGGCCAACGCGGCCAGTGCCGGATTCAAGAAGCCCTGCTCCCCAAAGAAGAATTCCAAGCCGCCCGGAACGCCGCCGACTCCTTGGAACACGGGGTACAGGACTCCCGCCGCCACGGGAATCAGCATTACATTATAGAAGAAGGCCCAGAATAGGTTCTGTTTGATGGTGAGGATGGTCTGCCGGCTCAAGTCCAGCGCCGTGGCCACGCCGTTCACATCGCTACGCACCAGCGTGATATCCGCCGACTCCATGGCAACATCGGTCCCGCTGCCCATGGCCAGGCCAACGTCCGCCTGGACCAGCGCCGGGGCGTCGTTGATGCCGTCGCCGACCATGGCTACCACCCGGCCCTCGGCCTGTAGTCTCTGGATCACCGCGGCCTTGTCTTGGGGCAGCACTTCAGCCTCGACCAGTTCCACGCCCAACTGGCCCGCGATGGCNTGGGCGGTCCAGACGTTGTCCCCCGTNAGCATCACCANTTCCAGACCCATGCGCCGCAATTGGGCGAGCGCCTCAAAGGCCTCCGGCTTGACCGTGTCAGCCACGGCTATCAGACCCACCGCCTGGCCGTCGGTGGCCAAGAACATGGGCGTTTTGCCTTGGGCCGCCAGCGCGGACGCCTGTTCCGCCAGGCCGTTCACCGGCACGCCGGAGTCTTCCATCAATGCCATATTGCCGAATCTGACCGCGCGCCCGTTAACCTTGGCCGAGATACCCCGTCCGGGAATAGCCTCGAACGCAGTAACAGACTCCAACCTCAGTCCCCGCGCCTGGGCTTCCATGACGATGGCCTCGCCCAATGGGTGCTCGGAGCCCCTTTCGGCGGACGCGGCCAAGAACAGCAGGTCCTGCTCCGATGATCTAGACCCGTCGGAAGCGATCAGGTCGGTCACAACGGGCTTTCCGGCAGTTAGAGTGCCGGTCTTGTCCAAGACCACCGTATCGACCTTGTGAGCGATCTCCAGGGCCTCTGCCTGTTTGATTAACACCCCTTGCTCGGCGCCCCTGCCCGTGCCCACGATGATGGCTGTGGGCGTGGCCAGTCCCAGGGCGCAGGGACAGGCGATGATCAGCACCGAGACCAACACCAGGGTCGAGAAGGTCAGCACCGGAGAGGGGCCAAGTAGCATCCAGAAGGCAAAGGCGGCCAGAGAGGCGATTATCACCGCCGGGACAAAATAGGACGCTACCTGGTCCGCCACCCGTTGGATCGGCGCTTTAGACCCCTGGGCTTCTTCCACCAGGCTGATGATCTGAGCCAAGACAGTCTCGCCGCCCACCTGGGTGGCCTCGAAATACAGGGCGCCGTTGGAGTTGATGGTCGCCCCGAATACCTTTTCTCCAGGGACTTTCTCCACAGGCATGCTTTCGCCGGTGAGCATGGACTCGTCCACCGCCGAATATCCGTTGGTCACCAGGCCGTCCACGGGGATCTTCTCTCCTGGGCGCACCAGAACCGTGTCGCCAATGACTACTTGGTCCACTGGGATGTCTATCTCATTGCCGTCTCGCACCACCCGCGCCGAGGTGGGCCGGAGGCCGATGAGCCGCCTGATGGCCTCGGAAGTGCGGCCGCGCGCCCCGGCCTCAAGGAACCGTCCCAAGAGGATCAATGCCACGATGATTGCCGCGGTATCGAAATAGACCTTGGCCTCGATACCGTTGTCGGCCAGCACCTCTGGTGAAAAAGCGTGCAGCAAGACCACCGCCGCGCTGTATCCATAGGCGACCGTGGTGCCAAGGGCGATGAGGGTGTGCATGTTGGACGTGCGGTGTCTAAGCGCGCCCAGGCCGGACGTATAGAAAGTGGAACCGGCCCAGAACTGCACCGGCGTCGCCAGAGCCCACAGCAGGAATGGGTAGTAGCTCCGACCCATGAGATTGGAGACCCATGGAAAGACGTCGAACGTGCCTAGGAGCAGCAAAATGGCCCCGGTCCCGGCAAACAGCAGCCGGTTGCGCAGATCCCTGATCTCTTTCACCTTGGAGAGCCGCTCCAGTTCCCTTTCCTGGTCTCCCGAGTCGTTGAAGCCCTCAACCCGGTATCCGGCGCCTTCCACTGCCGCCTGAAGGTCGGACAACTCGACCATGCCGGGGACAAATTCCACCGACGCCCGTTCCACGCCCAGGTTTACGTTGGCCTCGGCAACGCCGGGCACGTCGCGAAGGGCGTTTTCTATGTGGCTAACGCACGCGGAGCAGGTCATCCCACCGATGATCAGGGAAGCCGATTTGGTGCCCAACTTGTAACCCGCCCCGGAGACGGCGTCGCCCAAAACCTGGAACCGCACTTCGGCGGGATCGAATTCAACGGACGCCTTTTCCGTACCCAGGTTCACTGACGCCTCCACCACTCCGGGAACGCCCTTCAGGGCATTCTCCACGTGGCCGACGCAGGCGGCGCAGGTCATGCCTTCAACGGGCAGGCTGATCTTTATGATGTCTTTATCTTTTGTAGCCATTTTCAATTCCCCAGGAGTTGGAACCCCGGTCCACTATGCACCGTCGGCAAATATCAGGTTCCCTTTAGAGGCGCTCTGGCGCAACTTTTTCAGGTCGGCGTATTCAGGCGAGTTGTACCAGGCTTTGACCCGTTCCAGACTCTCGAACTCCAGGACCACCAACCGCTTGGGAGTCCATGACCCTTCGGCCACCTCACCTTGGGCCCCGCGCACCAGGTATGTGCCACCGTAGAGCGCCACGGTCTCGGGTACGCCAGCGGCATATTTGGCATATGTGTCCGGATCGGTTACTTCAATGTCTCCGATAAAATACCCTAGGGCCCCGCCTTCTCTCGCTTGGGCATGGGGATCAACGCCCTCGGCAAAGACCAAGGAACCGGTGGACGCGCTCTGACGAAGTTTGGTGAGCTCCTTGTACTCGGGGGAGTAATACCAGGACTTGATCGTCTCCACGTCTTTGTACTCAGCGAGCACCAAGCGCTCCGGTCGCCAGTCTCCTTCGGCGTTCTCGCACTTGCCCGGGCCCCGCACTAAGTACCTACATCCGAACGGCCCGCTGGTGGCAGGCACCGCGGCGGCGTACTTGGCGTAGGTCTCCGGGTCGGTGACATTAATGTCGCCAATCACGTATGCGGACATATCTCAATCTCCTGCGATCGCTATTTATTTGACAGGATATAAAGGTCTTTCAGTTCGTCGACGATCTCTTCGGCGCGGCCAGACTGGATGCCCTCGACCACGCAGGACTTCAGATGCCCTTCCAGCAGCAGGCTTTCCATCTTCTCGATGGCGCGGCGGACGGCATAGGTCTGCTTCAGCACATCGACGCAGTATTTGTCTTCGTCCAGCATCTTTCTGATGCCGGCTAGGTGCCCTTCAATGTAGCTCATCCGCTTCAGCGCGTCTTCTTTAATTTCGGGAAACATTGCGGTCCCTCCACACCCATACCCCCTGGGAGGGGGTTTACTATTTCGATGCTACTCTCCATAAATGTGCCTGTCAACTTAACGCACCAGATATGTTAGTCTGGCCCAATCCATAACGAAGGAGCGGCCATGGACGCCAGCGAATTCTGGGCGGCGATGAAAGAGCGGGGACTGAATTTCTTCGCCGGCGTGCCTGATTCCACTTTCCAGGACACCTACAACGTCATGGTGTCGGACCCGGATATCCGCTACGTGCCTGCCGTGCGGGAGGACGTGGCCCTGGGAATCGCCAGCGCCACTTATTTCACCGGCGGGTTGGGCGGTGTGATCATGCAGAACTCCGGAGTGGGCAACCTGGTGAACTCCCTGACGTCATTCAACCTGATGTACAAGATTCCTGCGTTATTAGTCGTGGGATGGCGCGGCTACGGAGGCCCGCCCAACGATGCTCCGGAACACTGGATCATGGGCGCCAAGACCCCCGAGTTCTTCGCTCTGATGGAAGTCCCCTACGAGATACTGGAGCCCGATAACCTCGAACCCACAATGGACCGGATCCTGGCCGCTATCAAAGAGCGTTCGGTCCCAGGGGCGTTGCTGGTCCGGGCCGGGGTGATCTCGTGATCGCCCGCTATCAAGCCATCGAGAGAATCTTGTCTCACATGCGGGACGGCGACCTGGTGGTCAGCACCACCGGCATGATCTCTCGCGAGCTGTTCACCCTGGACGACCGGCCCGGAAACTTCTACATGATCGGCTCCATGGGCCTGGCGTCGGCCATGGGACTGGGGTTGGCCATCCAGGCACCCAATAAACGAGTGTTCGTGCTGGAGGGTGACGGTAGCGCGCTGATGAGCCTGGGGACGCTACCCCTGATCGCCTCGGAGCGGCCAGCCAACCTGGTCCACATCATCCTGGACAACGAGGCCTACGAGTCCACCGGCGGCCAAGCCTCCATCAGTTCCCAGTTCGATCTCGCGGATACGGCCCGCAGCTCCGGATATCCCTGGACGCGCCGCGTAGAAGATCTTGAGGAACTGGAGTCGGCATTGCTGGAAGTCGCAGCCGCCGACCAACTAAGTCTCATCCTGGTCAAAGCTGGAATCGCTCCGGTAGGGGGGATCCCGCGGGTTTCCCATCTACCGGAGCAGATTCGGGACCGGTTCAGAGTTGCGGCGCAGGCTTAGCTAGTCTCCTGAGCCTACCCAACGTAACCGTTCCGCCGGTCCCACTCCTCCGCCTCCTTGCTCCTTTCCGACGGATTGCCGTACCCGCCGCCGCCCGACGACAGACAGTAGACGTGGTCGCCGGAGTTGACGACTACCTCAGTCTCTTTGGAGCCCAGGGGCCGGTCGGCCCCCTTGGCGATAATCTTGTAGTCGTGGGGGAGACCGTCTTCGCCGCCGAATAGCCCAAATGGGGGCACAACTATGCCGTCGCCGGCAGTGTTCAGCAGGGCCGGGCCTTCGCCTTCATAGACCAGGTCGCAGATGCCGCCCAGTCCGCCCCGCCAGGCGCCGTTGCCGCCCGAATTGGGGCGCAGCTCATGCCTGCGGATGAAGAATGGGAACCGCTCCTCTGTGACTTCGATGCTGGGACTGCGAATGCCTCCGGCCACGTTTATCTCGCCCACGTTGGGCCAGCCGTCATACCCATATGTTGCGCCGCCGCCGCCCCGCGCCAGGAAAAAGTGCCAGATGAACTGCCGGCCAGTGCGCGGGTCCTTTCCGGTGATGGCGTAGCGCAGGCGGCGGGAGAACCCGGCGTTGACCTCTTTTGGCACCGCCTGGGCCAGAGCCTTAAAGATCGCCTCAACGATCTCCTCAGCGCAGTGGTTGGTGCTCATACAGACCGGGGCCGGGGGGTTGGCGTTCACGATCAAACCCTTAGGCGCGATGATGTCCACGGGCCGCATAGAGCCTTCGTTCTTGGCCACGTCCGCAGGGGCCACGTACATGATGGCAGCATGGGCCAGGGAACGGGTGTTGGCGTAGGCGCTGTTGATGAACCCAGTCACCTGGGTGCTGGACTCACCCAAGTCGATGGCCATGGAGTCACCGGAGATGGTCACCTTGGCCCGGATGGGAATCAACTTGTTATCAAAGCCGTCGTCGTCCACTAGCGACTCGCCGTAGTACACGCCGTCGGGCCACTCCGAGATGAACTGCCGAACCTGACTCTCGGTGGCCGCCAAGATCTCTTCCACCGAAGCCAACAGCCGGTCAGCACCGTAGCTCTCCAACAGTTCGCCGATGCGTTGGGTGGCGATCATCACCGAACCGATCTGAGCATTTAGGTCGCCCAAGAAATTCTCGGGCTGGCGGACATTGGCCGAGAGCATCTGCAGGACGTCTTCTCGGGGAACGCCCCGGTCGTACAGCTTCAGGGGCGGAATACGGATCCCCTCCTGGAATATCTCGGTGGCGCGGGGGTTGTAGCCGCCATGGGTGCCACCGCCAACGTCGCTGTGGTGGGCGCGGTTCACGGCGTAAAACAGCAACCTCCCCTGCTCGAAGACTGGCCTGATGATGGTGATGTCGGGCAGGTGGCTGCCTCCGAAGTAGGGGTCGTTCAGGATGAACAGGTCGCCCTCGGCCACGGTATCGCCAAAGTAATCCCGCACCGCCGCTCCGGCCACCGGCAAGGCGCTGACGTGCACTGGGATGCCCTCTCCCTGGGCCACCAGTTGGCAATCGGCGTCCAGAAGCGCGGTGGAGAAGTCACGGCTGGAGTTCAGTATCTGGGACATGGCGGTCCGCAGCATGACCTCAGTCATCTCCCTTGCTATTGACTCCAGGCGGTGCTCCACCACCGCCAGGGTTACCGGGTCAGGACGGTCCGCTGCTGTAGCCGTGTCTGGGCCAGAATCCAGAGAGACGTGTAGCTCAATACCTCCGTAGGGGTCGATGGTCGCAGAATCTCCGACCTCAACCAACACGGTGGTGAAATCCGATTCCAAGATGGCCGGGCCTGCCACCGAACTCCCAGGCGACAGGTCGCCAATCTCGTAGACAGGCGCTTCAACCCACCCACCCAGGTAGATGTTGCGGCGTGATTTCTCTTGGGACGGCCCAGTGTTACCAGGCTCTAACGGAAGCGGGTTCAATTTGGGTAGCCGGCCCACTACGCTAGCCCGCAGGGTCACCAGACGGATCTCCTGCTCGGACTGACTGTAGGAGTACAGCTCCTGGTAGCGGTCATGAAAGTTCGCCGCCCATTGTTCGAGCAACGCAGCGGGTTCTTGGTCCAAGTTCGGAAACGCAACGTTTACCTCGTAGATCTGGTCCAGGTAGCGCATGTCTGCGGAGACCGATACCTCGATATTTGACTCCGAAACACCCTGGGCCAACAGTTTCTCGCGGCCCTCAGACTCCATACTCGCCACGATGCTCCTTACCGAATCCAGGTCCATGCCCAGCAGGGCGGCCGGATGGGACCGGGAATAGTCGTATTTGAGGTTGGTAGAAAGCATGCCGTGGGCGGAAAGTACGGCGGCCGCGGCAGGTATAATCACCTTCTCAACCTGAAGTTGCCTGGCAACTTTTCCGGCCTGCAAACCCGCAGCGCCTCCGAAGGCCATCATGGTGAACCGGCGGGGGTCCACGCCGCGCTGTACCGACATCAGCCGGACGCCCTCGGCAATGGACGTGGAGACCACTGTGGAGATACCTTCAGCCGCCTCGATCATAGAAAGGCCAAGTGGCTGGGCCACGTGCTCGGCCACGGCTGTCTCAGCCAGGGATCTGTCCAGCTTCGCGTTGCCGCCCAGGAAATTTCCTGCGTCTAAATAGCCCAGCGCTAGGTTGGCGTCGGTCACCGTCGGGAGTTCGCCCCCCTTGCTGTAGGATGCTGGGCCGGGCAGGGCTCCGGCGCTCTTGGGTCCAACCTGCATGATCCCGCCGGCGCCCACCGAGGCTATGCTGCCTCCGCCGGCGCCCATGGTGTGGATATCGATCATGGGCACGGAAATCTTCCACCCGGCCTCGAATTTCTCGGTGCTCATGTGGGGCTCCCCGTTCTCGATCAGGGAGATGTCGGTGCTGGTGCCGCCCATATCGAAGGCGATGATGTTGGCAGAGCCGGACAGCCGTCCGTAGGCCGCCGCGCCGCTGACCCCGCCCGCCGGGCCCGACAGTATGGACCGCACGGCCAGCCGGCTGGAGTCTTCGATGGGCGCAACGCCGCCGTTGGACTGCATTATCAGGAAATCGCCCGCCTGGCTATAGGAGGTCAGGCGTGTCTGCAGATTCTCCAGGTAGCGGCCCAGCACGGGTCCCACATAGGAATTGATCACCGTGGTACTGAGACGGTCAAACTCTTTTATCTGGGGAATTACCTGGGACGAAAGAGAGGTGTACATGCCTGGGAATCTGGCTTGGATGATCTTGCCCACCCGGTCTTCATGGTCGGAGTTCAGGTAGGAGAACAGGAAGCAGACGGCCAGGGCCTCGACTCCCTCGTCTTTCAGGCCGTCTAGGGCCTTGTTCAAAGCGTCTTCGTCTAGGGCGACTTTGACGTTGCCGTCGGCCCTCACCCGCTCGGGCACCTCGGCGCGCAGGTACCTGGGGACCAACGGAACCACCGGGGTCATGCGCAGGTTGTAGCGGTCCTCTTTCAGGCCCTCCCGCATCTCCAGCAGGTCTCTGAACCCATCGGTGGTGATCAGCCCGACCTTGGCGCCCTTGCGCTCCACCAACGTGTTGGTGGCGACGGTACTGCCGTGGATGATCATGTCGGCCGACGCCAGGAAATCGCTCAGGGACAGGTCGTGCGCTGATGCGGCGTCATTGAGTCCGGTCATCAACCCTTCTGACGGATCGTTGGGAGTGGAGGCGGTCTTGAAATACCGGGGAGGCTGGCCTTCCCGGGCGACTACAAAGTCGGTGAACGTGCCACCAACATCGATTCCAATCACGTACACGGTCAGTTACTCTCCCGAACTGATTTATTTCGCAGCTCTAGACGTATCGCGGTTCAACGTCGAAGGGCAGTCCAAAAGCATGTTTGCCGATCAGTTCCAGTGCGTCGAACCCTCCGACGGGGTGCATCGTCCCGGCGCGGACGTCCCGGTAGTACCGCTCCAACGGGCGCCCTTTGGCCAGGGCCGCACCGCCGACCATGTCCACCGCTTTGTTGACCACGTCCTGTGCTGCTTTCATGCAGAAATACTGCATGCCGATCGCCTCAGTCAGCATGGCGTCATCTCTAGCGTTATCGCCGTCCAACCGCCTTGCGATATCTTTTTGGAAAGTCCAGGCCGCGTTCAGAGTGATGTCCATCTCCGCCGCCAAGAACTGGTGGCCAGGGTAATAGCTCTCCGGCTGCTTGAAGGGGATTCGGGTGCGCCCCTTGGTCTGTTCGATGGCGAAGTCCCGGGCGGCCTTGGCGATGCCAAGGTAGATGCTGGCGAAGCTGCCACCGTGCCAGGCCCACAGGCCCCGGGCGAACTGGTCCCACTCCCAGGGATTGTGTCGAATCACGCCTTCTTCCGAGACAAAAACGTTCTCCAGTGTCCAACTATGACTCTGGCTAGCCCGCATGCCCATGGTGTTCCANTCGTTCAGGCAGGTCAGACCCTCGGTGTCCGGTGGCAACACGAAAATCAGGGCCACTTCGCCTTCGTCCGGGTCGTCGTAGATGGCGGNGCTNGCGAATAAGTCTCCGCCGGGGCTATTGGTTCCGAACCCTTTGCGTCCGTTGATCAAGAAGCCCCCTTCGGTCTTGGTGGCCTTGACCGTGGTGTAGCCCAAGCCGGTGATGCCCTTCAACGAGTCCACCTGGGGGTCGGTNACCGCGGCGAAGACCATCAGCTTCTCGGCGGCAATCTTCTCAAGCAAGGGCCGGGGGTGGTCATCGCCGCCNTTGATAAGGTCGCACATGACGTAGGGCAGTCCGAAGTGCATGTTGACTGCCAGGGCCGTGGCGCCGTCGCCTTGGGCCAGACGGTTCTGGGCGATGCAGACTTCCAGGAGGGACGCTCCCCCGCCACCCATGTCCGCCGGGATGGGCATGGANGTGTAGCCCGATTCCCTGAGAGCATCCATGTTCTCGAAGGGATAGGAGTTGTCGGCGTCGTGCTGGGATGCCCGAAGGGCAAAATCATCGGCATGCATCGCCGCNAGGTCATACCACTTGCGCTGAGAATCGGTGAGTTGGTCCGTCATGGGTGCATTCTCCAATTCAAATCGGTCTCCCAGCACGACCACACTTTAAGCCTGNTCAGGTACCGGCCCGAAGGCACGAGTATTCTAACGTCGGGAGGNACCGCCGTCCAACCAGATGTTGGGTCCNCCATTCAANATTACTTCCCGAGTTCCTGTGGTCCGGCCGACGAACTCTTGCTCGGATAGACATGCAGTGACGGCCCTGCCCAACGACCCGCCCAGGTGGAGGCCCCGCTCGGTCCAGTCCAAGCAGCCAAAGGCGAAATTACNGGTGGAGTTGGCCGCCCCGGAAACGTCCACCCCCAGCTTCTCCATCTCCTGATGCCCCTTGGCGGTCAGAGAATAGCCGACCCGGTTGCCGGACACGGGTTCCGGTGNTTCTTGGAGCCAGTCCAGCCCCAGCATCTCGTCCATGAGCGCCACCCCAGCCACGCCGGCTAGATGCCCATAACAGGTCCGGGCCTGGCGCAGGCGGGTGTCGCGCCGAACCTCCCGATCNGCCTGCGGGCTGCGTCTGGGGCGCATCCTGAATGGTCCTTCTTGAGTCATCTCTCGCACCTCGGTTTTCATCNGANTAATGGNTCTNACTAGGGTTCACTCTGAAANTGTCATTCCNNGGCGTNACGCCNNGGAATCTCGTTTTAACTGGAANAACACTGNCCAAGGGCAAAGANACCCCTCGCTACACTCGGGGTGACAGAAGCCAGGCTGGTTTCAGTCTACTAATAACAAGGCGAGGCCGACGTTCCCGCTGGCCTCGCCATATCTGTGCCTAGTTTCGACCGGGATAGACTGTATCAGCCGCCAGCTATGGACGGGAGAAAATGCACTTCGCTGTTCTCCTGCACCTTCTCGAGCATGCCCAGCACGCTGACTTCTCCATCGACTATCACTGCGAGGCCGGGGACCAGGTCCTCATCGGACTCGTCGATGAGGTATTCCTTGATACCCGGATACATCGCCTCCAAGTTATTCACNAACCGGCGCACGGTTGTACCTTCCACCNGGACCTGCTGATGGCCGCCGGTCAACTGTTGCAACTTGGGCGGNATCCAGACTTCCGCCATCGCTGTTTACTTGCCCTCTTTGGCCCAAAGAGCCTCCAGGACTTTGTCCGGAGACATGGGCAGGTCGTTCATCCGCACGCCGATGGCGTCGTAGATCGCGTTGGATATGGCGGCCATGGGAGGCACTATGGGCACCTCNCCGACGCCCCTGACACCGTACGGGTGGTTGGGGTTGGCAATCTCCACGATCACCGTGTCAATCATGGGCAGGTCCAGCGAAGTGGGCATCCGGTAATCCAGGAAGCTGCTGTTCAGCATGGCGCCGNTGTCGTTGTACACGTACTCTTCATTCAGCGCCCAGCCGATGCCCTGGACCGCGCCACCCTGAATCTGGCCTTCAACGTAGGCGGGATGGATGGCTTTACCGGCGTCTTGGACGGCGGTGTAACGGAGGACATCCACCTTGCCGGTCTCGGTGTCGACCTCCACATCCACAACATGAACGCCGATGGACGGTCCGGGGCCGGGAGGATTCACGCCGGCGGAACCGACGATGGGGCCGCCCGTGGGAATCATTCGCGCGGCGATCTGCTTGAAGGTCAACTTCAACTCAGGGTCCGACTTGTGCTGGAGGATCGCTTCTTTGTATTCCACGTCGTCGCTNGGAATCTCCCAGATCTTGGCGGCCCGGTCGACCATCTGCTGTTTAACGCTCTGAGCGGCGTTGTAACAGGCCCAGCCNGTCTTGAAGGTAACGCTGCTGCCGCCCGTGTTGGAGGTGAATCCGATGGAGTCGGTGTCGCCGACCTGGGGTTTGACGTCTTCGACCGGGATATCCAGNACCTCGGCAAATTGCATGGCCATAGCCACGCGGCTTCCGCCGATATCCGGCGAACCCTCGGTCAAGCTGACCGTGCCGTCGGAGTTGACCACGGCGACCGCCGAAGCGGGTCCTGAGTTGTTGCCCCAGAAACCGGAGGCGACGCCGCGTCCCTGCAGCTTGCCGTCCAGTTTGGTGTTGTAATGCTGATGGTCCTTGGCTGCTTGCAGTGTCTCGATGTAACCGACCAATGGGTTAACGGGACCAGTGACCCGGCGGGAGCCCTCTTTTCCGCTGTTCATCAGACGGAACTCCAAGGGGTCCATGCCCAGCTTCTCGGCCAGTTCGTCCAGGGCCGTCTCCATGCAGAAGGCGGCTGCNGGAGCTCCCGGGGCCCGGTAGGCGGCTGCCTTGGGCCGGTTGATGACCACGTCGATGGCGGTGAGATGGCCGTTGGGGATGTCGTATTGGCCCATCATGCACTGGACGGCCGCGCCCACCGGCGAACCGGGGAAAGCGCCGGCCTCGTAAATCAGTTCGGCTTCTCCGGCTATGAGCTTGCCATCTTTGGTGGCCCCCAGCTTTACCTTGATCTTGGTGCCGGAGGTGGGGCCGGTGCCCTCAAAAACCTCNGTGCGTGTCAATTGGACCTTGACCGGCCGGCCAGATTTGCGGGACAGCAGGGCCGCGACTGGCTCCACGTAGGTGATGCCCTTGGCCCCGAAGCCGCCACCGATCTCCATGGGTATCGCTTTGACCCGCGAGACCGGGATGCCCAAGAAGCGAGCGGTCTGATCACGGACAGTGAACTGCCCCTGGCTGCTGGACCAAACCGTTACGTTGCCGTCGCTCTGCCAGTGGGCAACGCCGGCCTGGGGCTCGATGTAGCCCTGGTGCACCGCCTGGGTGGTCGTTTCTTTCTCAACGATGATGTCGGCATCTTTGAAGCCCTGCTCAACATCGCCCAGGTTGAATTCGAACTTGTTGGAGATATTGGTCTGCATGCTTTCAGCGTCGTCTTCCAAGAGCCCACCCGGCCGGAGGGCCGGACTGGAAACGGCGGCCAGCCGGTCATGCAAGATGGGAGCGTCGGGCTTCATCGCNTCTTCGGCGGTAAGCACCGGCTTCAATACATCGTAGTCAACCTTGATCAAAGCCATCGCCTGTTCTGCCACGTGAGGACTCACCGCGGCCACGGCGGCCACAGGGTGACCTTTGAAGAGCGCTTTGCCCCGGGCCAGAACGTTCATGCTGAGGAAGCCCANGTTATGGATCGATCCCTCGGCNAGGTCGGTCAGTTTCATGGAGGTCTCGGGCCAATCGGCGGAGGTGACCACCGCGTAGACTCCTGGTAGAGCTTCGGCCGCGCTGGCATCCACGGATTTGATCACCGCGTGAGCGTGGGGGCTGCGAAGTATCTTCCCGTAGAGCATNCCCGCCAATTTGGTGTCCGCGCCGTACTTGGCGCGCCCGGTTACTTTATCGGCGCCATCATGACGTATGGGCGTTTTGCCGACCGAATTAAATTCCTCGTTGGAGAGGACCATATTTGGCTTGTAGTCAAGCATTCTATCGCTCCAGGTTTTGTTTTTTACAGGCACGNTTTAAGCGTGCATCGNCGCGGACCGCGCTGCTAGATGGAATTCTCATATAACATNGAGCGTATATTATCACAATCTCACNGGCAGTCCCGCGCCTGGCCNACCCATGGATTCGCCAACCTGCGGGGGTAGCTGGTTAACAGACACGACGTGGCGGTTATCGAGTTATGACAACTTAATCTTTCCCATTGGAGTCGGCACTGTACTGCCTAGCGCCAGTTGAGATATACTCCGAACGCGATTCGGGGACGGTGGTTCCCATCGCGCAATATTGCACCGGAGTGATATTAAAGGATGCGCTTTCCCAGACTACGCGCCCAGCGGGCATTCATCGTTCTCTTTCTGATCGGCATCATCGTGATGGCTACCACCGCCAGCCATGGGTGCACGGTAAGCGGCTCCTAGCCGGCGAACAACGGCAGCGGCGCCTTCGCAGGCCCGTCTCTACGATTTCTCTTTAATTTTGGTCCGGGTCCGCCGTATCCATTCGGGAACTGATCCATGGCGATAGACAACACCCTGTCCCCCCACGGCGGCGAGCTGATCGAACGTATCGCCGCTCCCGCCGACGCCCCCCACCTGGTGGCCGGCCTTCCCCGGCTCCCCGTGCGCGACAGCATCGCCCGGGAAGTTATTAACCTGGCTTATGGGTTCTTCTCTCCCCTGGACGGGTTTATGGTGCGCTCCGAAGTGGAATCCGTGGTCAAGGACATGACCCTGACCAGCGGTCTCGTCTGGAGCATCCCCATCATTTTCGACATCTCACGCCAGGCCATGACGGATGCCGGGATAACCCAAGGATCATCAGTCTTGCTCACCTACCAAGACCAGGCACTGGCTGTTCTCGAAGTGACCGAGGCATTTTCCTACGACCGGGAATCTATGGACCAACACGTCTACGGGACCACGGAACGGGAACATCCGGGCGTGCTGCGGACCCTCGGGCTGGAAGACACATTCCTAGGGGGGCCGGTCACCCTGGTGAATCCCCCTGTCATCAACCCACCCTTCGACAGTTTCTGGAAGACGCCGCGCCAGTTGCGCCAACGCTTCGCCGAATTGGATTGGGCCACCGCGGTGGCCCACCAGACCCGCAACGTCCCCCACGTGGGCCACGAATGGATGATGAAGGGTGCTTTGCTTTCATCTGAAGCCGATGGTATCCTTGTCAGCGCCGTTATCGGAGAGAAAAAACCCGGCGATTATATCGATGAGGCCATCGTTTTGGCCCATCACCGGCTGAGAGAGTCCGGGTTCTTCCTGCCCCACATACATGAGACTTCCACGCTGATGTGGGACATGCGCTACGCCGGACCGCGGGAGGCCGTGTTTCACGCCATCGTCCGCAAGAACTTGGGGTGCAGCCATCATATGTTCGGCCGGGACCATGCAGGCGTGGGGAGTTACTACGATACGTATGCCGCTCACAAGGTGTTCGAAACTTTGCCAGACCTGGGAATAAAATCGGTACTTACCCTCGAATGGTGGTACTGCCCGGTATGCCAGTCGGTAGCCTATGAAGGCATCTGCGGCCACCGGGACCAGAAACAAGACCTAGCGGGCACCGTCATTCGCAAGATAATCGATGGCGGACAGGAGCCGGCGGCAACCACTTTGAGGTCAGAGATCTTGGAAATCGTCAAGGAATGCGCCGACAGATACAATGCCGGCTCAGCATTTGTCACGCCGGAATACATGGAAAACCGGTCGCCGGTTTTCTCCTTGCCTACCTTAGACCGTTGTAGGTGTAGTGAGCATCAGCTTGTGTGATTTTAAATCCCCCGCTTGTTAGACCGCGGGGGATTTTTTTAGCCGCAAAATTTGAGTATCAAATCGAACGTACGGCCCAAAGGAGAAAGGGAATGCCCACATACGTAGACCCAAATGCATGTAACGCCTGCCAGGACGAGCATCAAGGTCCGCTTTGCGTTTACATCTGCCCCAATGATCTGATGGTCCTGGACGAGGCAACCAACAAGGGAATCAATCAGGAACCCGAGATGTGTTCCGAGTGCTACGCCTGCGTCAAACTCTGCCCACAGGAAGCCCTTCACGTGCGCGGGTATGCCGACTTCGTCCCCATGGGCGCTGAGGTCATGCCGCACCGGACCGAGGACGGCCTGCGCTGGGAAGTGCACTTCCGGGACGGACGCACCTTCGAGTTCACCTATCAATCGCGGACCAAACCCGCGGGCTCAGTGGTCCTCTACGAGGGGTTCACCGAAGACCGTCAGAACGACGCCAAGAACCAGAGCCTGGCCGGCGATTCGTTGTGGCTGGGTGTCGACAAGCTCCCCACACCCAATTAACGGCCATCGACTAACCTCACAACCCACAGTTCGGAGTAAACGGAATGACACTTCCTACGACAGAAACCATTGAATGCGACATCCTCATCATCGGCGGAGGAATGTCGGGCTGCGGCGCCGCATTTGAGTCCAAATTCTGGAGCGGTGACCTCAAGGTAGTCATGGTAGAAAAGGCAGCCATCGAACGGAGCGGCGCCACCGGAGAAGGACTCTCCGCCATCAATTGCTACATGGGCCAGCGCTACGGCTGGAACACCCCGGAAGACTACACCAACTACGTGGTGAACGACATGATGGGCCTGGCCCGGGAAGACCTGGTCTACGATGTGGGACGCCACGTCGATAACTCGGTCCACCTTCTTGAGGAGTGGGGACTGCCCATCTGGAAGAAGGAAAACGGCGAATACGAACGGATCGGCCGGTGGCAGATCCCGATCCACGGTGAGTCAATCAAGCCCGTCGCCGCCGAACCGGCCCGGAAAGCCATCGGGCCCGAAAATCTGTACGAACGGGTCGCAATCACCCACCTTCTGACCGACGCCGACGACTCCCAGAAGATCGCGGGCGCGGTGGGGTTCGCCGTTCGAGAGAACAAGTTCTACGTCTTCAAGGCCAAGGCTGTCATAATCACCTGCGGCGGCGCTTCCAACGTATTTCGACCTCGCTCGGTAGGCGAAGGGTTGGGCAGGACTTGGTATTCGGTGTTCGCCACCGGAGCCGCCTACGGCCTGATGATTCCGATCGGGGCCGAGATGACACAGATGGAGCACCGGTTCGTGCCCACCCGCTTCAAAGATGGCTATGGGCCCGTGGGTATGTGGTTCCAGTATTTCCACGCCCAAGTGCTAAATGCCAAAGGCGAAGATTACACCGTAACGCGGGCCGACGAACTGAAGAAGTATGAGCCCTACGGCTCCGCCATACCCACGCCCACGCCGCTGCGGAACCACCAGATGTTCTTAGACGTGAAAGACGGCCTTGGCCCCATGTATATGCGGACCGACACCGCGATGCAGAAGTTGGCGGAAGGCGACCCGGCCAAGATGGACAAGGTCCGCGACGAGGCGTGGGAAGACTTCCTGGACATGACCATCTCCCAGGCGTTGACCTGGGCTGCCCAGAACATAGCGCCCGAAGACACACCCAGCGAGGTCGTGCTGGCCGAGCCGTACATCATGGGCTCCCACTCCGGCGAGGCGGGCGCCTGGGTCAGCGGCCCCGAAGACATCGCAACCGGAGAGTATTTCTGGGGTTACAACCGCATGACGACCATAAACGGCCTGTTCGCCGCAGGCGACGGAGTGGGCGCCGCGCCGCACAAATTCTCCTCCGGTTCCTTCACCGAGGGCCGGATCGCCGCCAAGTCGGCCGTCAACTTCCTAGCCGACAACCCGGACGCCCCAAACGTGAGCGACGCCAACGTCCGCAGCATCCAAGAGACTATCTGGGCGCCGCTGGAGACCTTCGAAAAACACAAGGGCGCAAGCTCAGCGGAAGAAATAAACCCCAACTATATGACGCCGAAACAAGCCCTGGTGCGGCTCCAAAAGATCATGGACGAATACGGAGGTGGAGCATCAACCTGGTACACCACCAACGAGCCGACCCTGCTCAGGGGCATTGAACTGATCGAGATGTTCCGGGAGGACCTGGCCCATCTCGCCGCCCGCAACCGGCACGAATTGATGCGATGCTGGGAGGTCGTCCATCGGACCTGGGTGGGCGAGGCCCATCTGAGGCATCTGTTGCACCGTAAGGAGACGCGTTGGCCGGGCTACTACTACCGGTCGGACTACCCAGACCTGGACGACGCCAATTGGCGGGTATTCGTCAACTCCAAGTTCGACGCGGCCAACAATACCTGGGAGATGCAGACCAGGCCGTACAAAAACATCATCACCTCGATCTAAAACCGGATGGCTGGTCCCCGATGACCGTCCCGCCGGCGATTGATGCTCGCCGGTTTCGCAAATAACCCAGACCGTCAGTCCCTGGGACGCCCTGCTTGATACCAACGGTCCCACGGCTGGACGCGCGCACTTCCCGGCAACAGGGGTTCGTTCAAGACAAATTTATACGCGACAGCCAACGCCATCCCGGCCACGAAGCCGCCGATGTGGGCAAAGAACGCCACGCTAACCGAGTCCGACACGCCCAATGACAGGCTCCCTTGAATCAGCTGCCAGACGAACCAGGCCCCCAAGATCCACATGGCCCGCATCTCGACCACCGTGATTAGGTAGAAGATGATAAGGGCTTTGACCTTATTATTGGGGTACACCACCAGATAGGCGCCCAACACCCCTGAGATTGCGCCGCTGGCGCCGATCAACGGGACCTGAGAATCAGTGCTGATTACCCATTGGCTCAGCGTGGCAGCGACTCCGGCCACCAGATAAAAGACCAGGTATTTGACGTGCCCCAACCGGTCTTCGATGTTGTCCCCGAACACCCAGAGGAACATCATGTTGCCGGCCAGATGCATGAATCCGCCGTGGATAAACATTGAAGTGAAGATCGTGAACACGGTGTGAACCGGTGTTTCGATGTTCTGCATACCGATCCTGGTGTTCCGCCATTCATAGGCGGTCCCGGAGGTCAGCTCGTCGGCTATGAAGCCCCATTTAAAGAAAAAGATGTCCAGGTCCAGCCCGCCGCCGCCAGTGAGGACTCCAACGCCTCCAAGCGTCATCTCATAGAGAAATACCACCACGCTGATGGCTATCAAGCCTGCGTTTACGTAGGGAAATGTCCGATGATGGACGCTTGCGTCTGAAAATGGGAACATCTATTGACCGCCGTCCTGGTTGGAGCGAAAAAATGGGGAACGGGTGACACCCGTTCCCCTATCTTGAAGTATCCAGATTGCCCCACCTAAGGTCAAGAAGTTAGGTCGCCTGCTGCGTGAGCGATGACCTCCGCCGCGGTCTTGGTGTTCATCTTGCCCATGTTTAGCATCATGTGGTAATGCGAGGCCTCGTTGGGATGGACCTTCCAAAATTTCAGCAGGAAGTCTTCTCTGGCCCGTTCCAGTTCTTCCACGTGAATATGGGCTTCTTCCTCTTCAAAGTGCTCCCGGTCCATCAACGTCTTTACACGAACTTCCATGGGCGCCAGTAGACCGACGTGCAATGTGTGGGCAGCGTTGGCCAGGATATGGTTGGCGCCGCGGCCGATGATTACGGCATCGCCCTGCGCGTGAAGGTCATGCGCAACCTTGTTCATGGCTTCGATGAAGGTTTTGTCGTCCAGCTTCTGGGCCACTCCGCCTCCTTCGCCGGTGAGGTCCATATAGGTCTCGGGTGGCAGGTTTTCGATCCCTCGTCCAAAGTACGGTTCTCCGCTCACGCCCGACATGGCAGAGCGCTCCAACATGGTCTGGACGAACCGGCCCAGGCGGTCTCGGAACCGGTCAACGCGTTGTTCCTTGGCGATGAGTGTGCCCACGGGGGTGCCGACAATCCGCGCCGCTTCAGTGAAGAACAAACGGTCGACAAAGTTAAGTTGTAACTGTTCGGCCACCATCTGGCCAATGGTGACCGCCCCGCATCCAATGGGGCCGTTAATGGTGATTACTGGCATTACTGGTCCCTCCGAATATTTAGTTTCGCCTGCCGGTGATCTAATGAAGGGGCCTGACGCCATTTGATAGCCTAGGTGACCGCTGTCTCCATCAGCTTGGCGCGGCGTCTTGGATATTCTTCAGATAATAGACCAAGAACGGATGAGTCGAACCATTCGTTATTCTTGTGGTGGGTCTTACGCATATGCCCTTCCATGACGAAGCCAACGTGCTGGCACATCTGCAATCCGGGCTCGTTATATTCGGGGACATCCACCCAAACTCGGTGGAGTCCCAAAGGACCGAATGCGTGATCCAACAGGCCGATAAGCGCGCTGGTGCCGTAGTGGTGATGCCAAAGGTCTTTGCGGCCAATCAGAAGGTCGGCTCTGGCTTCCAGTAGCGGCCATTCAACCGCCAACTGCCCTTCGCCGATGTGCTCCCCGGCTTCGCTGTAAACCGAGTAGATAGTGCGGTTCTCATCGTTGAAGACGTGGTCCCATTCCGATTCGCCACCGGCTAGGACCGCTTCCGGTAGGTAGCTGGTGTGCAGGGGTTTGCCGTCCTTTCCAACACCGTACCAAACCGTGTTGACCTCGGTATCACTAAGCCAATCAGCCATCCGCTGGATATCATCACGAGTGGGCGTTACCAGTGTGACCTCTGGAAACATATCGCACCCCCAATATTAATGGGCGAAATCGAGCTCGATAAGGTGCCGCCTAAACCATCCTAAACTATCACCCTTCGGGATAATCATCATTATAACAACGGGTGGTATTGAGCGCAATTCGTGAAATTCAACCAGACCAAGAAATCGTGCCCTTGCATCTGCTACAGATCGGTCACCCCGTTGTGTTCCGCGTAGTATACTCCTGAAATTCGCGGATGCAATCCACGCAGGCACATCAAGCTGATGGTATCGACGCGGAGAGGGCCAAGCGCTTGACGTGAGCTGCGACGCTGGGGCCTAGGTCCAGATCTTCTCCGGCCGCATGCGGCCGGATTCAGGGGTCAACCTCTTATTCTTCAGTGAGCACCATGCACCGTCCGTTGTTGATTGAGGGATCGGGCGTGTACACGTACGACACCCCCGGGCTCAACAACTCCTGGTAAAGAATTTCCTCGTGGTCATCGAATTTGATGACCACTGCGTAAAAGTCGTTGTTGGGTAAAGTGAACTCAACGTGACCATCGTCGTCGGTTAGGGCCTCACCCAGTCCGATAACTGAAACCTCCGCGCGGCGGACCAACTCATCTTGTAGGTTCAGGACACGGAATTTCGTTGGGAGCTGCCCCGGACTGGGCGCAAGTTTGGCATCCGGTGATTTCGCAACCTGGTCCAGAACATCCCTTTCGTAGTCTTCTTTTGGCATTACCCAATTCGGACCATACTTCGCTCTCAGGTATTCCTCGGGAGGGTTAGGCACGAGAAATTTCTCGCCCATGAAATCGATCTCTTTGAGGTCGGAGAATAATCGGGCAGGGATCCAGATCGACGGATAATGGAATATGCTGTCGTCGATGATGCGGAAAAACGTCAAGTCTACACGTAACGCCCTCTTTACCATCCCAGCGGCTATCCAGCGGTCATTGCTTCCCAAGCTCACGAAATAGCCTCGGTCTCTAAAGGCATCTAAAACGGAGGGTATCATCTCTTCGGTGAGACCGTTCAGGCCGATCACGCAGCCCAAATCTAGGTCGTCGTCCCATGGGATGAAGGCCTGGTCTCGGACCGCGCCAAGGCACGTGCCCTGCCGAAGGAAAAACGGAATACCCGCTGAGTCCATGACCTCCTTGGTTTCCTTCAGCATCTGTTTCGCCAGTTCCGGGTCTAAGGGAATTATTTCTCCGTACGTCTTGAACAGCGCGACTTCGTCTGCTCCACTCTCAGAAACCATTTTCTCCCCCGTATCAAAAATCAGCCAGACCGATCATTTTCATCAAGACGAACTTACCTTTGAAGCTCCTGGTCTTCAGGCATGAAGTTGTTAATGGGCTTCGGCATTGATTTCCCTGTAGTGATGAACCGAAATTTCGTAGGTCTACACGAATCCGGTGAAAACAAGACTGCAAGAATAACCTACCAGGAGGGAAATAGCGAAAACCTTTCACCTAGCCTCAAAATAGCGCGGGCACTCCGCCGTGCCGGGCGTAGTATACTCCAGTCAAAATCAGGCGTGATCCGGTTAGGAGAGGTCCGATGCGGGAGAATACTCTTAAACAAAAATTGAACGACGGAAAGGCGGTGTTTGGCACCATGATCACCTTTCCATCGGCCACCGTGGTCGAGATGCTGGGGTGCCTGGGCTACGACTGGATCTTGATCGACAACGAGCACGGTTCGATCACGGTGGACAATTCGGAAGATATGATCCGGGCGGCCGAGCTGACAGGCATGGCGCCCATCGTGCGTCCCATCGGCAACGAGTTGGAGTTCATCTGCCCCTTCCTGGACCGTGGCGCCTGGGGAGTTCAGGTCCCTCATGTGAATACGGCCGAGGAGGCCCAGAACGCAGTCGAAGCGGTCAAGTATTACCCACTGGGCACGCGGGGAATCTTCAGCCGCAGCCGGCCCGCCGGGTTCGGTTTTTCCGGCTCCACGGGAGACTACGCGGAAGAGGCCAACAAGAATACCCTGGTCTGCCTGATGCTAGAAGAGGTTGAGGCAATCGAGAACCTGGAATCCATGGTCCAGGTTGAGGGTGTGGATGTATTCTTCATCGGCTCGGGCGACCTGTCCCAGTCCATGGGCTTCGTCGGGCAGCAGACCCGCCCCGAGGTCCAAGAAGTCATGGAACGAGGCGTCAAGATCATCCGCGAAGCCGGCCGCGTCGCCGGGGTTAGCTGCCCTGAGAACCTGGTGCCCAAATTCCTGGACCTAGGAGTCCAGTACTTCCACGGCACCGTTCAGGCCTTGATCCAATCCTCCAGCGACGCCTACTTGGACTCCATGCGCAAAGCGGCAGGGAAGGCGGGGTTGTAGATGGTTCCGTGCGAGCCCGCATTGCTCGTGATTAAGGTTGACACCCAGTTCGCGGGCGAGGAAAATGGTCATCAATACTAACTATCATGGCGGATGCTGTGCTGCACGCACGAATCTGCCAGTTTTCCCCAAGAATAAATCCGCCGGAGTTGATGCGATGGCCACCACGAGTTCAAAGAGCACGGAAACGACTGAAAGCATCGATCTGATGGCCCATCTCATGCGGCGCGCCGGGTTCGGCGCCGATAGAGATGATCTGGAGCGGCGCGCCGCCAAGGGGTATGAGGCCACTGTCGAAGAACTGCTCAACCCCGAGGGGGCACGGGCCGACCGGGAACTGTTCCTTCGCTATCACCCAGGCTTCCGCCGCCCGGTGACTTCTCCGGGTATGGGTGGGTCAGCCTGGCTCTACGACATGATGCACACCGAGCTGCCCCTGGAAGAGAAGATGGTACTTTTCTGGCATCAGATTTTCGCCACCGGCCAGTCCAAGGTGGACCACTGGCACGAATTGATCGCTCAGGTGGACATGTTCCGCGAGATGGGGATGGGCAACTACCGGGATATGCTGGTGGCGCTGGCCCAGAACCCCGCCATGATTTACTGGCTGGACAACTGCGATAACCACGAGACCGGCGTGAATGAGAATTGGGGCCGGGAACTGCTGGAACTCTTCAGCATGGGCGTGGGCAACTACTCCGAAGAAGACGTTTACGAGTGCTCCCGGGCTTTCACCGGTTGGACCATCGCCACGGTCCCGCCCAGAAACTACTACAGCCGGTTCGACTGGTCATTTGAGTACCAAGATGAGGACCACGACTACGGCGAAAAGACCTTCTTGGGCGAAACCGGGGACTTCAACGGCGAAGACATCATTGACATCATCTGCCGGCAGCCGGCCACGGCCGAGTTCATCGCCCGGCACCTCTATAATTTCTTCGTTGCCGACGAACCCCAGGTCCCGGCATGGTCGGTGACCCCGCCAAGAGACCCCGAGGCCATCGACCTACTGGCCAAAACTTTCACCGAATCGAACTACGACATCCGCTCGGTCCTGAGGGTGCTGTTCCTTTCCGACTTCTTTAAAAATGCCCGCTACACCAAGATCAAGAGTCCCGCCGAAGTGGTGGTGGGCACCCTGCGCCTGGTAGGCCAGGACAAATTGCCTCCTCCCGGCATCGGCGACATGTCCAAGCAGGCCGGTTACATGGGGCAGGAATTGCTGAACCCGCCCAGCGTGGAGGGTTGGCACACCGGCGTTGAGTGGATCAATAGCGGCTCGCTCATGAAGCGAATCAACTTCGTCGCCGATATGCTGGGCGACACCAGCAAGCCGGGAGTCAAGCGGATCGTCGACCGGCTGCAAGCCCAGGGCAACCTGGGGCCCGAGGAAATGGTGGACCGTTGCCTGGAATTGGTCGGGCCGGTCAAGGCGGGCGCGGCCACCCTTCAACAACTGGTGGAGCACGCCACCCAGAGCGGCGAACTGACTTGGGACACCGAGAAAGACACAGCCGAATCTACCGCAAAGGTCGGCGAATTGCTCCAATTGATCGCTTCAGTCAAAGAATTCCAGTACTGCTAAGTCCGGCTATTAGGAGACAGTGATGGCTACCAACAAGAAAGATCCGGTCCTGGTGGTGCTTCAGCTTTCCGGCGGCAACGATTACATGAACACGGTCGTTCCCTACACCGACGGCATCTACCATGACAACCGTAAGGCGGTCGCCTTTAAAGAGAACCAGGTGCTGCCCATCGACGGTGGCGTGGGCCTGAACCCGGCCATGGGCCTGCTCAAGGACATGTACGATCAGGGCAATATGGCCATCATCCACGGCATCGGCTACCCCGACTCGCCGCGCTCCCACTTCCGCTCTATGGACATCTGGCACACCTGTGAGCCGGAGACGTTGGGAACCGAGGGCTGGCTGGGACTGGCCACCAGGGACATCGACCCCAATAAGGAAAACATCGTCACCACGGTCAGCTTCGGCCCCAGCCTTTTCCGGGCGCTGGTCCTGCCTGGCGTGCCGGTGGCCTGCGTGGACAACTTGGAATCCTACGGCCTACTGACCGGCATCACCGGCCAGCAGCAGCGGGAACAGATACTGGACCGCTTCTCGCGGATGTACGCCCCGGAGATGGGTAACGACGTCGTTACTGAATATCTTGGCCAGACCGGACTTGAGGCCATGAAGGGCGCCGACATCTTGAAGGTCGCCCCGGAAAGCTATTCATCAAGCATCGAATACGCGGACACCACCATCGCCAAAAAGCTTCGGGGCATCTCCCAGATCCACCAGGCTGGGCTCGGCACCCGCATCTTCTACTGCGACCATGGCAGCTTCGATAGCCACGCTAAACAACCGGATATGCACGCTACACTCTGGACCGATGTCTCTCAGGCCTTGGACGATTTCTACGCCGACCTCCGGGAGCACGACGCCGCGGACAACGTCATCGTTTTAATGTTCTCCGAATTCGGCCGGCGGGTCCGCGACAACGGGTCCGGCACCGACCACGGCGCTGCCGGCGCGGCGTTCGTAATCGGCGACGCCGTCAAGGGTGGTCAGTACGGCGAGTTCCCGTCCATGAAGCCCGAGGACCTCCAGCAGGGAGACCTAGTCCCCAACATGGACTTCCGAGGCCTCTACACCACTGTATTAGAGGACTGGCTGGGTCTGGAAGCCAAGCCCATAGTCAAAGGGAATTTCGAAGCGCCCCGGTTTCTTTAACGAGACAGACTCACCCCTAAATTGGGGTGAAACCTCGAATTTGTCATTCTGAGGAACGCCATAGGCCGACGAAAAGTCTGCCAATCTCAAATTTGGCAGACCCTTCGCTCCACTCAGGGTGACATATGCGCAGGATGGTTCATTCAGGAAGCAGGAACAGCCGATACAACAGAAGCTAACACCAGTGCGGGGAATGGTCAGACCAGCTCCCATTGAAACGGCTTAAGGATAAAAGATGCAGACACTGATAGCAGCAGGCAGGGTATACGACTTCAGCCATACGGTTGGCCGGTCCGCAGCCTCGGGAACTGGTTTCAGGCATCCGTGCGCCGTGACCATGGGAACTGGGGCCGACGCCAATGCCTCTTATGTGATCAGCCGCGGCTTCGAGATGATTCCCAACGTGCATTGGAGCCGGACCGCCCTGGGAGTGCGCGTCACCAAGGTTGTACTGGGCGGCGTTTCGGGAGAAGAAGAGCTGATAACAGAATTCGGAAAGTACGGCAACTCTCCCGGGCAGTTCATTTGGCCCGCCGGGGTGGCCGTGGACAGTCAGGGCCTGGTCTACGTGACCGACGAATGGCTCAATCGGGTATCCGTTTATGACGCCGACGGCAAATTCTTGAAACTCTGGGGAGAAACCGGAAAAGCGGACGGTGAATTCGACGGCCCCTCGGGCATACTGATCGACCCCCAAGACGACATCTACATCGTCGACACCCGCAATCACCGGATCCAGAAACTCACCAAGGACGGCGCCCATCTGGCGTCCTGGGGTGAGCGCGGAAGCGGCGAAGGCCAACTTGACTCTCCGTGGGGTATCGCAGCCGACTCCGACGGGTTCGTCTACGTCTCAGACCACATGAACCACCGGGCCCAGAAATTCACTGCGGAAGGCGCATTCGTGGCGTCCTTTGGCAGCGAAGGCACGGGCCGGGGCCAATTGGGCCGCCCGTCCGGTGTGGCCGTGGACGGCGATGGCGACGTCTATGTCTGCGACTGGTCAAACAACCGGGTTCAGGTCTTTGCGGCAGACAGCCGGTTCATCACCACCTTGCAGGGAGACGCCCGCGAACTGTCCCACTGGGCCAAGATGACCGTCGAGGCCAATCCCGACGCCGTCAGACGCCGCCGCGAGGTGCCCAACCCTGAGGTAGAGTGGCGGCTGTCCATGCCCGCCGACCTCGTCTTCGATACGCTCAATCAGCGCCTGATAATTGCCGACACGCAGCGCCAGCGAGTTCAGATCTACAACAAGCTGCAGGACTACGCGATTCCATCCCGCACGATCTAGCTACCGCCCCAAGCCGAAGAAAAAATAGAAGGTGGGCTCATGGCCAGCGTATTTCTGGGCATCAATGACCGGACTTTTACCTACGAATCCACGGCCGCCCGCGCCGAGCACGTGGGGGCCGGAGTCCGTTATCCCATCGATTTCGCAATCACCCAGGACGACATCGCCTACATATTGAACCGGGGCCGGGAAGACCGTCCCGATGGCACCCGCCTGACCGTGTTCAAACTGGGCGAAGACGGCGAGGAATACATCTCTACCTTCGGTTCCCACGGCGAGGACCCCGGGCAATTCATCTGGCCCATGTGCATCGCCCTGGACAAAGACACCAACGTCTACGTCACAGATGAGTGGCTCAACCGGATCACCAAGTACAACAAAGACGGCGAGTACATCTCCCATTGGGGGACCCACGGCTTCAGGGATGGCGAGATAGACCGTCCCGCAGGCATCGCCATCGGCCAAGATGATACGCTATATATCGTCGATAGCCGTAACAACCGAGTCCAGAAGTTCGACCTGGACGGCAAGTTTCTGGGTAAGTTCGGCTCCGCCGGTTCGGCCGATGGACAGTTCAATCTGCCTTGGGGTATGTGCCTGGGCGGCGAAGACAACGTCTTTGTCGCCGATTGGCGCAACGACCGGGTCCAGTCGTTCACGTCAGACGGCAAATGGCTCGCTAGTTTTGGAACGCCAGGCACTGGTGGCGACACTACCAACGCCAGGGTCAAAGGCGGAATCACCTATTCCGACGCTCCCGTGGGCCAGTTCAACCGTCCCACGGGCGTCTGCGTTGACCAGGACGGCGACATCTACGTGGCCGATTGGCTGAACAACCGAGTGCAGGTGCTGACACCTGAAGGCCGGTTCATCACCGAGTTCACGGGAGACGGACATCTCTCCAACATGGGCATCGCCAAGCTCAGGTCCAATCCAGACATGATCAAGCAGCGAAACGGCATCCAGAACTTCACCCCAGAGCGGGTCCTGTGGGCGCCTTGCGCCGTAAGGATCGCGCGAAACAACCGGGTGATTATAGCCGACACTACCCGCCACCGCTTCCAGATCTACCGCAAGAATGCGGAGCCTGTGCTGGTCTAGACCAGCGGGGTTCATTACTGGCAAAGAAACAGGGCAGGTTTCTAACCTGCCCTGTTTCTTTACAACTGCGGTTGTCGAGTCGAATCGATTGCCGGATAAAATCAACCAGCTTTCGAAATTCCTAGCCAGCTGACGTACGATTTTGGCGTGGCAGGGCTGGTTAGAAACCCTCCGCTACGTCAGTTGACCTTCCACGGGGCTAACCTTTGCCGTGGTAGTTGCGACAACAGACAGCCGAACAAAGAAAAAGGCCGCAAGTTAGAACGCGGCCTTTTTTCATCTATCAGGTTAGAAACCTGCCCCTACGTGAATCGATCGCGACGCGTCTGGGTCTAGAGATATAAGTATGTTGATTACCGACGGCCCCAATTTGGTGGGCAACAAAAAGGGGAGGGCAGTTGCCCTCCCTAACGTTTCGAAGCTTGCCCGGCGCGCGTTAGCCGGTGGACACCGGTTGTTTCCTCACTGAGGCAACGGCGTTGACCTGTTCCATCAGGATGTCGAAGTTTTCAAAGGTGAGCGACTGGGGTCCGTCACACTTCGCTTGGTCCGGGTTAGGATGGACCTCGATCAGCAGTCCGTGAGCTCCGGCGGCAATGGAAGCCAGAGCCACGGGGGTGACCAGGTACCATTTTCCGGTGCTGTGGCTGGGGTCCGCCACGATGGGCAGGTGGCTCAGCCGCTTGATCACCGGCACCGCGGCCACGTCCAGCGTGAACCGGGTGAAGGTCTCGAACCCTCGGATGCCTCTCTCACAGAGAATCACCTGTTCGTTGCCGCCAGCCATCACGTATTCCGCGGCCAGAAGCCACTCTTCGTAGGAGGCGGCCAGGCCGCGCTTGACCATAACCGGTTTCCCAATCAGTCCGACCTCGTCCAGCAGATTGTAGTTCTGCATGTTCCGGGCGCCGATCTGCAGGATGTCGGCATACTTGGCAACGGTTTCCACATCAGCGGTGGCCATGACCTCGGTGATGATCGGTAATCCGGTCTCTTGTTTAGCGAGTTGGAGTAGTTTCAGGCCGTCTTCGCCCATACCGCGGAAGCTGTAGGGTGAAGTTCTGGGCTTGAAGGCACCGCCCCGTAGCACGGTGGCGCCGGCGGCTTTCACCGCTTTGGCGGTTGAGACCATCTGCTCTTCGTCTTCAACGGAGCACGGCCCGGCCATGATCACGGGGTCGGGTCCGCCGATCACGGCATCGCCGACTTTGATGATGGTGTCATCGGGGTGGAATTCTTTGCTGGCCAATTTATAGGGCTTCGAGATTAATATGACCTCGTCTACCCCGTTCATCAGTTCCATCTCGTCTTTGAAGTCCGGCGGTATGGATCCCATGACGCCGACAACGACCCTCTCGGAACCTGTGTTGATCTGGGCCTTCATGCCCCGGGATTCGATGCGGTTTTTGATACTATCTAGGTCATCTTTAGCCGCGCCTGGCGCCATTACTACAATCATCTCTGAACTCACCTTTTGGTCCGTGGATTTATCCGTACTCCGTTGGTCTTTAGGAGGAACTGGGACAGACCTTAAACGAAATACCCCACCACTACCGGAGCCGGCGGCTGCAACAACGCCAAGGCTCCCTCAGTATCATCATTCGGGACGCGCCGCGCACTAACCGCGCAGGCTCCCGGCCCCTTTCAGGTATATGTATGCCAGGTCTTTTGGTTCCTTATCAGTATTTACCAGTATAAGTATCCTGATACAGCGCGGCAAGCTACCCTTCACAACCACCTGATTTATGTCCATCAGAGGCGCGTTGGGCCACGCCAGTCTACGAGCGGCGGTGGCTGCAAAAGCCGTGTTCAAGTCCGGAGTCAGGGTAAAAAATACGGCGGCCAGCGAGTCTTCTACCAAACCGTTGGCGTCGATCAACGCCTGGACCAACTCTGTGGTGGCTTCGTAAATGGCCTCTTGGGTGTTGGCGTCGGCGGTCGTGGCCCCTCTTATTCCCCGGCATGCTGTCATTGGATAGATGGCCCCCTAGCTTGGGAGCGTAGCCCCCGCCAGTTCGGCTACGAACCGGCTGGTCCGCTCGACCAATTCTTCTCTGGGCGATTCAAGCATCACCCTGATGAGGGCACTGCCCACCACGGCGGCTTCGGCCGTTTTGCCAACCTCTTCCACGTGGGTCCTGTTGGATATTCCGAACCCTACCGCCAATGGAAGGCTCGTTTGGGCCCTCACCCGGTCCAGCAACTCAAAACTGCGGCCCGAGACCTGGTCGCGAGCGCCGGTAACCCCGGTGACACTGATGCAATAGACGAACCCGCTGGCCCCGCCGCAGGCGTCCTTGATGCTTTCATCGGTGCTGGTGGGCGCCAACAATGGAATCATAGAGATGTCGCGCTCACGGCATTCCGTGATCAGCGGGGCAGCCTCGAACCATGGCAGGTCCACGGCAATCAGCCCGTCAACGCCGGCCTCTTGGCAGCGCTGGGTGAACGGGACGAGTCCGTATGTGTGGATGGGATTGTAATACCCCATCAAAATCACCGGCGTTTCGGGAATTTTTTCGCGCAGAGTTTCGGCGGCGTTCAGGCAGTCTTCCAAGCTGGTCCCGTTCTGTAGCGCCTTGAAGCTGGACTCTTGGATCACCGGACCCTCGGCCAGAGGGTCGCTGAATGGCACTCCAATTTCCACGGCGTCAGCGCCGGCGGCGACCAGGGCTGGGACCAACTCCAACGTGGCCTCCATATCTGGGAACCCGGCGGTCACAAATACAATCAGTCCGGGACCCTTCTGCTCCCGGACTGTCTCAAACATACGCCTGATTCGAGTTTCGCCCATACCTGGGACCTGGAGTCCTCTCGGCCTGCATCTAAGGAGAAACGCGGCCTACGATTTAGGCAAATTTAACGTACAACCCCAACGGTGTCTACCCCTTGCACTCCAGGCAACAGGGTCCGCCCTCTAAAAATCACCCGGCGAGGGCCTGCACGCCAAGGGCTAGAGCGTTCTGTCCGGCATGGGCGCCGATAGCCGCCCACAATGATCCCGTTCGCCAGTACAACCACGCCAACAGGAACCCGGTGATGAAGATGGGAACCAGCCCTCCGAGGGAGAGGTGGAACGCGCTGAAGACCAAGGCGCTGGCTGCGATAGCCCCCCATGGACCCATCTTGGGCAAGAGGCCCCGGAAGATGAACCCACGGAAAAATAACTCTTCGCTGATCGGCGTGATGAACGCCAGGGCTTGGAAGGTCAGCAAAACCGCCGGGCCGTCGAAGAATATGTCGGAGTCAACGTCGGGTGTGGCGAATTGGTCCAGGTCCAGCCATTCCACGATAACCGAGTATATGTGGGTTGCGATCAGACTGGCGGCCAGCACCCCGAACATGAGCAAGATGGTCCGCTTTCGGGGCCACTGGACCCCGCTGAGCCGCAACACGGCCAGTGGGTCCCGGCTGTGCCTCAGACCGAGATACCAGACCGTCGCAACGATGGCCAGGCCCATGAGGTGAACGCTGATCCACGTGGCTACAGCGTCTTGTTGCTCGGGATAAAGCGACCCGATGGCAAAAGCGGCCGCCGCCGCCGCGAACAGGGAGATCATGACGACGATTATCCCGGCGGCGATCTGCCAGCCGCCCCAGGCCACGGCCCCCAGTCGCTGGCCGGCACGATCAGCGGGGGCGCCTAACTCCGGCGCGGCGATCCCAGCGGAGAAGTAGCCGCATTGAGGGCAGAAGTTCTGTCCCGTTCCCCAATGCCAGCCGCACTGGGAGCAAAAAGACGTTCCTTCTCTGGGGTAGGAAGTTTCACCCACAGACTACTCCAGCGGGTTGTCGCTGGGTCCTCCGGACCGCCACGGCAAGTTATTATCGGACTGCAATTCGGGCCTGCATGTACGTCTCAGATATCACTGGAATAATTATAGCAACTTGCCCCTTATTTCCAAGTCGCGGCCCACGGCCGGATTCCGGCGTCTCGTTGTTAGGGGTGTGGAGCGTGATTGCCAGAAGATTCAACCACGGTCATAATGGCTGCGACCCAGATTGGCCCACCGGAGATGACGACATGGCCTCGGAACAGCTATCACGGGAAGAGTTCGACCTCCTGGCGAAACTGCTGGATGTTGACGGTGAACCGGCCTATCTTGACGAACTTTACTCACAGGTGCGCGGGGTCTACATCAGCGCCAAGAACATCCGGGAGATCGACGTCTCTGGCGCCGAACCCGACATGGCCTTCATACCGCCCACGGACTGATCCACGATCGACGTTCAGCAAGCCCTACACCCCTGGGAGGCAATGCCCTGATGGACACACTTGAAATCTGCTACATGAGCGCCGGCGACCTCTCGAAGTTGGTCAAGAACAAAGAGGTCTCCCCCGTTGAGATAATCGACGCCCATCTGGCCAGGATCGAGGCCACCGAGCCGGTGCTGAACTCGTTCATCACGCTTTTGGCTGAGGAGTCCCGGACCGCCGCCCGCCAGGCCGAGAAAGACATCCAGGCCGGCAGGTACAAAGGCCCGCTCCACGGGATACCCGTGGGGCTGAAAGACCTGTACAACACCGGCGGGGTCCGCACGACCTCAGGCTCCAAGATATTCGACACCTTCATTCCCGAGGAAGACTGCACCGTGGCCGCTAAGTTCCAACAGGCGGGAGCGATTCTCCTGGGCAAGCTGAACATGCACCAGTTCGCATATGGCCCGACTGGCGAGAACCCCGACTACGGTCACATGCACAACCCCTGGAACCCAGAGATGGTCACCGGCGGCTCCAGTGGGGGTTCCGGCTCGGCCGCCGCGGCAGGCCAGTGCACCATCACCACCGGCAGCGACACCGGCGGTTCCATTCGGATCCCGGCCGCGCTTTGCGGCATCGTCGGCCTCAAGCCCACCTACGGTCTGGTCAGCCGCTGGGGACTGACCGCACTGTCCTGGTCTCTGGACCACCCCGGCCCCATGGTGCGCACTGTGGAAGACGCCGCCATCACCATGAACATCATCGCCGGCTATGACCCTAAAGACGTGGCCTCAGCGAAGGTCGACATCCCCGACTACACCACGGCACTGACGGGTGACGTGCGAGGGCTGCGCATCGGCATGCCCAAGGAATACTTCGAGGCGCCTTTGGACCCGCAGGTGAGAAAGGCGGTGCTCGACGCAGTCAGCATGCTCGAGAGCATGGGAGCAGAGGTCAAAGAAGTCTCGTTCCCCATGTTTAATCAGTCCCAAGCAATCTCCAGCACGGTGCTCATGGCGGAAGCCACCGCTTATCACCGGGACCTGTTGGAGAAAGACGGCTACCAGCTCTATGAGCCGGTCCGGCAGCGTCTGGAGGCGGGGTTGTTCATCAGCGCCGCCGACTACATAAGGGCACAGCAAGCCAGGGCCCTTCTGGACCAGGAAGGACGAAGACTGCTGGACGACGTTGACTTGCTGGCCGGTCCCACCGAGCCTGTAACCGCCCCGAAGCTTCTGGCGCCCAGAGTATTGGCAGGGGAACAAGAGATCGGAGTTGTCGGCGCGCTCACCCAGTACACCAGGCCCTATAACATCAATGGATTCCCGGCCATATCGATCCCCTGCGGCTTCTCAGATACAGGACTGCCCATCGGCCTGCAACTGGCGGGAAAGCCCTTTGACGAACTGACTGTGCTGCGCGCCGCCCACGCCTACGAACAGGCCACCGACTGGCATACCCGCCGCCCGCCCCTGTAGCGCACTAACCGCAGGTCCTGTAGCCCGCTGAATCGCCCTCCATGCCGGTTGAACCGCATGGCTGGCCTGCTTCGTATTTCGTGTAGAATCCTTCTACGGCCTTGGACGTTATGTCTAGATCGAATCGACGGGGCCGGTAGATGCGGGGAGTCGGCGGCAGTGGCGGAAATCACCACCGTGACATTTGACCTTTGGCAGACCCTTTTGCTGGACGAAAGGGAGTTGGGAGAGGCCCGCGCGCTGATCCGCCTTGAAGGCGCCCAATCAGCCCTGGCCAAGTTTGGCAGCGACTTTGACCTTGAGCACATCCGGGGAGCCTACATGTCCTGCTTCCAGCAGTGCCGGGATGTCCGGGACGGAGGTCTCGACGTGGACTTCCGGGAGCAGGTCTCCATATTCGTGGACCACATCGAACCCGGCCTGGCCGGACGTCTGGACAGTGGGTTCATGGATGAGATCGCCGAATATTACGCGGACTCGTTCTTGGTCCATCCGCCGCCGGCCCATTCCGACGCGGTCGAAGTACTTCAAGGGATCAAGGACATGGGCCTAAAGATCGGGCTGATCTCCAACACCGGAATGACGCCCGGGTACACATTCCGTTCCTACATGGAGGAGCGGGGAATGTTGGGCTACTTCCATACGTTGACGTTCTCTGACGAGGTCAAAATCGCCAAGCCTGCCAGTGAGATATTCATGATTACGCTACGGGCGTTGGGCGCAAACCCCGGTCAGACCATCCACGTGGGCGACCATGTGATAAACGACGTGGTAGGCGCCAAACGTTGCGGCATGAAGACGGTCTGGATCTCAGGGTTCTACGAGAGGGAGGACCCCAGCGACCCGGAATCCGAACCGGACATCACCGTTTCTGGGCTGGGTGAAGTGGTCCCGGCCATCGCCAAGTTGGCGGGGCGGAACGTGTTAGGCTGAGAGCCCGGTAATATCAGTTATGTTGACACAGGAATCTGCCGGTGATAGTGTCGACTAGCCTGCAATACTTGGGAAATCATATTACCGAAACGTGCATAATTGGCATTGATTCGGTGGATTCCATTACAAATCAAAATATTTTCGGAACAAACAGCGCCAGCTAGATTTGACTCCGACTTAGGTGACGGGATGCTAAAAAGGATCCTGACAGAAACGCAGCATGGCTGATATAGCGGAACTCAACGAGCTTTGCGAAGCCCTTTTTTCGAAACGGCCCATGATCTTGGTGAGCAACCGCGGCCCGGTTGAGCACCAGATGTCCGGCGATGGCCGTCCCGAGGCTCGCCGCGGCAGCGGCAGCGTGGTCACCGCCTTCAGTTCAATGGCCCAGAAATTCGAGTTCACCTGGGTGGCCAGCGCCATGGGCGAGGGAGACCGGGTCGTTTCCGGCAACGGCCAGGCCCCCCACCTGAGATCCCCGCTCCCCGGCCACAAGATCAATCTGCGTTACGTGGTAACTCCCAGGCGGGTCTACCACAAGTATTACAATATCCTGTGCAACCCGCTCCTCTGGTTCCTGCAGCACTACATGTGGAACCCGCCCTACAACCCCAACGTCGATGCCGCCGTGCACGACGCCTGGGAAACGGGTTATATCCCAGTGAACCAAGCATTCGCCAATGCGGTGATCGAAGAGGCCCGGGCCCTGGAGCAGGCGCCGATCGTCATCGGCCACGATTACCACCTGTACTTGATGCCCGAATTCGTCCGCCAAGGCGTGCCCGACGCTGTGATACAGCACTTCATCCACATCCCCTGGCCCACGCCTCAGTATTGGCACATGATTCCGGACTACATTACACGGCGCATCTGCGAGTCTCTGTGCGCCACCGACCTGTTGGGATTCCAGACCATCGGCGATGTCCGGTGCTTCCTGGACACGGTTGATGAGTTCGTTCCCGATGCGTCTGTGGACCGGAATAATCACACCGTCGACCTGAAAGGCCATGCGACTTCAGTCAAGATCTACCCCATCTCCATCAACGTGGAGGAGGTGCAGCGCATCGCCAACACCCCACGGGCCTTGGACTATGAAACAAGGCTGGCAGAGGACACCGGCGACGCTACGATCGTCCGTATCGACCGCGCCGAGCCCAACAAGAACATCGTCCGCGGCTTCCGGGCCTATGAACTGATGCTGACTCGCTACCCTGAGTTGAAGGGCAAGGTCAAATTCCTCGCTTTCTTGGTGCCGTCCCGCACCCACATACGTCAGTACCAGAGGTACATGGACGAGATACAGCAAGTGGTGCAGCAGATCAATAATAACCACGGCACCGACGACTGGCAGCCCATCGTGCCCTTCATCGAGAACAATTACACTCAGGCCATCGCCGGCATGAAGCTCTACGACGTGCTCTTGGTGAACACCATAATCGAGGGCATGAACCTGGTGGCCAAGGAAGGCCCGGTGGTCAACAACCGCGACGGCGTATTGGTCCTGTCCCACAGCAGCGGCGTTTACAAACAGCTTGCCGACGGCGCCCTCAGCGTTTCGCCCACCGACATTGAGGGCACCATGGAGGCGTTGCACCAGGCAATCACCATGTCGGCCGAAGACCGGAAAAACCGGGCAACCCTAATGCTTGAATCGGTCTGCCGGGAAGACATCAATCACTGGCTCTACCAGCAGATGCAGGACATCTCGAACATCTCTTAGCCGTTCGGCCACCAGCCGACCGGCGGCGGCGTCAGGCTGGGTTAATGCCCTGGCTGAGGTTAAAGTATTAATGCGGCGGCAATCCGCCCCACTTAGATATTCTTCACCCCTCCTTAGCGTTTCAGACGTGGAGAAAGCAGACCAGATGGAAGAATTGTTCAACCCACATTTGCCGGGCGGCGCGCGGCCCGGCATACAGCTCTGCATCTTCCCACATCTGCCTGAATTCCTGGTCATAGACTCCCGGGAAGAAGACCCCAGGTCATGCTGCTCAACACCGACGACGTATTTGACGAAGAATTCTACCGGACCGTCGAGGCCGAATTCTCGGAAACGTTGCGTTCGTCCAGCGACTTCCTCTTTTCCCACTTCATGAACCTTCCGGTCAGCATCGAGGAATCGGTGCGGGATATCGCGATGACATTTATCCTGGACCGGCTGGGAGTGCAGGTGGATAATGAAGACGAGATTCCGTCAGTCGTTGTCTACGTGGTCAGCGGCGGCGCTCTGACCTCCCACGCCCAAAATATCCTCGACGGCCTGAAAGAACTGATCCACAGCAGTTTCCAGGGACCTGTGTCGGACCGGTGGGGTGAGACCATCGCCGATCTGGTAGAAAGGGAAACCGTCATCATGCAGAAGGTCAACGAACAGCAGATGGCGGACGCACTTAAGAGCGACTCACCCGATTATTTCACCCTCTGGGAAAGCCGCAACTAAAGCCCTTCGCGCGTTTCGATAACCGGCGCCTTCGCGGCTGGCAACCCATTTCCTGGCACGCCACGCCTCATATCCCCTATAATCCACACGCGGCTAGAATTAAGTTTTGCCGCGGGAGCCGTCCATGGACCGGATCGGACTATCCATCAACACCAGGAGCGAAACCTCCGACGAAGAACTGATCGCGATAGCCAAACTCGCCGACGAGCAAGGCTACCACTCATTCTGGGCCGCGGAATCGTGGGGACGTGACGCCTTTACCATATTGGCCATGATCGCTTGCAATACCCAGAACATCGGCCTGGCCACCGGTATCGTAAACGTGTTCAGCCGGACCCCGGCGCTCATCGCCCAGAGTATCGCCTCTTTGGACATCATGTCCAAGGGCCGAGCCATCTTGGGGTTGGGCAGTAGCGGAAAAGTCGTGGTCGAGGGGTGGCACGGCGTACCTTTCGATTTTCCCCTGGGCCGAACCCGTGAATACGTCGAGATCATCCGCAAGGCTCTGAGCGGCACCCCCGTGAACCACCAGGGAAAGTTCTACCAGATGGAACGGTTCCGGATGATCTCTCCGCCGGTGCAGGAGCGGCTGCCCATCTACCTCGCCAGTCTGGGTCCAAAGAACCTAGCTCTGACCGGCGAGGTGGCCGACGGCTGGCTGCCCGTTTGGGCCAACCGGGAACGGCTGCCTGATCTGTTGGAGCAGGTCAACCAAGGAGCGGCCACGTCCGGTCGGAGCATCTCGGATGTGACAGTCGCGCCCTATCTGATGTGCTACACCGGCGACACGCCGGAAGACGTAGCCCTTGGCGAGCAACTGCTGAAAGCCCACATGGCCTATTACATCGGCGGCATGGGGACTTTCTATTTCGAGAGTTTCCGCCGCGCCGGGTTCGCCAACGAATCCCAGAAGATCCGGGGCGCCTGGAACTCCCGAGACCGGGAGAAGGCCGCCGCCGCGGTAACGGACCGGATGTTGGAGAGCGTTGCCGTGTTGGGAGACGCTCAACAATGCCGGGACCAGATGACTAAATTCCGGCAAGCAGGCGTCGACATCCCAGTCGTCATCTTCCCCCACGGGGCTGACTTCGACGCCATTAACCGCACCATCAAAGCCCTCGCTCCCCAGGCAGGCGCTTAGTGGCAGTCAAGATCGGCGTGATCTCCGACACTCACTCGGCGGGCAGCGGGCGTGACCTGCCAGTGAAGATACTGGACGCGCTGCTCGGGGTGGATATGATCCTCCACTGCGGCGACCTTGAATGCCTGGGAGTCCTGGATTACCTGGAAGAAGTTGCCCCACTTCTGGCCGTGCGGGGATACGAGGACCCATTGGAAGACGGCGACAGGCTCGCCATGACCACCCGGGTGGTAAAGGTTGAAGGCGTGTCCATCGGCATGATTCACGATATCCAATGGCCCGGCCCCAAGATCCCCACCAGTCCCGACGGATCCGAGTTGGCACTGCCCGAAGGCAACGGGCGGGAGATCCTAGCCCGCAAGTTCAAGGAGCCGGTAGACGTGGTCCTATTCGGCGACACCCACGAAGAGCTGGTCATGGACTGGGACGGGGTCCTGATCATGAACCCCGGCAGCCCAACCTACCCCGGAAAACGCCACAAACGGGGCTCCTTAGGCACCATTGGAATTCTGCAAGTGGATGGGGAAGACGCCACGGGCTGGATAGTTGACCTGGAGGCGGACTCACAGTCCCGCTCATCCTGAGACCCTCGAAGATGCTCGGCAAGACAAGGTTCGTGTCCAGTCCTTCCACGAAAGGACGCCACGAGCGCACGGCGACCAGATCGATTGCCCGTAGGCGCGGGTTTTCAACCCGCTGTTTCCTGTGGGGAAAACGTTAGTGCCGGTAATGGAGAACCTGCTCCTGCCATCCCTGAAATTCCGCCAATTTCTACAAAGATGACGGTTGAGGAAACCGACGGGTTAAAACCCGCGCCTACACCACNCTCAAGAATCCCCAGACACACACGGAAATTCCCTCTCTCNATAAACCAGGGNGANGGCTAGANTGGGGGCTAACATTCCTAAGAGACCAAATCTGTTGCGNTGCGGTGGTTCNACGGGCTCACNACGAGCGGATGGTGAATACCTCGGTTACCCGGACTCCAGNACTAAAAAAGGNACCAGTCGATTGACCGGCCCTTTTTTAACTGCTTGGTTTTGCTTAAGTGACCTTNTCGATCAGNGGGGTGATCTCTAGGAACACTGGCGCGAACACCAGAGACACGATGGCCATGAGCTTCAAGAGGATGTTCAGGGACGGGCCTGAAGTGTCTTTGAAGGGGTCGCCGACGACATCGCCCTCCACCGCAGCCTTGTGGGCATCGGAGCCCTTGCCGCCGTAGTGTCCCAGTTCCACGTATTTCTTGGCGTTGTCCCATGCGCCGCCGGCAGTGGCCATCATGATGGCCAGCATGAAGCCTGACCCCACTGCGCCGATGAGCATGCCGCCCAGGGCCTCAACGCCCAGGACGAACCCGGTGGCCAACGGAGCCGCCACCGCCATGAGGCCAGGGACGATCATCTCCTTCAGCGCGCCTTTGGTCGCGATGTCCACACACTCGGTGTAATCGGGATCAGCTGTCCCCTCCATGAGACCAGGAATCTCCCGGAACTGACGGCGGACTTCGTTAACGATGGACATTGCAGCCCGGCCCACAGCCTTCATGGTGAAGGCGGAGAACAGAAACGGCAGCATGGCGCCGAATAGCACGCCCACGATGATCGTGTGATCCAGCAGGTTGATCTCTGTGATCTCAGCGGCGATGGCGAACGCCGCCAGCAGCGCCAGGGAGGTCAACGCGGCCGATCCGATGGCGAAACCCTTGCCGGTGGCCGCCGTAGTGTTGCCAAGGGCATCCAGGGCGTCGGTGCGCTCCCTAACCTCGGGATCAAGTTGGGCTTGCTCGGCGATGCCGCCGGCGTTGTCGGCCACAGGGCCGTAGGCGTCAGTGGCCAGTGTGATTCCCAAGGTCGACAAGAGTCCAACACCGGCCAAAGCAACTCCGTAGAAGCTGGCTAGCTCAAAGGCGATGATGATGGTGAGGCCCACGGCAATCAACGGAATCACAGTGCTGATCATGCCGGTTGCGATACCGCTAATCATCACTGTCGCGGCGCCGGTCTGCGAAGTCTCGGCCACCTGCTGAGTCGGCTTGTACTCGTAGGAGGTGTAGTACTCAGTGGACGTGCCGATTATCAAGCCTGCCGCCAAGCCGGTAACTATCGCCCAGAACCAGGTGATCTCCATGTCCAAGGAAAGGACGATCACGAGGGCGAAAACCACCAACAGGATCGCGGAGGCGTAGATTCCTCGCCGCAGCGCCCAGAGCAGTTGGCCGAAATCGGCCTGCTCGCTGCTGCGCACCATGAACGTGCCCAGGATGGCGGCCACGATTCCCGCGCCGGCCAACATCAGAGGCAACACAGCCGCGTCGGCTTTCCAACTAGCCGCGGCGGCCAGGGCCATGGCGGCGATGATCGAGCTCACGTAGGACTCGAACAGGTCGGCGCCCATCCCGGCAACGTCGCCCACGTTGTCACCCACGTTGTCGGCGATGACGCCGGGGTTCCGGGGGTCGTCTTCGGGGATCCCAGCTTCGATCTTTCCGACCAGGTCGCTACCAACGTCGGCGGCTTTGGTGAAGATCCCTCCACCAACCCTGGCGAAGAGGGCGATCGAGCTGGCGCCCATGCCGAACCCGGCGATCACAGTCACGTCTTGGAAGATCACGTATAGGATGGTCACGCCCAGAAGGCCGATGCCCACCACAGTTATCCCCATGACTGAGCCGCTGGAGAAGGCGATGCGCAGGGCTGGGTTCAAACCGTGCATGGCGGCGGCTGCGGTGCGTACATTGGCCCTAACCGCAACGCTCATGCCGATGAATCCGGCGGTGGCCGAACAGATCGTGCCCGCCAAATAGGCAATGGCTGTTTTCGGGACGAGCGTGAATATTCCCCAACCTCCACCGTCCGAGTCGTTCAACGTCCACCAGTCGATCAGGACCCAGAGTCCGGCGGCGACGATTATGACGAATGGCGTCAGGACGAGATATTCCCGGCGCAAGAATGTTCCGGCGCCTTCTCGTATCGAGTCGCCGATGGCCCGCATGCGCTGGTTCCCAGGATCGGCACGCAGAACATTGAAGGCGGTTAAAGCAGCAAATAATAAGGCAGCGCCCCCCGCGGCGAGGGCAACGATAATGGATTCCATGAAGAGACTCTCTTAAAGGGACAGGTGTGGTCTGGTTGTCTACCCGTTCGTTTGATTAAAATCCGCCCGTTTTTAGGCGTGCGCAACTTATCATATGGGCATGGGAGTGTCAAGCGGATTTCGACGCCGGATACACTGTTTTTCTACGTGTCTCGCCGAACCACAGCTACGTACTGCGGTCCAGTTGAAGGAAAGCAGGTTGCCGGACCGGAAAACTGGCTAGGGAGTGTGTATCTTTACACCGGGAAACGATATGGCAACAGCGAACCAGAACGACCTGCGATTGCTCACCCGGTCCAAGCGGCTGCCGGCCAATGGCCCGTCCTCGGCCCGGCCGGCGAAGTCCCAGGTGCTGCCCGTTTCCCGGTCGGTGAACCTTCCATCTCCCTGAGGGTCGAAACTGAGGGCTTGCCCGTCCAATGTTCTGGAGAACGCCGCCACCGACAGGCCTCCAGCCTCTGTAAAGACCACGACAACCTCGCTGCCGACTTCGGCATTGACCGCGCCTTCGCCGATCGCGGTCAACGGGAACGCCGTCATCGCGCCGCCCGTCTCCACGGTCAGGACCATCTCGCCGGCGGGAAGCCGTCCGTCAAGTTTCTCTTTGTCCAGCGGGAAAGCGAACTGATCATCGTTCACGATTTCTTGGTACCTGCTCCCAATACGGTTGCCGTAGGAGGGCCGCGCAAAAAGGGTTTCCAGTCCCCCTCGACGCCAGTGAGCAATAGTGTGTCCGGGTGAAGCGATTTCCATCGTCCCCAGGGCATGGTCGCCGACGGCAACGAATCGAGATGCGACCCTGTCATGGTCCCGACA